>CAYVHH010000330.1:0-9924 GCA_964450175.1 uncultured bacterium | reverse complement strand
TGGTGGAGATTCTGGAGCCGGCGGAATCCCCGCTCGAGCTCCTCCTGCCACTGCTTGATCGTCGCGGCGGGCGCATCCGCGGCGAATCCGCTGGTGAACCGCTCGACGACGTCCGCGAAGCGCTCCTGCGCCATGTCAGCGGGCTCCTTGGGTTGGGGTTCGTCCCTACATCTGGAACATCGAGCCGAGCTTCAGGGCGAGCCCCATGTCCCCTTTGACCTTCAGCTTGCCCGACATGAACAGCATCTGACCCGATTGCTTGCCCGAGAGCATGTCGAGCCAGTCCTGCGCCGAGATCTGGAGGGTCAGGGTCGGGTTCGTGCCGGCTCCCGGCTTGACGGTGCACGCGCCGTCCTTGATGACGGCATGCCAGGTGCCGCCCCCGTCGCCGCTCACGTCGTACTGGATCACCGCGTTGGTCCCGGCCGCCTTGTCGGTCCGAAACCGCGAAGCCATCCCGTCGAACGTCTCCTTCACCGTCGGCATCGTGTCCTCCTGTCTCCTCGTGTCTGATTTCGCGTCGGAGTGTCTTGCCGGGGCGCCGGCACCCGACAGTCGGCCGTCAAAACGTAAAGAGGTCCATTCCCCCGGTCACCGTGAGCACCGCACCGGTGATGTAGCGCGCGCGCTCGGAGCATAAAAAGGCCACGGCGTTGGCCACGTCCTCGGGCTCCCCCTCGCGCTGCATGGCGACCCGCTTGACCATCCGCTCGTAGAGCGGGCTCAGCTTCGCGTTGGGCGCGATGATCCCGGGCGCGATCGCATTGCACGTCACATTGTAGCGGGCGCCCTCGAGCGCCACCGACTTGGCGAAGCCGATCAGCCCGATCTTGCTGGTCGCGTATGCGGTCTGACCGAAGCCGCCCATGAGGCCGGCGATCGACGCCATGCAGACGATCCGCCCCCAGCGCCGCTCGCGCATCCCCGGGAACACTGCTTTGGTCACCTTGTACGTTCCCGTGATGTTCACCGCCAGGTTCAGCTCCCACTCCTCATCCCTCATGTCCTTGAGCTGCGCCACGGTGTAGATCAGCCCGGCGTTGTTCACGCAGATGTCGACCGGGCCGAGGTCGCGCTCGACGCGGCTCACGACGTCCTGGATCTGGGCCGAATCGCGAATGTCGCAGGCGTAGCCGCGAGCGCGCCCGCCCGACGCCTCGATCTCGCCGGCCGCTCCGGCGGCGCCGTCGCCATCGAGGTCCAGGATCGCGACCGCGCAACCCTCGGCGGCCAGTGACTGCGCATCGGCCTTGCCGAGACTCCGCGCGGCGCCCGTCACGAGCGCGACCTTGCCGCGGATGCCGAGGTCCATCTACTTGCCCTTGAAGCTCGGCTCGCGCTTGGCGAAGAACGCCTGGATGCCCTCCGCGGCGTCCTCGGTCTTGAGGGTCTTGAGGAAGGCGCGGACCTCGATGTCGATGGCCTTGTCGATCGGCGCCTCGAGCCCTTCGTCAACCGCCTCGATGATGAGCCGGGTGGCGATCGGCGGCCGCTTGGCGATCATCCGCGCGAGCGCCTTGGCGTCGTTGAGCGTCTCGCCCTCTTTCGTGAGCTTGTTGGCGAGGCCGAGCGCCAGGCACTCCGGCGCCGGAATCTGCGTGCCCAGGATCAGGAACTCGAGGGCTTTGGTGCGGCCGATGAGACGCGGCATTCGCTGCGAGCCCCCGAAGCCCGGCGTGATCCCGAGGTTCGACTCGGTCTGCCCCATCCGCGCGCCCTCCTTGACGAGCCGGAAGTGGCAGGCCATCGCGATCTCGCAGCCGCCGCCGAGCGCGTGGCCGTTGACCGCCGCGATGACCGGCTTGGGGAACCGTTCGATCTTCCGCATCACACTGTTGCCGAACCGGATGAACGTGTCGACGTCGTCGCCGGAGAAGGCCGACCCGAGATCGGCGCCGGCGCAGAAGATGCGATCGCCCGCGCCGGTGATGATCACCGAGCGAACGGCTTCGTCGTTCTCCACCGAGTTGAGCGCCGCGTTGAGGTCCCGGACGAGCTCGACGCTGATCGCGTTGGCGGGCGGACGATTCAGCGTGATGACCGCGAAGCTCTCCTCACGCGCGAAGAGCAGAGTCTCAAACGCCATGAGCGCAAACTCCCTGGAGAAAGATTGTCGCGACGGGTTCGGCCGCCTCGGTGAGGCGATAGGCGCGCTTGCCGAGGACCCACGAGGTGGCGAGCTGATCCATCGCGCCGAAGAGCATCTTGGTGGCGATCTTCACCGGCAGGTCGCGGCGGATCTGCCCCGAGGCCGCGCCCTCCTCCAGGACGTCGTTGATCACGCCGAAGTAAGCCGAGACCTCGTGCGCCGACGCCCCCCTGAAGAACTTCTGGCCCTGCCGGAGCTCGACCTGGAGGACTTCGGCGAGCTCGGGATTCTCCTCGAGCACCCGGAAATGGAGGGCCACGATCTTCCGGACCTTCGCCAGCGGGTCACGCTCGGCCGCGACCTCCCGGCGTACGGACGCCACCCACTCCGCCATCTTCTCGCGGAACAGCGTGACCAGGATCTCGTCCTTGGTCTTGAAATACAGGTAGATCGTGCCGCTCGCGATGCCGGCCTCGCGGGCGATGTCCGAGACGCGCGAGTTGTAGTAGCCGTTGCGCGCGAAGACGCGGATCGCGGCGTCGATGATCTGCTGAGGCTTGTCGGGATCGCGCATGAATTCTGAATGAACCGCGGTTCATTCTACGGGCGTGCCGACCGAGAATCAACCCCGAGCGGTCGGGCTCACACGGCCTAGATGCCTCGATAGACCTCGCGTCGGCGCACGCTTCGCTGGAATTCGACGTACGCCTTGCGGGTCATGCCCGGAGCCGCCTTCGCCGCCACCTCTTTGGCGCCGACGGCGCCGTCCCAGAGGAGATCGACCGCCATGGCCGCCATCGCCCGCGCCGGCATCACGTACGCCAGATGCCGGTCGACGATCTCGTAGTCGGCCGCATGCCCGGTGCCGCGGGCACCGCCCATGTACGGATGCAGGACCGGGATCACCTGGCTCAGGTCGCCCATGTCCGTCGAGCCGGCGCGGTGCCCCGCCTCGCGGCACTCACCCGCTCCGAAGAGTGCCTCGGCGTTGCGGCGGAAGGCGCGCGCCATCGTCGCGTCGGTGCGAAGCGGGAGGTAGCCCGGAAGCGTCTCGATCTCGACCTCGGCGCCGAGAGCCAGGGCCCCGGCTCTGAGCGCGCGATCGACCTTTTGGTTGGCGTCGCGGATTCCCTCGAGCGTGCGGCCCCGCACGTAGGTCTCGAGGCGCGCCTCGCCGGGGATGACGTTCACTTGCGAGCCGCCGTGGGTGAGGATCGGGTGTACGCGGATCGTGTCGTCGTCGCGGAAGGTCTCCCGGAGCGCGTTGATTCCGGCCAGCGCGATCTGGGCCGCGTAGAGCGCGTTGACGCCCATGTGCGGGGCCCCGCCCGCGTGCGCGGCGCGCCCGACGAAGCGCACGGTCTTGCCGAAGCGCCCGTTGTTGGAGCCCGGAATGCACGCCGGGCCGTCCTCGGGACGCGACGTCGTGTGGATCATCATGGCCATGTCGACATCGTCCAGATGTCCCAGACGCAGGAGCTCACACTTGCCCCCGAGGAACTCGAGTCGCCCTTCGCGGACTTCGTGGAGACGCCACTCGAGATCGCCGCCCTCTTCGGCCGGAACGGCCATCAGGGTCACGCGCCCCGCGAGGTGCTCGAAGGCCTTCGTCGTCACCAGCCCGATCGCCGCGCCGATCAGCCCGGCGATCTGGGCGTTGTGGCCGCAGGCGTGCGCCGCGCCCGTCGTCCGATCGGCCTCGGGATGACCGGTCACGACCAGCGCGTCCAGCTCGCCCAGGAGCGCGAAGGTCGGGCCCGGGCCCTGTGTGCCGGCCACGTCGGCCCGTACGCCGGTGAGCGCGAGCCCGCTTCGCGGAGTCAGGCCGAGCTTGCGAAGCTTCGACTCCACGAGCGCCGCTGTCCGCGACTCTTTGAAGCCCAGCTCCGGATGGCGCCGGATCGTCTCGCCGACTTCGATGATCTCGTCGGCGTGGCGCTCGATCGCCTCGTCGACACGTCGCTTGAGCTCGTCGCGAGTCATCTTAGACCTCCCCCGCCTTGCGGGCCTGGCGTAGGATATGACGGACTTGCGCCCCGGCGCGGGGCAATCTCGAGCTTCCGACTCGACCTGGGAGAGTGGACCATGAAGGCAGCAGCGGCCGTCGCGGAAATCCTCAAGCGTGAGGGCGTGAAGTTTCTCATCGGATATCCCGTCAACCCGATCATCGAAGCCGCCGCGGAAACCGACATCCGCACGATCATCGTCCGCCAGGAGCGGACCGGTCTGCACATGGCCGACGCCGTCAGCCGCATCTCGTCGGGCGATCGGGTCGGCGTGTTCGCGATGCAGCACGGCCCGGGCTCGGAGAACGCCTTCGGCGGCGTCGCTCAGGCCTACGGCGACTCGGTGCCGATCATCGTCCTCCCCGGAGGCTACCCGCGGCGGATTACGAACATCCAGCCCAACTTCAACTCGTTTCTGAACTTCCAGCACGTGACGAAGTGGTGCGAGCAGGTCATCGTCCCCGACGCGGTGGTCGACGCGATGCGCCGCGCGTTCACGCAGGTCAAGAACGGTCGCCCGCGGCCGGTACTGATCGAGTTCCCGGTCGATCTGCTCAGAGAGGACGTCCCGGAGCCGATCAACTACACGCCGACGCCGCGGCTCAAGTCGGCGCCGGATCCCCGCGACGTCTCGAAAGTCGCTGACGCGCTCGTGGCCGCCCAGCGGCCCGTCATCTACGCCGGGCAGGGCGTGCACTACGCACGGGCGTGGCAGGTGCTCCGCGACCTGGCCGAGCTCCTGGAAGCGCCGGTGACGACGAGCCTCCAGGGCAAGAGCGCGTTTCCGGAGAACCACCCGCTGTCGCTCGGCTCCGGCGGCCGCTCCATCTCGAAACAGCTCCACCACTTCCTCACGAACGCGGACCTTATCTTCGGAATCGGCTGCAGTTTCGCCACGACCAACTACGGCGTCGCGATGCCGAAGGGCAAGAAGATCGCCCACGCGACCCTGGATCCGACAGACATCAACAAGGACGTGCCGGCCGACCTCGCCCTGGTCGGCGACGCCGGTCTCACCCTCCAGGCGCTGCTGGTCGAGGTCAAGGATCGCCTCAAGGGCGGGCCACGCGGCCGCTTCTCGGCGGTCACACAAGAGATCAAGAACCTCAAGAGCGAGTGGCTGGCCAAGTGGACCCCGCGGCTCACGCAGGACACGAAGCCGCTTTCCCCTTACCGTGTGATCTGGGACTTGATGCACACGGTCGATGTCGCCAATACGATCATCACCCACGACGCTGGCAGCCCGCGGGATCAGATCTCGCCGTTCTGGGAGCCGATCGCGCCGCTCAGCTACATCGGGTGGGGCAAGACCACCCAGCTCGGCTACGGTCTGGGCCTCGCGATGGGCGCGAAGCTCGCCGCGCCCGAGAAACTCTGCGTGAACGTCTGGGGCGACGCCGCGATCGGCTTCACCGGGATGGACTTCGAGACGGCCGTCCGGGAGCGGATCCCGATCCTCTCGATCCTGCTCAACAACTTCTCGATGGCGATCGAGCTGAAGATCATGAAGACGGCCACGGCCAAGTACCGCTCCACGGATATCAGCGGCGACTACGCGGCCATGGCGCGGGCGTTCGGTGGTCACGGCGAGCGCGTGTCCGAGCCGAGCGAGATCGTCCCGGCCATCCGGCGCGCCATCAAGAAGACGCAGGAAGGCACGCCGGCGCTCCTCGAGTTCCTCACCGAGAAGGCCGAAGACTTCTCGATGTTCTAGCCCGATGCAGATCAAGTACCGGATCGGCATCATGCCCGGGCCGTGGCCGGCCGGCCCGGCCAGAGAAGGGCTGGACTTCTTCTGGCGATTGATCGACGTCTGCGAGAGGACCGAGATCGATTCGATCTGGTTCTCGGACCGGCTGTCGTCGCCGCTTCCGGTCCTGGAGCCGATGACGACGATGGCCGCGGTGGCCGCCCGGACACGTCG
The DNA here is from genome assembly GCA_964450175.1 of uncultured bacterium. Lineage (GTDB taxonomy): Bacteria > Methylomirabilota > Methylomirabilia > Rokubacteriales > CSP1-6 > AR31. The sequence continues at coordinate 3,905 of CAYVHH010000330.1, read as the reverse complement.
GCTGAAGTTCGGACCGAGCGTGCTGATCGCGCCGTTCAGGTCACCCGTGCTCGCGGCGCGCCAGATCGCGATGCTCGACTATCTTTCGGGCGGCCGGATCCTCCCTGCCGTCGGTATCGGCGTCGAGCAGGAACGCGAGTTCCTGGCGGCGGGCGTGCCGTTCCGGGAGCGCGGGCGGCGCACCGACGAGGCGATCCAGGTCATGCGGCGGTGCTGGGAAGAGTCCGAGGTCACGTTCGCGGGCGAGTTCTGGCGCCTCGACCGCATCACGGTGCTGCCTCGTCCCATCCAGCAGCCGATGCCGCTGTGGGTCGGCGGCAACAGCGAGGCCGCGATGCGCCGGACCGGACGGATGGGAGACGGCTGGATCCCGTCGTTCATCACGCCCGATCAGTTCCGCGTGGGCGTCGACAAGACGCTCGGCTTCGCCGCCGAGGCCGGGCGCGAGGTGCCGGGCGACCACTTCGGGACGCTCGTGCAGTTCTGCCTGGACTCCGACCCCGCGGTCGCGCGCTCGCTCGCCCTGCCGTTCATCCCGCGGGGGCGTGTCGACGCGCCGACTCTCGACGCCTGTACGGCGTTCGGCCCGGCCGAGCTCGTCACCGAACGGCTGGAGCAGTACGTGAAGGGCGGCGGGTCGAAGTTCATCCTGCGACCGATGTGTCCGCCGGAGCGGATGCTCGAGCAGCTCGAACGGCTCGCCGCCGAGGTGATTCCAGCCTTCCACGCCCGCTGAGCGCCGGCTCAGCGGCCCTGCAGAATCTGGATCAGCAGTCCGGGATCGACGTTCCCGCCGGAGAGCACCACGCCGACTCGCGCGCCGCGGGCGAGCTTTCCACTCAGCACCGCCGCGGCGCCGACGGCTCCAGTGGGCTCGGCGATCACGCGGACGCGGAGCGCCAGGAACCGGACCGCCGCGATGATCTCCTCGTCGCTGACCAGCGCGACCTCACTCAGGTTCTCGCGGAGGATCGGGAACGTGAGCTCGCCCGGGCTCTGCGGGCGAATCCCGTCGGCGATCGTCGGCGGCGGGGGAATCGTGACCCGCTCTCCCTTCTTCAGCGAGAGATACGTGTCGTTCGCCGTATCGGCCTCGACTCCGACAACGGTGATCCCCGGCGACAGGCTTCGCGCCACCGTGCTGCATCCGGCCATCAGGCCGCCGCCGCCGACCGGGGTGACGATCGCGTCCAGCGCCGGCACGTCCTGGAAGAGCTCGAGCGCCGCGGTCCCCTGCCCGGCCATGATCGCGGGATCGTCATACGGGGGCACCAGCACGCGGCCCGTTTCGTCGACCAGGCGCCGCGCCACGGCGGCGCGGTCGTCCTTCAGGCGGTCGTAGAAGACGACCTCGGCCCCGTACCCGCGCGTCGCGTCTATTTTCAGGGCCGGCGCGTCCGTCGGCATACAGATGACGGCGGTCGTCCCGACCATCCGGGCCGCGAGCGCCACGCCCTGCGCGTGATTGCCCGACGAGTACGCGACGACGCCACGCGCCCGCTCGGCAGCCGTGAGGGTCAGGAGCTTGTTCAAGGCTCCGCGGATCTTGAACGAGCCGGCGCGCTGGAGGTTCTCGCACTTGAAGAAGACGCGACAGCCGCTCGCGTCGTCGAACGCCGCCGAGGAGAGCACCGGCGAGCGGTCGATGCGGCCGGCGAGCCGCTGCGCGGCGGCGCGCACGTCGTCGATCGTCAGCAAGGAGTCGGCGCTCATGACGTGGCGATTATCACAGAGCCGGCGAGCCGGGATCAACCCTCGCGGTATACTCGCGCCATGCGCACGGTGACCCTGCTCGTCTCCCTCGTGCTCGCGACCGGTTGCTCGCTGATCTCGGTCGATCTGACGCCACGGATCAAGCCCCTCGAGGAGCGGACCGTGGAAGGCAGCGGCCGGACGAAGGTCCTGCTGACGGACGTCTCCGGATTTCTCTCCGAGGAAGGTCAGTCGCAGACGCTCGTCATCGGCGCGCCGACGCCGCACGTCGGCCTGCTCGTCCGCTTTCGCGAGGAGCTGAAGAAGGCCGCCGAGGACTCGAACGTCAAGGCGGTCATCGTCCGCATCAACAGCCCGGGCGGGACGGTGACGGCGTCCGACATCATGTTCAAAGAGCTCCAGCTGTTCAAGCGCACCGCCAAGGTTCCGGTCGTGGCCGTCATGATGGATGTCGCCGCCTCGGGCGGATACTACGTGGCGCTCGGTGCCGACACGATCGTCGCCCATCCCACGACGGTCACCGGGTCGATCGGCGTCATCATGGTGACGGTGAACGCCGAAGGACTCTTGCAAAAGCTCGGCGTCGCGGCCGGGGCGATCAAGTCGGGCGAGCGCAAGGACATGGGCAGCCCCTTCAGGGCGCTGACGCCGGAGGAGCATCAGATCTTCCAGTCCGTGATCGACGGGCTGCAGGGCCAGTTCCTCGCGCGGCTCGTCGAGTCGCGCAAGATCCCGATGGACACCGCCAAGCGCATCGCCGACGGCCGCGTCTACACCGCGCAGCAGGCGCTCGAGCTCAAGCTCATCGACCGGATCGGCTACATGGACGACGCGCTCGAGCTCACGCGCAAGGCGATCGGGGTCGAGCAGGTCAAGGTCGTGGTGTATCAGCGCCCGTCGGAGTATCGCGCGACCTACTACGCACGATCCGAAGGGCCCTCCGGCAGCCTCGACGCAACCGTCTCCCGGCTCGCGTCGGTCATGGGCTCGGGCCCCGGATTCTTCTACCTCTGGTGGCCCTGAGCCTCTCCCGGCGGCTCGGTCGCCTCGAAGCCGACGCAGGTCACGACCGGTAAGCTCGGGTACCTCGGGAATCGTTCGTCGACACGGCTCAAGCCGCATAACACGAACGAGGTGCCTCTGGCCGAGGTGACCACCCTGACGTGAGTGCAGCCGGCGCACAGGCCGCTCCTCTCGATCATGTCCAGAATTCTCACACGGCCTGGTCAGGCCGGAGCCAGTCCAGATCGGCACCGGAGCGCGGTGATCGACCGAGGTACGTAACGATCGCCACTTGGACGCGCATTCCGGATTGGTGCCCCTCTTGCACTTCAACCTCGGGGGGTCCCAATGCCTGGTGCATCCGAGATCGAGATCGTTGTCCACGACGGGTTGACGAGCCTCGCCCTGCCGGCCTTTTGCCAGCGGCTGCGGGCCGGCATGGCGCTCGGCCCGTCGCGTCTGTGGCTGAATCTGGAGGACGTGAAGGCGACGGACGTCGCCGGCCTGGCCGTGCTCCTTCAGGCGGCACGCCGCGCAGAGGCGCTCGGTGTCGAGATGTCGATTCTGCCGAGCCCGGCGGTCTACCGCGCCCTGCTCTCGGCCTGCCTGCTCGACGAGCTCCCGCTCGAGGGAATCGGCGCTGGGCCTGCGACCGCGGCGCCGCACGTGCCGCCCGACGCTCTGCCTCCGACTCCGCGGTTCCTGGCGAGCACGTCTCGGCTTGGATTGCGGCCGCCGACCTGGGACGAGCTCGAGACGTTCGGCGACTGGGCGAACGATTCGCTCCTCGATCAGATGGTCGGGAGCAGCCTGCTCTATCTCTGTCGGCAGGTCGGCCCCTATCATCCGGACTTCGTCGCGCGGGTGTTGAACGATCCGGCCGCGCTCACGCTGGTCGTCGTGCCGTCCGGATCGGACGCGAAGCCGGTCGGGTTCGTCAGGCTCTTCGACGTCCACCTCGTCGAGCGGTTCGCCTTCCTGGAGACGGCGATCGTGAACCCGCGGTCCCTGCGGGCGGGCTGGGGGATCGAGGCATCGCGCCTGGCGCTCTCGTGGGCGATGGACGCGCTCGAGATCCGGCGGGTCGAGGCGAAAGTGTTCGCCTACAACGTGATCAGCATCAACGCGCTCAGGCGTAACGGCTTCCAGCAGGAAGGAATCCTGCGCGAGGCGAAGACGTACGGCGGCCA
>CAYVHH010000329.1:0-17738 GCA_964450175.1 uncultured bacterium | reverse complement strand
AACTTGACGTCCTCGGCGGTCACCGGATCGCCGTTGTGGAACTTGGCGTTCTTTCTCAACATGAAGTCGTACGTGATTCCATCCTTGGAGACCGTCCAGGACTCCGCGAGGCTCGGCGTGCTGATGTTGCCGGGCATCGGCTTCACCAGGGCGTCGTGCAGCGCGTACAGCACCATGAAGGGTGTGATGAGCGCCTCGGTGTCACCGGGATCGAGCCAGCGCGAGACGAGGGTCACGTGGACGCCCCAGACCATCGTGCCCGGCTCCGGTGCCGCGAGAGCGGGAGTCGCAGCCGACAGGGCCAGGAGGACGACGAGAAGGACGCCGAGCCACGAGCGACGAGGCATCAGGACACCTCCAGCGGTGTTGGAAGCCGGGCGGCGGTGCGCTCGCTGGCGGGTGCCGCCGACTCAGGGAAGGCCATGCTCACAGGTGCATTGGCCTCGAAGGGGCTCCAGAGGCCGAGCTCTTTTCCGATTTCTCTCAAGGCGGGCAGCACTTCCTCGCCCATGAGCCGGATGCACGTCCGGGTATCCGCGCTCGAGACGAATCCGTCGGCCGCCCAGAAGCCGAGGATGGACGGCCGCGTCTCTTCGAGCAGCCGCCGGAGCTTCGGGATGACGGTCTTGGGTGTGCCCGCCACGATCATCTGGCTGTTGATCTGGTCCTCGAACGACGAGCCGCGGGGATTGGATCGGCGCCCGACCGCGTATTCGACGAACTGCGTCCGGATCGAAGGCGAGAAATAGCCCGATGGCGTCGACCAGACCGGGTGCGCCAGGCCGGTGAACTCGCCCTGCATCCACATGAACTGCCGCGCGTTCTCCAGGGCCTTCTCCTCGGTCTCGGCGACGTGGCACCGCTGGAGATAGCCGCGGTACTCGGGGCCGCCGGCGTAGCCCGTCTCCTGCGCGACCGAATCGTAGAGCTCCCAGATCTTCTTGGTCGCGTCGATCGCAGTGCTCAGCGCGATGTACGGGTAGCGCTTCTTCGCCGCCCAGATGATCGTTTCCTTGCTGAGTACGCCCGGGATCCAGACCCGCGGGTGCGGCTTCTGGAGCGGCACCGCCCACGGGTTCACGACGCGATGCTGATAGTGGGCACCTTCCCACCGGAACGGCCCGGGCTGCGTCCACGCCCGCACGATCAGCTCGTGCGCTTCCTCGAAGCGCTCGCGGTTGAAGGCGGGGTTGACGCCGGTGGCGAGCTGCTCCTGGCCGCCACCGCGCACGAAGCCGGACACGAGCCGCCCGCGCGAGACCATGTCGATCATCGCGAGCTCTTCGGCGAGCCGCACGGGGTTGTCGGCGAGCGGAAGCGGATTGCCGAGCAGGACGATCTTCACACGCCGGGTCGTCGCGGCGAGGATCGACGCGAAGACGTTGCACTTGGCCTGCATGCAGAACGGCGCGTTGTGATGCTCGTTGAGCATGATGCCGTCGAAGCCGACGTTCTCGGCCAGCCGGTAGTGCTCGAGGTACTCGTTGTAGAGACGGCTGCCCGCGGCCGGATCGAAGTGACGGTTGGAGAACATGAGCGCGGTGGCCCCGAACGCCCGGCCTTCGGCCTCCGGGTATGCCGACATCGGCTGCTCGGTGAAGTACATGAGATGCATCAGGCGTCTCCTTGGCTCACGAAATCGGTGACGAGCTGCGCGAGCTCGGTCGGTTTCTCCATCTCGACGAAGTGTCCGGCCCCCTCGATGATCTCGAGGCGCGCGCGCGGGAGCGTCTTGGCGTAGCGCTCGCCGCATTCGAGGGGCACCACGCGATCGTCGCGTCCCCAGACGACCAAGGTGGGCGTGGCGATGCCGCCGAGTAGATGCGGCAGGGACGCGTTGTACATGTAGGGCTTCCACGCGATGCGAAACGACATCTCGCGATTCAGATCCCAATGCTCGAGCCGGCTGGTCTCCGGCTCGGCGCCGAAGAGCCGGTCGAAGGCGTTCTGGTCGCTGAAGCCGAGCCGCACGTAGTCGATATACGAAACCAGCGCCTGGTCAGCGATCACCCCGCGGTCGGGCTTGAGACCCATCGCACCCACGAGGACCAACTTGCGGAACGCCCGCGGCGCCTGCGTCGCCATCTCCGCCGCGACCCAGCCGCCGAAGCCGAGCCCGACGACCGTGACGGACTGCGGCGCGCGCGTGATCGCGAGCTCGCCGAGCAGCCACTGATGCACGGCCGCGAGGTCGCGAACGTTGCGCATCCACAGCGGTCGCTCGGATCCGTCGTACCCGGGGTGCGACGGCACGAGCACGGTGAAGCGGCGGGCGAGCGCGTCGTAAAAAGGCAGACGCGCGAGTGTGCCGATGTCGTGGTGCAGCACCAGAAGAGGCGGACCGTCGCCTGCCCGGGCAAGCTGCATGGCGACTCCGCCGATCGGAATGGTCTCTGTGGTCCAGGTGCCGGTTGACATGCTCACGTTGGCGGAAGCTCCTTCGCCGCGCGGGCTGGAGCCCCGCGCGACGCCTGCCCAGACTACCCGCTTCGCGTCTCGACTGGCAAACGCGGTTTTTGCGGTGGTCGCGGGGCGGGGCGGGGGTGGGGGGGGGGGGGCCCCGCGGCGCGCGGGGGCGTGGCCCGCGGCGGGGGGGCTCCATCTGGGCGCGCGGCGCCCGACGTGCGCTTGGAGGGAACGGGTCCCGCACCCCCCACCCACGCGCCGCCCCGCGACCACCACCTGGTGACATGAGCCTAGAAATCGAAACGAATCGACACAAGACGAGTCGGCGAAGAGCGGACGCCGGGACTCGTCGGACTCGAGCAGTGCGGCGATTGACGCCGGGGGACGGGTTGCGTCAGCTGGGGAGGTTGGCGGCGGGGGGTTGGGGGGCGGGTGGCGAGGCGGGGAGCTGATAGGACAGGGTGGCGGGACGGCTGCGGAGGACTGTGATCGTGATGTTTTGGGAGAGGAGCCAGTCCTGGACTGACGACCAGCTTCGCGGGTCGTCGCGCTCCCAGCGTGCGATCGCTTCGGCTTCGATTGCGATGGCGGTGCGATTCCGCCAGAGGGCGCTGATGACGAGCCTCTTCAGGTCGGTTGGACTGGTTTCGAGGTCGCGAAGCAGATTTTCGGTCGCGGCGTCCATACCCAAGCGAAGCCTAGCCTAACCGTCATGTCAATGGCGCGGCGATAAGAGTGCGCGACATCCTGGGCAAGTGTGCCAGTATCGGCGACAGACGCCATGGCCGAACCGTTACATCCGTCGGGGCGTCCCCTCGAGCTCGAAGATCGGCGCGCCCGCGCTGCCGACGAAAAATCGCCGAAGCGATCGATCCCCGTGTCGCCGCTCGTGCTTGAGCGGTGGGCCATCGTGCTCCGGCGCCACCGCGCCGGCTATGCAGGCTACGAACAGGTCGACCCTCGTGCGCTCGAGCTGGCCCGGCGCAGCCATCCGGCGGACACGAGCATGTTGAACTCGCTGGTGGGTCGTCTGCGGTCGTTTGGACGGGGCCGCAAGGGCGATTCCAGGCCGTCCAAGCCGGCGTGAGCGCCGAGCGGACGCACTCGGCGGCGCAGACACCGCCAACGGCGGCTCCGCCCGCCACGGACAATCTCGTGGGGCTCGCCATGTCCGGCGGCGGCATCCGAAGCGCGACGTTCGGGCTCGGGGCACTCCAGGCTCTCCACCGGCTCGGCCTGCTCGGGATCTTCGACTATGTGTCCACGGTGTCCGGCGGCGGCTTCACCGGGGCCTGGTGGAGCGCCTGGCTGTCGCGGGCCGAGCGGCGGCCGCGAGATCTCTTTCCCGAAGCCGAGGACATCGAGCCGAGCCGGCGGCCGTCCACGCTCCTCGCCGCTCAGGATTCGTCGAAGCCGACGGACGAGACGCGGACCGCGCGCGATCCGATTCACCATCTCCGTCTCTTCGCCAACTATCTGACGCCGCGCCGCGGCGCCTTGAGCGCGGACACCTGGCGTGCGGTCACGTTCTACGTGCGGAGCCTCGTCTTCAACTGGCTGGTGCTGGTCCCGATGCTGCTCGTGGTGGTCATGGCGGCGCAGCTCTACTTCGTCGCCTGGGACCGGGATGTCGCGATGGGGTTCGCGTGCTCGACGCCCGGGGGCGACGACGTGACCTATCAAGTGCTGTGGACCTTTTGCGAGGAAGCCGAGCTGACCCACGGACAGGTGGTTTGGGAACGGGTCGGATACGCGGCAGCCCCGCTCGTGATCCTCGTGGCCGCCATGGCGGCGGTCTCGATCCTGTGGCTTCTCCACGGCACGTCGACACCGTGGCTGGCGCTGTTCGGCTTGCTGACGCTCTTCGGCTTCGCGGCGTTCTTGGCGGCGCGAATCGGCGGCGCGGCGGCCGGCACCTCGTGGCTGTCAGTGCCGCGGCTGTCCCTGCTCGCGGTCGGGCTCGTGGCCGTCGCGCACGTCGTGAAGCTGTCGACGACGGCCCGGGTGAACGGTCACGTCCCCCACGATGCGCATCGGACGACCCTGGCCCAGTGGAACAGCGGCTTGCTCATGATCACGGTGCTGCTCGCGCTGTGCCTGGCGGTCGCCGGATTCGGCCACGAGATCGTCTGGTTCTTCTTCTATCCGAAGACGGGGCAGACGTGGTCCGCGGTGCGTCAGGCCGGAGGCTGGGGTGCGGTCCTCGTGGCGGCGGGGAGCGCGGCGTGGACCGCCTACCAGGCCGCGCCGTCCGGTCGGGCCAAGGACAGCGCCGAGCCGCAGAGCCGGACCGCGCAGCTGATGTTCCTGGTTGCGCCCTACCTCGTGCTGGGCGTCCTGGTTCTGCTCCTGGCATATGCGGCGCGGAAGAGCATCATTGCGGTCGCGATCGACCTCGACGTCGCGGAGGCGCTCTCGTACGGGGTGATCGCGGGAGCCGTCGTCCAGCTCGTGTTCGCCATCTCGGAGCTCCGAGGAAGACGCTTGCCCGGCGTCAACTACCGCGCGTGGAGCCTCGTCGCGCTCGCGATCGTCGGCAGCGGCAGCCAGGCGATGTTCCTGTGGCGCTTCGACGACGATAGCGTGACGTTCACGCTCTTCTACGTCGGCGTCGCGGAGATCCTGCTCGCGGTCGCCGCCGTGGTGGGCCTGGGCTGGATGTCGGATCCGAACGGGCTCTCGATGCATGCGTTCTACAAAGCGCGTCTGGTCCGGGCGTATCTCGGGGCCTCGAATGCCGACCGCCGCGGCGAGCAGGTGACCGACGCCGTGCCCGGCGACGACGTGCCGCTCCGGAGCTTGTGCAACCACGACCGCGGCGCGCCGTACCACCTGGTCAACACGACCCTGAATCTGGTGGCCAGCGTCGATCTCGCGACCGCTCAGCGCTCGGCCGCCAACTTCGTGCTCGCGAGCTACTACTGCGGCTCGGCGCGGACGGGCTACCGGCGGACCGACGAGTACATGGGCGGCGAGCTGACGCTCGGCACGGCCGCGGCAATCTCGGGCGCGGCCGCGAGCCCCAACATGGGCTCACGAACTCCGAGCATGCCCCTCGTGGTGCTCCTGGCGCTCGTCAACGCGCGCCTCGGCTTCTGGGCTCCGACGCCGTTCGCCGCGCGCTGGCGCGAGCCCCTCGCGGCGCTGTGGCCGTTCTATCTCCTCAGCGAGGCGCTGTCGCAGACCACGGACCTGTCGACGTACTGCTACCTGACCGACGGCGGTCATTTCGACAACACGGGTCTCTATCCGCTGGTCGAGCGCGGCTGCCGCTACATCGTGCTGCTCGACTGCGGCGCCGACCCTGGGCCGTGTTTCGCCGACCTCGGCGACGCGATCCGCCGCTGCCGCATCGATTTCGGCGCTGAAATCTCGCTGGGCGTCCAGGGCTTCCTCGATCACGCGCAGAACAACGGCCTCGCGACCCGGCATGTGACCGTCGGCAAGATCCTCTATCGCCAGGAGCACTGGGAGCAGCTCGGCCTCGCCCCCCAGAACGCGGCCGATCGCACCGGCGTCATCGTGTGGGTGAAGCCGGCCGTCACGGCGGACGATGCGGCCGACGTCCGTCAGTACAAGCTCGAAAATCCCGACTTCCCGCATCAGACCACCGTCGATCAGTGGTACGACGAGGCGCAGTTCGAGAGCTACCGTAAGCTCGCCTACGATAGCGTCACCAGCGCCCTGCGCCCGTGCGTGCAACCGGGCCCGCTGGGGGCCGCCCACGTCCAGGCGTTCTTCAGCAGTCTCGAAGCGCAGCATTCCTAGCTCGAGCCGTTTCTCAGCCGGCGGGCTCCAAACTCAGTCGCGGCCGCGCCAGGGTCCGGTGATCAACCTGGCGCCGCGCTGCCAGGACAGGTAGGCCCAGGCCCACTCGAACAGCACGAGAAAGCGATTGCGAAAGCCGACCAGGGACATGATGTGCACGAAGAGCCACGCCAGCCACGCGACCAGGCCCGACAGCTGGACGCCGCCGACCACCGCCACCGCCGCGGCGCGCCCGATCGTCGCCATGGTTCCGCGATCGCGGTAGCGAAAGGCGCGCGTCGCCCGGCCGCTCAGACGCCGCAGCGCGTTGTCCGCCGCTCGCCGGCCCTGCTGGATCGCGACCGGGGCCAGGCCGGGGAGCGGCGCCCCCGATGGGCCGCGATAGACGCTCATGTCCCCGATCACGAACGCCTCCGGGTGACCCGCGATCGAGAGGTCCGCTTCGACCGGCACGCGCCCTGCCCGATCGAGCGGGATGCCCAGGGTCCGCGCCAGCGGTGACGCCGCGACTCCCGCGGCCCAGAGGACGGTGCGGGCGCGAATCTGCTCACCGCCGAGCCAGACGGCGTCAGCGGTGACTCGCGTGACGGTCGTGCCGGTCCGCACTTCGACGCCGATGCGCTGGAGGGCGTCCTGAGCGCGGCGGCTCAGCGACTCCGGGAAGGCGCTGAGGATCCGGGCGCCGCCCTCGACGAGGACGATGCGGGCCTTGGTCGGGTCGATGACGCGGAAATCGCGCGCGATGGTCTGGCGCGAGATCTCGCCGAGCGCTCCCGCGAGCTCCACGCCGGTGGGACCGCCGCCGACGACCACGAACGTGAGCAGGGCTCGCTGCTCGGCGCCGTCCGTCTCACGCTCGGCGGATTCGTACGCGAGGAGCACCCGGCGGCGGATCTCGAGTGCGTCTTCGAGGGTCTTCAGGCCGGGGGCGAACGCTTCCCAGTCCTCGTGGCCGAAGTACGAGTGGCTGGCGCCGGCCGCCAGGATGAGCGCGTCGTAGCCCATCTCGCCGCGATCGAGGGTGAGCCGCCGCGCAGCGAGGTCGATTCGCTGCACCTCGGCCAGGAGCACCGTGACGTTCCGAGCGCGGCGTAACACCGAGCGGAGCGGCGCCGCGATGTCGGACGCGTTCAGCGCCGCGGTCGCGACCTGGTAGAGGAGCGGCTGAAACAGATGGTGATTGCGCCGGTCGAGCATGGTGACCCGCACGGGCCGACCGGCGAGCGCGCGGGCCGCGTTGAGCCCGCCAAAGCCGCCGCCCACCACGACCACGTGCGGACGGTCGGCCACGTCAGAAACCCTCGCCGACAGCCGATGCCCGGCCGCCGGCGAGGAAGAGGGTGGCGAGCAGCCCGAGCGCCGACGCGCGGGCCGCCGTTCGGCGCAACACTAGGCCTTGGTGTTCTGCCGGACGAACGCCTGAACGCGCTTCCAGGCGTCGGCCGAGGCCTCCGCGAATTCCGTCTGCTTGCGATCGAAGAAGCTGTGCGGCGCCCCCGGATAGACCGTCGAATCGTGCTTCACGCCGGCCTTCCGGCACGCGGCGTCGAAGTCGTCGACGGCGCTCTGGGGAATTCCCTGATCGGCGCCGCCGAAGAGTGAGAGCACGCCGCACGTGTAGCGCGGCACGGCATCGATCGGCTTGGGCCGATCCGGCCAGCGACTGAGACCGAGCGGCCAGCCGTAGAACCCGATCACGCCGGAGTAGCCGAGCCCGCTCGCCGCCTGCAGGTACGAGAGCGCGCCGCCGAAGCAGAAGCCGACCGAGAAGAGCGAGCGCACCTCGCCGCCGTCCTTGCTCTTCAAGTGCGCGACAGCCGCCGCGATGTCGGCCTGAAGCGTGTCGGGCTTCGTTTGGGGGACGTGCGACATGAAGTCGAAGCTTTCGCCTCGATCGTCGGAGGGGGCGGTCCGCGCGAAGAAGTCGATCGCGACGGCGTCCACGCCCACCTCGGCGAAGCGGTCGGCGAGCTCCTTGTAGTAGGGGTGCAGCCCGCGCACGTCGGGGATGACGACCATCCCGGCGCCCGTCGGCTTGCTGGCGCGCGCCGCGTGAGCCATGAAGCGCGCGCCGTCGGACGAGCTGAGCCGGAGGTCGCGCGAGCCGGCGGAGCCGCCGGCGATCGGATGAATGGGAGGACGAGAGTCGTTATCGACGCACATGGGGCCTCCTTGTTGCCGGGCGCCGCCCGGCTAGCTTGACTCTAACACCCGGCACGATATAGTCGCGGCTCAGCGGGACATCAGTGTTCGTAGGGCGCGCCTCGGCCGGCGGGGAAGCCGCCACGGCCTGCAGCGCGTACATGCCCACGCTCGGGAGGACGAGATGAAAGACGGCCTACGCTTCGTCGACTGCGACATGCACATCATGGAGCCGGTGGACCTCTTCGACCGCTACCTGGACGCGCGGTTCAAGGATCGCGTGATGCTCCAGGTGGGCGCCGACGGCCGGGCGCGGCGGGGGACGATCGTCATCGACGGTCTGCCCACGACGCGTGACGCCGAGATGCAGCAATACCGGAAACGGAACCGCCCGGGCACCACCCACAGCACCCAGCCGCTGTCCGGGTCGCGGCTCGCGGACACGGGCCGCCTGGACTTCGCGATCGATCGCAAGTACAACGCCGAAGCTCAGGTGATGGGCATGGCGATGGAGGGCGTCGACATCGCGGTGCTGTACCCGACGACGGGGCTCTCGCTCATCGCGCGCGACAATCTGGATCCCCAGCTCTCGCTGGCGCTCTGTCAGGCCTACAACGACTGGATCCACGAGTTCTGCCGGTACAGCCCGGAGCGGCTGAAGTTCGTCGCGATGCTGCCCGTGCACGACGTGCACCTGGCCTCGCGCGAGCTCGTCCGGTGCGTGCGCGAGCTCGGCGCAGTGGGCTCGTTCATCCGGCCGAATCTCGTCAACGGCCACTACTGGCACTCGAACTACTGGGATCCGCTCTACAGCCTGCACGAGGAGCTCGACGTGACCTGGGGCTTCCACGAGGGCACGGGAGCCTGGTACTCGTACTTCAACGATCTCTACGGCGAGAACCGGTTCTACCGCCACGTCGCCAGCCACTGGATCGAGATGCAGCAGGCGCTGATCGCTATGATCATCGGGGGCGTGTTCGAGTTTCATCCCAAGCTCCGGGTCGGCTTCCTCGAGGCCCAGAACTCCTGGGCGCCGGGTCTTCTCTCGCGGATCGAGTGGGACTATCCGCAGTATCGCGACTCCCACGCGCCGTATCTGTCGATGACGCCGCGTGAGTACTTCCGGCGCAACTGCTGGGCGGCGGTCGAGGGGAGTGAGCCGGAGATCGAAGCGACCGCCGGGCTCATCGGCGCGGACCGCATGTGCATCTCGACCGACTATCCGCACTTCGACTCGAACTTCCCGCACGTCTCGACGAATCTGCTGAAGAACGTGCCGCGCGAGATCGCGGCGCAGATCTTCATGGGCGGCGCGCACCTCTACTCATTCGGCGAACGCGACTTCCAGCGGGCCGCGCAGGCGGCGGACAAGCAGCTCGGCGGGGCCGCGGCCGGCAGCTGATCGCTTCGGTGCGCACTTGGGCGTCTCACACGAGGCGCCCAAGTGCGTGCGCGCGCGCGGTCCGGGCTGTACGCTGGCAGGCATGACTCGGACCCGGTTCGCGATCGCGTCGTTCTGGCTGGTGCTGGTTCTGCTCCTCGGAAGCGCGTACTTCGCCGCTCAGGAAACGGGGCGCTTCGTCCTGCCGTTGCTGAGGCTCCTGATGCCCGGCGCTCCCCCCTCCGACCTTCAGGCCATCCACATGGTGCTGCGCAAGCTCGCCCACGTGGCCGAGTACGCCGTGCTGGCATTGCTCTGGTATCAGGCGCTTCACCGCGTGGGCGGCCGGAGCCCACGAACCGCCGCGTGGGTGGCGCTCTCGATCTGTCTGGTGTGCTCCTTCGTGGACGAAGCGCACCAGTCCATGCTGCCCTCTCGCCACGGCAGCGCCCGCGACTTCGTCATCGACGCGTTCGGCGCGACCGCGATGCTCACGATCGCGCGAGGGCGAACCATGGGCAATCGCGGGAGACGCCTGAGCGCCGCGATCGCCACCGAGCCGGCCGACTGAACGAGGCCGTCTCGCCTGTCTTGCTCGCGATCAGGCGAGCAGGCCGGCGAGGATCCCGGTCAGGAACACGCCGTCGAACGTGCCTGCCCCTCCGATCGACACGGATGGCACGCCCAGACGCGTGATCTCCGCCAGGTTCATGAGATCGGCGCCGATCAGGGTACCCATCGAGCCCGCGACGTAGGCAACCGGCGGCGCCCGGCGGAACGCCAGGAGCAGCCCGACCCCGGCCGCCACCAGCGGCGGCGCGATCATCGGCACCGCGATGCCCACACCCGGAACCAGGTAGGCGAGGCTATGCACGACCGCCGCGACGATGGTGGTGCCGATCGCCATCCGCCCGAGCATGCGCGTGCGCACCAGCAGGTACAGCGAGACCAGGATCGGGATCAGGGCGCCCCCCACGTTGAGCCTGATCAGCGTCCCTTGACTCGCTCGGGCTGCGAAGCCGGGGCCGATCGACAAGAGCGGAATATCGACACCGCTTCCGATCAGCGAGAGCAGCATCACGGCGAAGGCATAGCGTGGATTGACGCCGATCTTGCGGTACGCATACGTCAGGACGCGAATCTCGACCAGAAAGATCAGAAGCGCGAAGAGGAAGACGAGCAGAACGACGGACAGAGGCGGTGAGTGGATCACGAGCGCGTGTCGGTCGAGGGGCAGACTACATCCCGCCGCCGCCTCCGCCACCCCCCGAGCAGGACCAATCGTACGAGAGCACCTGGACCCGATAGCTCGCCGCATCGGCCACGGGCGCGCTGAAGAAGGCGCGGGATCCCATGGGCACGTCGCCGTTCACCCAGACGGCCGAGCTGCCGACGACCCCACCGGAGGCATCGACCCGCTGGATCTGAAGGCGGACTCGCTGTGCTGTCTGCCGGGAGTCGTTGTAGAGATAGCCTTCGACCGCCGAGCCCTTGCGATTGTGGGTCACGTCGAACTCGACCCGGAAGTAGCGCCCAGTGGTTTCGGGAACGATCAGCATCTGAGCCGGTGCGGGACCGGCGCCGGCGCCCACGAGCAGGAGTGCGCCGAGCAATCCGGCAATCGACGCTCGTGCTCGAGTCATCGCAGCACGACGCCGGTGATCGGCGGAAGGCCCTTGGCCGCGAGGCTCCACCGCTCACCTCCGTCGTCCGAACGGAACACAGACCCGTCCTCGGTTCCACACACGACGACCCCGCCGGCCGCCGCGAGACAGCTGGTATCGACGTTGTCACCGAACCAGGACGGCAAGCCGTCGGTGCAGCGCTCGAACGCGGTTTCCGCATCGAGGCGCGCCCGATAGAGGGCGGCACGTCGGCCGCCCGGCCCCGTCGAGGCCGAGACGAGCACCGTCTCGTCGCCGACCGCGATCGCGCGCAGATAGTGTGCGTGCATGCCGGTGGTGAGGAAGCGCCAGGATTCGCCGCCGTCGCGACTGATCCCGAAGCCCTCGGCCGCCGCGGCGAGTACGATCTCGCCGCGAGACGGATGCGCGAGGACCTGGTGCACATCGCTCTCGATGTCGACGGTCGGCGTCCAGGTCCGGCCCGCGTCGCGTGAGCGAACGACGCCGCCGACGTGGACGTTGACGAAGAGCGCGCCGTCGCGGGCCGCCGAGATCGAGCGGACGTCGGCCGGATCGCCCCAGGGCGTGTACCACGCGTCGCGTCCCTCGATCGCCTCGAACGATTCGACCGGCCTCAGCGCGTCGCCGTGCAGGCGCACGAGATGCGCTCCTTCGGTTCCGATCAAGAGACCGGTCGGCGTCGGCGCAAGACACGTCCCCGCGAGCCCGTCGATCGTTGCGCGTCGCGTCCAGACGGCGTCGCGGCCTTCCCAGAGCGTCCGGCCGTCGACGAGGACCCATGTCTGCGGACCGTCGACGGCCAGTGCCGTGAGGGATTTCCCCGTGAACGCTTCTACAGGGAAGGCCTGATCGCGCTCGAGCCGCCAGAGCCCTTCGCGCGTGCCCAGAAGAATCTCCGACGTCATGCCGCCGATGATACTCGCTCGCGCTCGGAGATGCGAGGTCTGCTGGTCGTCGTCGGCGCCCGATCGTGAGCGAGCGGCCGTCTCGAGGAGTCCGCGTGAGATAGAATCGCCGGCGTGACGACGACGCCGGACAGCGATCCGTGCTGGGCGACGATTGCGGAGGCTCAGGCGGCGATGCAGGAGGGTCGCCTGACCTCCCTTCGTCTGACCGAGCGGTTCCTCGAGCGCGTCGAGGCCTACGATCGGGGTGGTCCCCGGCTCAACGCCGTGCTCGAGGTCAACCCCGAGGCGCGCGAGATGGCCGTAGCGCTCGATCGCGAGCGCGACTCGGGCGCGAGCCGCGGGCCGCTGCACGGCATTCCGATCTTCCTGAAGGACAACATCGCGACCGCCGATCGGCTGCACACGAGTGCCGGCTCGCTCGCCCTCA
The DNA here is from genome assembly GCA_964450175.1 of uncultured bacterium. Classification (GTDB taxonomy): domain Bacteria; phylum Methylomirabilota; class Methylomirabilia; order Rokubacteriales; family CSP1-6; genus AR31. Next base: position 5,060 of record CAYVHH010000329.1, on the reverse strand, counting down.
AGGAATGTATCGCGCCGCGAGACGCGTTCCTGGTGACGCGACTTCGCGAGGCGGGCGCGGTGATTCTGGGTAAGGCGAACATGACCGAGTGGGCGAATTTCATGACCACCGACATGCCCGCCGGCTACAGCTCACGGGGTGGCCAGGTGAAGAATCCGTACGGGGAGAGCCTCAGCCCCGGAGGCTCCAGCAGCGGCTCGGCCGTGGTGGTCGCGGCCGGCCTCTGCACGGTCGCGGTCGGCACCGAGACGTCCGGCTCGATCCTGAGCCCGGCCAACTGGAACTCGGTCGTCGGCGTGAAGCCCACCCTCGGGCTCGTCTCGCGCTCCGGCATCGTGCCGATCGCGGCGAGCCAGGATACGGCCGGGCCGTTCGGTCGGACCGTGGCAGATGCCGCGATCCTCCTGGGCGCGATGACGGGTGTCGACGCCGCCGATCGCGCCACGCGCGCGAGCCGGCGTCACGCGCGGCGCGACTACTCGGAGCTTCTGTCGTCCACCGGGCTGGAAGGCCTGCGGCTCGGCGTCCCGCGCGCGGTGTTCTACGAGCGTCTGGCTCCCGCCGAGGCGCTCGTGATCGATACTGCGCTGGGCGCCCTCGGAGGTCTCGGCGCGACGCTCGTCGATCCCGCCGACATCGCCACCGCGCGTGAGGTGACCGACTTCCGCTCCGACGTCATGCTGTACGAGTTCAAGCGGGATCTGAACCGCTATCTCCAAAGCCTCGGTGAGGCGTCGCCGGTCCATTCGATCCGGGAGCTGATCCGCTTCAACGAGGCCCGCCCGCAGGAGATGCTGCGTTTCGGTCAGATTCGCTTGCTCGCGGCCCAATCGACGAACGGGCTGCGCACCGAGACGTACCGCCGCAGCCGCGCGGAGGACCTCAGGATCTCGAGGAAAGACGGCATCGATCGGGTGATGGCGAGCGAGCGTCTCGATGCGCTGGTATTTCCGGGATGGTCCGGCGCCGCCATCGGCGCCAAGGCCGGTTATCCGAGCGTCATCGTGCCGGCCGGCTACACCGCCGAGGGCACACCGATCGGCCTCACGTTTCTCGGTCGTGCGTGGACCGAGCCGACCTTGCTCCGCGTGGCCCACGCGTTCGAGCGCGCCACCCGCTATCGGCGCCCGCCGTCGAGCGTCGCGCCGGGGCCGAAGGAGACTTTATGACGACCGAGGAGTGGTTCGACTCGCTGACGGCGGAGCTGCTCGCGCAGAATCCGTTCCGGCGCTCCGAGTACTTCAAGCGGTTCGCCGCCGGCTCCTTGAGCCGTGAGCAGGTGTGGGGGCACATCGCCCAGCACTACCTGCTGATCGCCTGGTTTCCCCGGATCTTCAGCGGCATCCACACGCGCTGCGAGGATTTCGAGGTGCGCAAGGACTGCGCCCGCCACCTGCTAGTCGAGGACCTCGGCTTTCTCGGCGGCCAGGTCGGCGCCACGCCCGATCACGACGAGCTCTTCCGCCGGATCGGCGACGATCTCGGCTATGTCCGCGACGCGTACGACCGCATCGTCGCCGTGCCGGAGATGGCGGCCATCGTGAGCTTCTTTCGCGAGCTGGCCCACGAGCGGCCGTGGAGCGCGGCACTCTGCGCGACCGCGCTCCTGGAAGAGGAGGTGGTCGAGATCGCCCGCACCGTCGGCCGGGCGCTCGTCGAGCACTACGGCGTCCGGCCGGAGTGGGGCGGCCAGAACTATGCCGTGCACGAAGCGGTCGAGCAGGAAGAATCGGGCGAGACGAAGAAGACCATCCTGAAGCACCTGCGCACCGCCGCCGATCGCCGGGCCGCCGAGGACGCGATGCGCGAGATGCATCGCCTGCTGCACGTGTACGCCGAGAGCCTCGCCCGCCGACACCTCTGATCTGACGTCTCGTTGCGCGGGCGCCGGACCGGAGAGAGCATGGATTGTGGAGAGCACGGCGGGAGGCGCCCATGAGCCTGCAGTCGATCAATCCGGCGACCGGGGAAGTCCTCGAGACGTTCACCGCGACCTCGAGCCGTGAGCTCGACGGGATCGTCGCGCAGAGTCACGCGGCATTCCTCGAGTGGCGAACCGCGCCCTTCAAGGCGCGGGCCGAGCGGATGCGCCAGGCGGCGCAGATCGTGCGGCACCGCCGGAGCGAATTCGCCCGCACGATGACGCTCGAGATGGGCAAGCCGATCACCCAGGGCGAGGCCGAGGCCGACAAGTGCGCCTGGGTGTGCGAGTACTACGCGGACTCGGCCGAGTGGTTCTTGGCCGCCCAGCCGCGCGAGACCGACGCGAAGAAGAGCTACGTGCGCTTCGACCCGCTGGGTGTCGTGCTCGCGGTGATGCCCTGGAACTTCCCGTTCTGGCAGGTGTTCCGTTTCGCCGCGCCCGCGCTGATGGCCGGCAACGCCGGTGTCCTCAAGCACGCCTCGAACGTGCCGCGCTGTGCGCTCCAGATCGAGGAGGTGTTCCGCGAAGCGGGATTCCCGCGCGGGCTGTTCTCGGCCGCGCTGATCGAGTCCTCCGCCGTTGCCGACCTGATCGACGATCCGCGCATCGTCGCCGTCACACTCACGGGCAGCGAGCTGGCGGGCAGCAAGGTCGCCGAGCGAGCGGGGAAGGCGCTCAAGAAGACCGTCCTCGAGCTCGGCGGGAGCGATCCCTTCATCATTCTCGAAGACGCGGATCTGGACGCGGCGGCCAATGTCGCGGCCGATGCACGCCTGGTCAACAGCGGCCAGAGCTGCATCGCCGCCAAGCGGTTCATCGTCGTCGACGCGGTCGCCGAGAAATTCATCCCGAAGTTCGTCGACCAGCTCCGGTCGCGCCGGATGGGCGATCCGTTGGCCCGCGAGACGCAGGTCGGCCCGCAGGCGCGCGTCGATCTTCGCGACGATCTCCATCGTCAGGTCGAGGAGTCGATCAAGCGCGGGGCCAAGCGGCTGCTCGGCGGCGAGGTTCCGCGGGGCACGGGCGCGTTCTATCCCCCCACGTTGCTCGCCGCAGTCGACAAGGGCATGCCGGCCTTCGACGAGGAGACGTTCGGGCCGGTGGCCGCGGTGATTCGCGCCAAGGACGAGGCGGACGCGGTGCGTCTGGCGAACGACTCGCCATTCGGGCTGGGGGCGGCGCTGTGGACCAGGGACCATGCGCGCGGCGAGCGCCTGGCGGCCGAGATCGAAGCGGGCGCGGTGTTCGTCAACGGCCTGGTGAAGTCGGATCCGCGGCTGCCGTTCGGCGGCATCAAGAAATCGGGGTACGGGCGCGAGCTCTCCGAGTACGGCATCCGCGAGTTCGTCAACATCAAGTCCGTCTGGATGGCCTGAGGGCGGGGGAGGCGCATGAAAGCCTCGGACCTGATCGTCGAGTGCCTCGAGAACGAGCAGGTGCGCTACGTGTTCGGGCTGCCGGGCGAGGAGATCCTGGACATCCTGGATTCGTTCCTGGAGTCGCGCATCACCTTCATCCCCACGCGGCACGAGCAGGGGGCCGCGTTCATGGCCGACGCGTACGGGCGCCTGACCGGGCGCCCCGGCGTGTGTCTCTCGACGCTCGGTCCGGGGGCGACGAATCTCGCCACGGGCATCGCCGACGCGAACCTCGACCGCGCGCCGCTGGTGGCGATCACGGGGCAGGCCGGCCGCGATCGAATCCACAAGGAGTCGCACCAGCGCGTCGACATCGTCGAGCACTTCCGGCCGCTGACCAAATGGAATACGCGCGTGGAGACCGCCGCGGTGATCCCCGAGGTCATCCGCAAGGCGTTCAAGCTGGCCGAGTCCGAGAAGCCGGGCGCCTGTCACATCGAGGTACCCGAGGACCTCGCGCGCGAGGAGACCGACGGCGCACCGCTGTCGACCGAGCGCGCCCGGCGGCCGTCGCCGGACCGCCGAGCCCTCGAGACCGCGGCGCGGCTGATCGAGGGTGCGTCCTTTCCGCTGATCTTCGCCGGCAACGGCGTGATCCGCGGGCGCGCCTCGGGCGAGCTTCGGGCGTTTGCCCGAGCTCACGGTATCCCGGTCGCGCACACGTTCATGGCGAAGGGCTCGATGCCGTACGACGACGACCTGTGCCTCCTGTCCGTCGGGCTCCAGGCGCGCGACTACATCTCGTGCGGGTTCGACAAGGCCGACTTGATCATCGCAGTCGGCTACGATCCGGTGGAGTACGCGCCGAAGTTCTGGAACCCGGAGCGCAAGAAGTCGATCGTCCACATCGACTTCACGCCCGCCGAGGTCGACAGCTTCTATCAGCCGGCGGTCGAGGTCGTGGCGGATGTGCGCGAGGCGCTCGAGCTCCTCGGCGGGCTCGTGAAGGGTCAGAAGGACCCGACTCCGTATCACACGCTCCGGCGGTTCATCCTCGCGGAGCTCGCGGAGGGCGCCGCCGACGACACGTTTCCGCTGAAGCCGCAGCGGATCCTGAGAGATCTTCGCGCGAGCATGGGCCGCGAAGACATCCTGATCTCCGACGTGGGAACCCACAAACTGTGGATCGCCCGCACGTTTCCCGCCTACGAGCCGAACACCGTCCTGATCTCCAACGGCTACGCGGCGATGGGGTTCGCGTTGCCGGCCGCCATCGCGGCCAAGCTCGTGCATCCCGAGCGCAAGGTCGTGGCGGTGAGCGGCGACGGCGGCTTTCTGATGAACTGCCAGGAGCTCGAGACCGCGTGCCGGCTCGGGCTCGGGATCGTCAACGTGATCTTCCGCGACGGCGGGTACAACCTCATCCAGTGGAAGCAGCGGACGCACCTCGGGCGCGAGTCCGGCGTCAAGTTCGGCAATCCGGACTTCGTGGCCGTGGCCGCGGCCTTCGGCGCGAAGGGATACCGGGTCGACTCGGCGCGCGCGCTGGGCCCGATTCTCGCGCAGGCCCTCGCGCATCCGGGCCCCTCGATCGTGGACGTGCCGGTCGACTACGAAAACGCGAAACTCACGGCCGGGCTCGGCCAGCTCATCTGTCCGATCTGAGCCCGGCGTGACAGGACGTGAGGCAGTGCGCGCTGCAGGCCGTCGCGGGGCTGGGGCCCCGCCGGCCGAGGCGCGCCGATAAAGTGGAGGCAGTGCGCGCTGCAGGCCGTCGC
>CAYVHH010000328.1:0-32595 GCA_964450175.1 uncultured bacterium | reverse complement strand
CTCCTGGCCCTCGCCATCCCCAACGTCGTCATGCTGGTGGCCCAGGTCGCGCTCAACGTGATGGAGGGCTACTTCGTCGGCTGGCTCGGCACGGACGCCCTCGCCGGGGTCTCGGTCACCTTCCCGCTCATCATGCTCATGCAGACCATGTCGGCGGGCGGCATGGGCGGCGGTGTCGCCTCGGCCGTGGCCCGGGCGCTCGGGGCCGGCCGTCGCGCCGACGCAAGCCGGCTGGTGACGCACGCGATCGTGATCGCGCTGGCCATGGCGGCGGCGTTCACCGTGATCGTGCTCGGCGCCGGGCGCGCGATCTACCACGGGATGGGCGCCCGCGACGGCGCCCTCGTCGCTGCGCTCGCCTACTCCAACGTGATCTTCGCCGGCGCCGCCGCGGTCTGGCTCTTCAACACCCTGGCGAGCGCCGTCCGCGGCACCGGCAACATGCTGCTGCCGGCAACCGTCGTGCTCGGCGGCAGTCCGTTTCTCGTCAGCCTCTCGCCCGCGCTGATCTTCGGCTGGGGGCCCTTTCCGCGCCTGGGGGTGACGGGCGCCGCGCTCGCCGTCGTGGCGTACTACGTGGCCGGGACCCTCGTGCTCTTCGCGTACCTCGTGTCCGGGCGAAGCCTCATTCGCCTGGCGCCGACCCTGCGCTTCGAGCGCGGCCTGTTCGCCGAGATCCTGCGCGTCGGCGGGCCGAGCCTGGTCAACAACGTCATGACGAATCTCACGGTGGTCCTCCTCACCGCGCTCGTCGGTCCATTCGGGACATTCGCGCTGGCAGGCTACGGCATGGGCGTACGCCTCGAGTACCTCTTGATCCCGCTCGTCTTCGGGTTCGGCTCCGCGCTCGTCACGATGGTCGGGACCAACTTCGGCGCCGGCCAGCGCGCGCGCGCCCGGCGCGTCGCGTGGATCGGCGCGCTGATCGCCGCCGGGACCACCGAGGTGATCGGCCTCGCCGCCGCGCTGTTCCCCAGCGCGTGGCTCGGCCTGTTCAGCAACGAGCCCGCGGTCCTCGCGGCGGGCGCCGCGTACCTGCGCGTCGTCGGCCCGGCGTACGGGTTTTTCGGTCTCGGGCTCGCGCTCTACTTCGCCTCGCAGGGCGCCGGGCGTCTCTTGTGGCCGCTTCTCGCCGGCAGCTTGCGTCTGGTCTGCGCGGCGGTGGGCGGCTGGCTGATCCTCCACCAGCTGCCCGGGGAGCTCACCGCGCTGTTCGTCGTGATGGCGCTCGCGCTCGTGCTCTTCGGCTCGACCCTGGCCGGGGCGATCCGGTTGGGCGCCTGGGAAACCGGGCAGCGCTGAGGCGCTAGTCCGCATCCCCGCACGCGCCACCTGTCGCGTGTTCGCGCCGTCCGCTACAATGGCGTGTCCCGACCCGGGAGTCGCCGGGCGGAACACCCTCGAGAGGAGAAGCCCGTGAAGCTCGACGTCGGCATGCTGACGCACGATCTGAAGTCGATCCCCGCGTACGCGCGAAAGGTCGAAGCGCTCGGCTACGACTGTCTCTGGTCCTCCGAGACGCAGCACGACCCGTTTCTTCCGCTCGCCGTCGCCGCCGGGGTCACCTCGTCGATCCGCCTCGGCACCGCGATCGCCGTGGCATTCCCGCGCAGTCCCATGATCCTCGCTCACATCGCCTGGGATCTCCAGAAGGCCTCCGACGGCCGGTTCATCCTCGGGCTCGGCACGCAGGTCAAGGGGCACAACGAGCGGCGCTTCTCGGTGAAGTTCGAGTCGCCCGGACCGAAGATGCGCGAGATCGTCCTGGCGCTCCGGCACATCTGGGATTGCTGGCAAAACGGGACCAAGCTCGCCTTCAAGGGCCAGTTCTACCGCTTCGACCTGATGACGCCCTTCTTCAATCCCGGCCCGATCGCTCATCCGAAGGTGCCGATCTACATCGCGGGCGTCAACCACTACATGTGCCGGATCGCCGGCGAGGTCTGCGACGGCCTGCACGTCCACCCGTTCAACAGCCCGAAGTATCTGCGCGAGTACGTGCACCCGGCCGCGGAGGAGGGGCTCCGCGCCTCCGGCCGCACGCGCACGGACTTCGTCTACACGACGTCGAGCTTCGTCGTCGTGGGCGACACCGAGGAGGAGCTGGCGAAGAATCGCCGCGCGGTGAAGCAGCAGATCGCCTTCTACGCCTCGACGCGCACGTACGAGCCGGTGCTCGCGACCCACGGCTGGCAGGATCTGACGCCGGCCCTTCACCGGAAATCGGTCGAAGGCGACTGGGCCGGGATGGCGGACCTGATCACCGACGAGATGCTCGACACCTTCGCGGTCACCGGAAGCTACGACACGATCGGCGCGAAGCTCAAGCAGCGCTACGCCGGGCTCCTCGACAGCACGGCCCTCTACCAACCCTATCAGCCGGGGCTCGACGATCCTCGGCTTCCGCGGCTCATCAAGGAATTCAACGCATGATCGACCTCTGCGAGCTCGGTGAGCGGCCGCCCCTCGGCGAAGTTCCCACGCGCATGCACGCCTTCGTGGTCCGCCAGAACCGGTTCGGCCAGCCCCGCGACGCGTGGCGTCGCGAGGTCATCCCGACGCCGACGCTCGGGCCCGACGAGGTGCTCGTCTACGTCATGGCGTCCGGCATCAACTACAACAACGTGTGGGCCGCGCTCGGCACGCCCGTGGACGTGATCGCCGAGCGGCAGCGCGCCGGGGAGCCCGAAGACTTCCACGCCGGCGGGAGCGACTGCTCGGGCATCGTGTGGGCGGTCGGCCGTGACGTGCAGACGGTCAAGGTCGGTGACGAGGTGATCGTGCACAGCGGCTGGTGGCGGCCGGACGATCCGTGGGTCCGCTCGGGCAAGGATCCGATGCTCGCCGAGAGCACGCGCATCTGGGGCTACCAGACCAACTACGGCAGCTTCTGCCAGTTCGCCCGCTGCCAGGCCCATCAGTGCGTACCGAAGCCGAAGCGACTCACCTGGGAAGAAGCCGGCTGCTTCCTGCTCTGCGCCTCGACCGCCTACCGCATGCTCATGGGCTGGCCGCCCCACGTCATCGAGCCGGGCGACGTCGTCCTCGTGTGGGGCGCCGCGGGCGGCCTCGGCAGCATGGCGCTCGAGATCACGCGCGCCGTCGGCGGCCGCGCGGTGGCCGTCGTCTCGGACGACGCGAAGAAGAAGTTCTGTCAGGAGCACGGCGCGGCGGCGGTGATCAACAGAAACCAGTTCAGTCACTGGGGCGCGATGCCGAACACGGCGGACACGAAGGCCTACGGCGAGTGGGCGAAGGGCGCGCGCGCGTTCGGCAAGGCGATCTGGGACGGTCTGGGCGAGCGGGTCAGCCCGCGCATCGTCTTCGAGCATCCGGGCGAATCGACTTTGCCGACCTCGGTCTTCGTGTGCTCGACCGGCGGAATGGTCGTCATCTGCGCCGGCACGACCGGCTACACCGCCACGATGGACCTCCGCTATCACTGGATGCGGCAGAAGCGGTTCCAGGGTAGTCACCTCTCGAACGATCCGCAGGCGGCTGCCGTCACGAAGCTGGTGAGCGAGGGGAAGGTCGATCCCTGCCTCAGCCACACCTACGTCTACGACGACATCCCCGAATGCCACCAGCTGATGCTCGAGAACAAGCACCCCTACGGCAACATGGCGGTGCTGGTGAACGCGCGCCAGCCGGGGCAGGGCGCGACGCGATGACGGCCGGGTCCTAGCGCGCGGTCAGAAGTAGCCGGGCTCGCCCGGCAGGATCACGCGCCGCGTGTCGCCCTCGATGATCACGCGCGGGAGGATCGTCCGTACCTCACGCCCGTTCAGTCGCTCGAGCGCCGTGGCGATCGTCGCGGCGCCGTCGAAGAGCTGGAGATTCTTCACGGTCGGATTGCGGAGCGAGAGCTGCCCGCGCGCGTTCGCCGCGATCGCCTCGCCCGGCGTCAGCCAGCGCACCTCGGTGATCTCGCGGTCGTCGGCGATGGCCTCCTGCCCCTCGGGCATCGTCGCGGCGAAAAATCGTGTGTCGAAACGAAGCGGCTGAACCTCCGGCGTGATCCAGTGGGCGAAGTACACGAGCGTGTCGGTCGCCAGGGTGAGGCGCTCGGCGCGCAGCATCTCCCAGAACGCGCGGTGATCGGCCTGACACGCGCGCCGATATGCCGCATACCGCTCGCGGTCGAAACGTACCGGCCGGCCGTCGGCCCCATAGGCGAGCAGGATGCCCACCTCTTCGAACGTCTCGCGAATCGCGCCGACCCAGTGGCCGATCGCTGCCGAGGGCGCGGAGCTGAGGCCGAGTACGCCCGCGGCCTGCGCGACGTCGAGGCTCCGGCACCAGGCGACGGCATCGTCGGGCCCGTCGCTGACCTCGATCTTGCCGCCTGGAAACACGAAGTCGCCCGCGGCGAACTTGCTCGCGGTGTGGCGACGGATCAACAGGACCTCGAATGCACCCGCTGAGCGATTTCGGAGGAGGACGAGCGTGGCGGCCGGGACCGGCGTCACCGGCGGAGGTTTGACGGACACGAGCTAGTGTGCCACGATGACGCCGCCGCTGTCATGCACTTCGTGGAGGAACTATGAGCGCCGAGGCACGACTGAAGGAAAAAAACATCACCTTGCCGAAGACGACCAGCCCGCTGGCGAACTACGTGGGCGCCGTGCGGACCGGGAATCTCCTCTTCGTCTCGGGTCACGGTCCGATTCGCGACGGGAAGGCGACCTCGCAGGGCAAGGTCGGCAAGGATCTCACGGTCGAGCAGGGCTATCAGGTCGCGCGCGAAGTCGGTCTCGCGCTGCTGGCCACGGTGCGCGCCAACCTCGGTAGCCTCGACAAGGTTCGCCGCGTGGTCAAGGTGCTCGGCATGGTGAACTCGGCGGATGGCTTCGGTGACCAGCCCAAGGTGATCAACGGCTTCTCAGATCTGATGGTCGAGGTCTTCGGCGAGGCGATCGGCAAGCACGCGCGCTCGGCCGTGGGCATGGGCGGGCTACCCGTGAACATTCCGGTCGAGATCGAGATGGTTCTCGAGGTAGAGTGAGGCCATGGCGCTACTGCTCGATCTCTGCACGATGGTCATCTCGCTCGTCTTCCTGTCGATCGTCGGCCTCGTCGCGGGCGTCGCGATCCCGGGGCTGTTCATGGCCGCGGCCGCGCCGTGGCTCGACTGGATCCTGCCGCTCAAGAAGTCGTAGCTGCCGGATCGATCAGCCCCGGAAGCAGGCGTAACGCGTCCCCGATCCGGGGGCCGTGCCACGAGAAGGGCTTCCCGTCCACGAGGTGGATCCGCCCGTCCCGCACCGCGGGCACATCGGCGTATCCCGCGAAATCAGCCAGGTGCGCGCGTCTGAATCGAAACGGCTCGTCCGGCAGCAGGATCACCGCGGGCCGCTGCGCCGCGACCTCGTCCAGGGTCACCGTGGGATAGCGCTCCGAGCGATCGGCGAACACGTTGCGTCCCCCGCAGACGCGGAGCATGTCGTGGATGTACGTGTCGCGGTTGATCGTCATGTACGGCCCGCGCCAGATCGGGTAGAAGACGGCGACCGGACGCCGCCGGGCCGCCGTGTTCAGCACGCGCTCGTAGAGCGGCTCGATCTCGCTCACCATCGTGCTCGCGCGCGCCTCGGTGCCCGTCACAGACCCCAGGTCGGCGATCAGCCGGATGCCTTCGGCGACCGTGCGCGGATAGGTGACCCAGACCGGAATCGACCACGACCGAAGCGTCTCGACGTGGTCGCGCAGGTTCTCCTCGATGTTCGCGATGACCAGGTCGGGCGCGAGCCCGCGGATCTTTTCGAGGTCGGGATTCTTCTCGCCGCCGATCCGGGTCTTGGTGCCGACGACCGCGCGTGGCTCGACACAGTAGATGGTGATGCCCACCAGCGCGTCCGCCAGCCCGAGGCCGCACAGGGTCTCGGTGATGCTCGGGACGAGCGAGACGATGCGCCGGGGCGGCCGCGCCAGGTCGACGGCCACGCCCGAGGCGTCGACACGCGCGGCCATCAAGCGATCCGCCGACTCCGCAAGCGGTCGACGAGGGCGAGCACGTCCCGTGTCCGGTCGGCGACTTCTCGATCCCACTTCATCACGTCGTCCAGCGGCGCGTGATTGTCGATCGCCTCCTCGAGGCTCGTCACCGCCACGCCGAAGAGCTCCAGGACCCGCCGCGTCTCGTCACTCGCCATCGACCTTTCCCTTCCCGCCGGGCGTGCTCAGGCGTCCACGTCGAGCGCCGGCGAGTCCTTCCACAGCGGATCGCCTTGGGGCTTGAAATTGCGCGTGTTCACGAAATGTAGGCCGTGGTGCAGGTTCATCTTGAACTTGCCTCCACCGTAGCGATCGCCGATCCAGCCCGTCGGATCCTCCAGGAACGGCTCCATCTCTGCCGATGGCAAGCGTACCAGCCACTTGAAGCGGATCGTTCCGGCCCAGGGCTCTTGCACCCCGACGGTCGCGGTGAACTCGGGCCAGACCCGCGCGAACTCTTCGAGGATGTCCCGGCGGCTCGGGCGCTCGACACCGCGATTGAGCAGGTTGCGCTTCAGATACGGCTCGATGAGATCCCAGCACCACGAGGCAATCACTGCGGCGCGCAGTGTATCATGGCGTCGTGCCGATGACCGTTCGGCGCCGCGCGCTCTGGGCGTTGCTCGTCGCGAAGCTGGTGGGAGGCTGGGGCGTCGGCTGGGACATCCGCTGGCACCTCCTCATCGGCCGCGACTCGTTCTGGATCGCCCCCCACGTCATGACCTACGCATCCGTCGTCGTCGCGTGCGCGATCTCGTTCGGAGTCCTCGTCGTCGGGACGTGGCGCGCGGGGGCCGGCCCGCCGTCGGCGGCCACCGTGACGATCGCGGGGCTCCGCGGCACGCGCGGGTTTCATCTGGCGTGGTGGGGCATGGCGATCGTGATCCTCGCCGCGCCCGTCGACGACCTGTGGCACCGCCTCTTCGGGCTCGACGTGACCCTCTGGAGTCCGCCGCATCTGCTCGGGCTGGCGGGCTCGCAGGTCTCGAACCTCGGGACCATGCTGATCGCGCTCGAGGTCTACGAATCGGGGCGGGCGCGCCGGTGGGCGCTCGTGACGAGCGGCGTGTTCCTGCTCGGGACGTTCTACATCGCCGTGGACCAGTCGGTCCAGACGGCCTTCCGTCGAGGCGCGGTCTTTTTCTTCAGCTTTCCCGTGCTCGGGGCGCTCTTTTTCACGTTCGCGCTCGTCCTGGTCACGCGGCTCGCGGCGAATCGCGGAATGCCGTTCGCCATGACCGTCGGAGCCCTGGTCGTGCAGATGTCGATTCTGCTGGTCGGGGACCTCGGCTTCGCGCTCCTCCAGCCGACCTCGACGATCGAGGAAGCGATCGCGGCCGATCCCACCTCGCCGGTCGCCGTGGCTCACGAGATGGCGCGCCGCAACGGTGGGGTACCCGGGCGGTCGATGATCTTGCGCCTGATTCCGATCCTGCCGGCGGCGCTGATGACCCTGGTGGATTCGCGCCGCCGTTGGCCGCTCGCCGCGGCGATCTTCGGCCTGGCGCTGGTCGTCACCTCCGCGGTGGTGCTCGGTCGTGTCCCCGCACTGAGCCACGCCCTGCCGTCGCCGGCCGACGCGGCGCTCGCGCTGGTCGTCGCGCTGACGTGCGCTCTCGTCTCTGGGTGGTGCGCGGCCAAGGTCGCCGACGCCTTCGCGCGGGCGACGTCGGAGCACGCCGTGCGGCTCGAGCGGCTCGAGCCCGTCTCGGCGAAGAGCTAGAGGCTGAACGACAAGCAGGCGATCCGCGAGCGCGTCTGGGCGCTCCTGACCGAGCGTCGGGTCGGCCGCTTTCCCCTGCCCCTGCACGACCGAATCCCGAATTTCGCAGGCGCGGAGGTCGCGGCGCGGCGGTTGGCCGCGCTCCCGGAGTGGAAGGCCGCGCGGCGAATCAAGTGCAATCCCGACGCTCCCCAGCGGGCCGTCCGGTTGGCGGCCCTGCGCGAAGGCAAGATCGTCGTCATGGCGGTCCCGCGCCTGCGCGCCGAGCGCTGCTTCCTGCGGCTCGACCCGCGAGCACTCGGGGGAAAGCTTGGGCAGGCCGCCACGATCAAGGGTGCCTCGATCTTGGGCGTGCCGGTCTCGCCCGCGCAGATCGGTCGGATCGATCTCGTCGTGGCCGGCAGCGTCGCCGTCAATCAAAGCGGCGCGCGGCTCGGCAAGGGTGGCGGCTGCACGAGCTCCAGGTCGTCGACGAGGCGATTCCGATGACCCCCCATGACGTCCCCCTCGACTTCGTGGTCACGCCCGACCGTACGATCCGTGTTCGCCGGAGGCGCAAGAAACCGGCGGCGATCTTCTGGAAGGAGCTCTCGGAGGATCAGCTCAAGGAGATGCCGGCGCTGGCACGGCTCGCGCCGCCTCGGATGCGCGGCCGGGCCGGTCGCGCCTGAAGCGTCAGGCGCGCAGCATCTCCTGCGCCCGCCAGGCCGCGAAGCCGTCGAGCAGCTCGGCCGGCGTATCGGCGAAGAGCAGGAGCCCGGCATACCGCGAGCTCACGAAGCGCTCGCGCACGGCGTGCTCGATCAAAGCGCGAAGGCCATCCCAGTAGCCCTCGACGTTGAGCGCGCCGACCGGCTTGCCGTGAATGCCCAGCTGGGACCAGGTCAGCGCCTCGAACGTCTCGTCCAAGGTCCCCAGGCCGCCCGGGAGAACGGCGAATCCGTCGACGAGCGAGGCCATCGTCGCCTTGCGCTCGTGCATCGAGTCGACCACGCGCAGCTCGGTCAATCCCGTGTGGGCCAGCTCACGGGACACGAGCCGCTCCGGGATGACCCCGATCACTTCGCCGCCGTGAGTCAGCACCGTGTCGGCGAGGATGCCCATCATCCCGACCGCGCATCCGCCGTAGACGAGGCCGAGGCCTCGCGACACCAGCTCGGCCCCGAATCGGCGCGCGGCTTCGGCGTAGGCCGGCCGCGCCCCTTCCGCGGCGCCGCAGAACACGCAGATCCGTCTCATAGCGAGGCCGCGAATTCCGCGGAGAGCGCCCCCTGGTAAACTTCCTCGACGGGACCATCCAGGCGGAGCGACCAGTCCGGCCGCACCTCGATCGTGAGCTCGCCGCCGGGCATGCGCACCTTCACTCGTCCGTGAGCGCAGAGCCCGTTCTTGACGGCGGCGGACGCCGCGCCGCACGACGAGGTTCCGGACGCGAGGGTGTAGCCCGCGCCCCGTTCCCAGATGAGGATATCGAGCGAATCGCGCGACGCCGCGCGTGCGAACTGCACGTTGGTCCGGTTGGGAAACGACGGGTGGTTCTCGATGAGAGGCCCGAGTCGCCGGCAGTCGGCCTCGTCGAGGCGGTCGACAAACGTGACGCAGTGAGGATTTCCGACCGAGACCGCGGTGACGGACACGGTGGTGCCGTTACCGAGCTGAAGCGGGACCGCCACGACCTCTCGATCCGGACCGCTCATCGGAATCTCCGGCGCGCGGAACGTCGCCCGCCCCATCTCGACCGTGACGAAGCCCATGCGCCCGCCCTCGACCCGGCACTGGCACTCGACGATGCCGCCCTTCGTGTCGACCGTGAAGGTCGGCTTCTTCGGGCGGCCGCGCTCCCAGAGATACTTCGCAAAGATCCGGAGCCCATTCCCCGACTTCTCCGCCTCGCTGCCGTCGGGATTGAAGATGCGCAATCCGAAATCGGCGCGCTGGGTCGGGACGAGCAATAAAATGCCGTCCGAGCCCACCCCCCAGTTTCGATCACAGATCCGCTGGATCGCCTTCGGGGACAGCGGAGCCTTGAGATCCTTCTCCTCCATCACGATGTAGTCGTTGCCGAGCCCGTGGCCCTTCGCGAAGGGGATCATGGCCGCGGCAGCTCCACGCGGCGGCCGGTCGCCGCCGAGACGTAGCCCGCGTAGATCACCTCGACCACCTCGCGGGCCAGGAGCCCGCCCGACAGCGGCTCACGCCGCTCCCTGATCGCGCCGACGAAGTCTTCCAGCTCCTGAGGGTATCCGCGCATCCAGTCCTCATCCGGGCTGGGAAACTGCCAGCCCGCCTTGGTCTCGACCTTCTCGGTGAGATACTCGTCGCCCCACACGGCGGTGTCGGGGGCGTACACGGTCAGGGTGTTGTTCGGGTTGATGTTGGCCTGGATCACCGCGTTCGTCACATACGCGGTCACCACGTTGCGCACGCCGCCCAGGGTGATGTCGTTCGAATGAATCGTCGCCATCGTGCCGTCCTCGAACGTGAGCACGGCGACCGACCAGTCCTCGACGTCGACCGCGCGGGTCGACATGCGGCGCTCGAGCCCCGCCACCGACGGCAGGCGCGTGAGGCTGGCCACCTCGGCGAAAACTGCCCGGGTCCGGATCGGGCGCCCGCGGCGCCGCAGACCTTCCCAGTGCTTGAGGTGGATCACGGCGCCGATCGGGTGTGAGCCCATCCTCAAGAGCGCGCCGCCCCCGGCGCTCTTCCAGCGGCTGGCGTACGCGGCGTGGGAGCCGGAATGGCTCTCCTCGGCCCGCAGCTCGAGGATCGCGCCGCCGCTCGCCTCGAGCAGGCGTTTCATCTTCGCCACCGGCGGGGCATACACGAAGTCTTCCGCGTAGCACAGAATCACGCCGGCCTTCTCGACCGCCTCGAGGACCAGGTCGGCGTTGGCGAGTGCAGTGGCCAGCATGGCTTCCCGTGGCTCGGTCGCCTCGCAGAAGGCGCCGGTCAGCGGCTTCTCCACGATGACGTGCTTGCCGGCCTGCGCCGCAGCGATCGCGATCTCGTGGTGGCTGTCCGTCGTGGCGCAGATGTCCACGACGTCCACGTCGGGTGATGCGGTGAGCGCCCGATAGTCGGTGAAGACACGCGGGATCGCGTGACGCCGCGCGAAGTCTTCCGCCTGGCCCCGCGTGCGGGCGCAGACGGCCGCCAGCTCGACGCGCGCGCCGAGCAGGGGCCGATAGTTCGTCGCGTGCAGCTCGGCCGCGAACCGGGCCCCGACGATGCCGATCCGCAAGGCGCTCACGCCGGCCGCGTCCTGAGCCAGTCGCGCACGCGCTCGCCGGGCCCGCGGACGTCATAGGGCAGGCGGTGGCGGAATTTCTCGGTGAAGCGCGCCAGGGCAGCGTCGCGGCGCGCGCGGTCAGCCCGCTCGAGGCCGGGATCCTGGTCGAACCCGCGCGTGCGCGTCTTGCCGCCGTGGTGCCAGAACGGGGCGTGAACGATCAGGCATCGCCGGCCCCGGTCGGCGACCGCCAAGGACAGATCGCGGTCGATGCCGTGATAGAAGCCGTAGCCCTCGTCGAGGCCGCCGACCGAGTCGAGCAGCTCCCGCGAGATGCACAGACACACCGCGTCCACGAAGGCCACCTCTTCCCACGGCGGCCTGACCGTCGGGTGCGGGAGCAGGCTGTGCACCACCGTGCGCCCCACCAAACGTCCGCTGGCTCGCACGCGCTTGGCGCCGTAGAGACCCGCGAGACCGGCGCCGGGCTCGGCGAGCGCGGCGAGCAGACGCGAGAGCCATGCCGGCTCGACCATCTCGGTGTCGTTGTGGATCAGGCAGACGAACTCGGTGTCGCTCAGGCGCCACGCGCGGTTGAGCGCGGCGATCACGCTGCCGTTGGACCCGCTCCGGGTGACGGTCAGCGGGTACGGATACGGAAAGCGCTCGAGAAGCTCCGGGGTGCCGTCACTCGAGCCGTTGTCGGTGACCACCAGGTGAAACGGCTCGGTGGTCGCGCGCAAGCTCTCGAGGCAGGCCCGCGTGTGCGCGAGCCCATTGAACACGGCCATCACGAGGCTGACGCGCGGTGCTGCGCGCACAGCCTCGGCTAGCGCTTGTCGATCGGAATGTACGTGGCGTGCGTCGGGCCCGTGTACTCCGCGCGCGGCCGGATCAAGCGGTTGTTGGCGTGCTGCTCCATGACGTGCGCCGCCCAGCCCGCGACCCGGCTCATCGCGAAGATCGGCGTGAACTGGTCGGTGGCGATGCCCATCGAGGAGTAGGCCGCGCCCGAATACAGGTCGACGTTCGGGAAGATCTTCTTCTGCTCGCCCACGACACGCACCACGGTGTCCAGGATCTGGACCGCGCTCGTGTCACCGGCTTGCTTGCCCAGCTCCTGCGCCAGCCGGTGCAGATGCTTCGCCCGAGGGTCCTCGACGCGGTAGACGCGGTGGCCGAAGCCCATGACGCGCCCGTGGTCGGCGAGGGTCTTACGGATCCAGGCGTCGGCATTCGCCGGCGTCTTGATCTTCTGGACCATCAGCATCACCTGCTCGTTGGCGCCGCCGTGGAGCGGCCCCTTCAGGGCGCCGATCGCCGAGACGATCGACGAGTGCAGATCGGACATCGTCGCCGCCGTCACGCGGGCGGCGAAGGTCGAGGCGTTGAACTCGTGATCGGCGTGGAGGATCAGGGCAACGTCGAACGTCTTCACCGCCAACGGGGTCGCCTTCTTGCCGGTCAGCATGTAGAGGAAGTTTGCAGCCAGGCTCAGCTTCGGGTTCGGCGCCACGGGCGCCTTGCCCTTGCGGATCCGCTCCCAGGCGGCCACCAGGGTCGGCATCTGGGCCGTCAGCCGTAGCGCCTTGCGGGCCGTGGCGTCCTTGGAGTTGTCGGCGGCATCCGGGTCGTACGCCGAGAGGGCCGAGACGCCGGTTCTCAAGACCTCCATCGGCGTGGTCTTCTTCGGCAGCGCCTTGAGGAGCGAGACGATGCCCGGCGGCAGCTTGCGGTTCGCGGTCGAGTTGAGCGCCTTGGTGTGGGCGACCAGCTCCTTCTTGCTCGGGAGCCCGCCGTGCCACAGGAGGAAGATCACTTCCTCGAAGGAGGAATGCTCGACGAGGTCATTGACGTCGTAGCCGCGATAGACGAGACGGCCTTCCTTCCCGTCGATGAAACAGATGTCCGACGTCGATACGACGATGTCTTCGAGTCCGCCGCGGCCCCCGGTACCCATGGTCTTCCCTCGCCGAAAGGTGTGATGAAACCGGATTGCTTTTACCATACCCCCGGCCATGCTTCAAGGCACCCCGGGGCGCGTGCGGGAGTACTACGACGAGCATCCGATCAGCGAGGCCCAGGTGCTGGCGGCCATCGCCGGCCGGGGACTCACCGGTCCGGTGACGGCCGACGATCTCTTCGAGTTCGACCAGGACCACTACGGCGGGCTGGCCGCTGTCGACACGCTCGCGCGCCGAGCCGGGGTCGGCGCCTCGAGCCGCGTCCTCGACGTCTGCGCGGGGCTCGGCGGTCCCGCCCGGTTCCTGGCCAGCCGCCGAGGCGCCGGCGTCGTCGCGCTCGAGCTGCACGCCGGCCGCGCGGCCGGGGCGGCGCGCCTCAACCGGATGGTCAACCAGACTCGTGTGACGGTCGTCCGCGCTGACGCGACCACCCTTCCCTTTGCCGACGCCGCCTTCGACGCCTGCTTGAGTCAGGAAGCACTGCTCCACATCGGCGACAAGTCGGCCGTGCTCGCGGAGTGCCACCGCGTGCTCGTCCGCGGCGGTCGCCTGGCCTTCACCGACTGGATCGCCCTTCCCGGCCTCGCCGATCGGGAGCGCCAGCGGCTCTGGGAGTGGATGGCGGCGACGACCTTGCAGACCCTCGACGGCTATCGCGGGCTGCTGGGGCGCGCGGGTTTCACGGCCGTCGAGGCGGAGGATGTGTCCGCGGAGTGGCGGGCCATCGTGCGACAGCGGATCGCGCGGCACCGGGCGTTGCGCCCACAGCGAGAGGCACGCTTCGGCCGTCAACAGTACCTGGAATACGACCAGCTGCACGCGTTCTTCGTCGAACTGATCGAAGCCGGCAAGCTCGGCGGCGGGCGTCTCTCGGCGACTCGCTGAGGGCTCAGCGATTGAAGCGCTTCAGCAGATCCTGAAGCCCGCCCTCGATCTTCTGTCGTCCGACCTCGTTGACGACCGACGACGGATCGATGCGTACCGACGGCGACGCCGCATTCCCGGTCACCTTCGCCCGGATCTCCCCCCGTCCGTGATCGATGCGCAGATCGAGATTCATGCGCCCCGTCGGCAGGCCGTAATCTCCCGCGACCCCTACCTTCAAGGTCTTGGTGGTGTACAGGAGGTCCTTCGTGCTCAGCACGCCGTTCACGATCTGATAGTTCCCGGCGATCGACTCGAAATCGACCGGGTTCGACTTGAGCTCTTTGGGGACGTCGGCCGCAAGCACCGCCGACGCCGCGCCGGCGACTTGCATCACCACGCCGACGAGCGCCAGCGCCTGCGGACCCACCACCCGTCCCGGACCGATCCGGAGATGTCCGTTGCCGTCGAGCGTGTTCAAGAGGTTGGACGTGTTCGTCGACAGCGCGCCGGTGAGATCGAGAGGCCCTGACACGGCATAGCCCTCGCAGAGGAAGTCGACCAGCACCTTCTCGGCCGGGACCGATTTCATCGCGAGGTCGCTCAGCTGCACGCGAGCGCCGTGCTCGAAGGTCAGCGTCAGATTGGCGCTGATCGGGCCGTTGCCCACCGAAGTCGTGACCGGCCGACTCTGAAACCGCCCGCCGTCCCAGGAGGCACCGCTCATCTTCAGGAGCCCCAGTGCGAGCGTCCGCTGCTTCGGCTCTGGACACGCCTGATTCGTCTGCGTCACCTTGAGGCTCCCGAGTTCGACATTGCCGGAGATCCGGGGCACGCCGAGAGTTCCGCCGAGCGAGAAGTCGCCCTTGATCGGCCCGGCAATCGTCGGGCGCGGCCCGGCCGCGGCCGCGACGAGCTTCTCGACGTCCTTGGCTTCGATGCCGATCTTGCCTCGGACGGGCGCTTCAACGAGTGTCTTGGCGCCGTTCACGGCGACGATCCCGTCGGCGAGATTGACCGTGAGGTCGCCCGGCCTCACCACGAGCGTGCCCTTGAAGCCGAGCTGCGTGCCCTGGTTGACGACCGTGACGCTCAGGTCCTCGACGCGATACGGCGTCTCGGCCGGCCCCTTCCCGTGCGCCACGTAGGTGATGATCCCCTTGTCGATCTTCATCCGCGAGACCACCGCCGCGGCGGCGCCGCCGCTCGCACCGCCGCTCGAGCGTCCGGGCTTCGACGCGCCCTTGGACTCGGCGGGGGGCGCGAGGCTGGCGACGTTCAGCCGTCCCTCGGCGTTCTGGACGAGCGAGATCCGTGGACGCTCGAGCGTGATGTCACCGAACTCGACGCGGCCGGTCAGGAGCGGGCGGAGCTTCAGATAGACGCGGCCGGTCTCGAGCGTCAGGAACGGCGCCGTGCCGAATTGCGGATCCTCGGCGATCTCGAGCTTGTGGAGCTCGATCGACGGCAGCGGAAAGATCGAGACGGAAAGCGACTCGAACTTCACGGGCCGCCCGACCGCCTGCGCCGCGCCGCTGGCAATCATCGCCTGGACGCGGGGCGTGTCGATCAGCCGCGGGAGTGCGAGCGCCGCGACGACCGTCAGTACGACGAGCGCCGCGACGAGGATCCCGAGCCACTTCAAGGCGCGCTTCAACGCGCACCCCCCGCTGCGGTTACGCTGTCTGAATCGCCGACAGCCGCCAGGGCTTCGGGCCGACCGGGCGCGTGAAGGTCCAGTACTCCTGGATATCCACCGGCGTGGTCGCCCCCTCCACAACTGCACCGGTGGCGTCGTCGACCGTGCAGTCGACGAGCGACACGGTGAAGTACAAGGTCACCCAGTCCTGACCACTCTCCTGCCAGGCCTCGCTCACCTCGGCGCGCCCGATCTGGACGCGCTCGATTCGATTCGTGTGGCCGGCGGCGCGAAGCTCGTCGCACTGGGACAGAAGCCGCGCGAACTCTTGCGGTGTGAGCCGATCGCGCACGCCACTCAGGTCGCGCTTGACAATACCGGCCTGCACGTCGACGAACATGCTCTTCGCCCACTCGGCAAAGGCGGCCGGATCGAAGCTCGCGTCCATCGAGCGAATGTGCGCGATGCCTCGGTCGAGATCCGACTCGCCCGGCGGCACCTCCATCACGGTGCTGCCGCCGCCCGCCGACCAGCCCTCCGATGCCGAGCCGTACGCGCCGGCGCCGGCATACGCAGGCGATGCGCTGCGGCCGCGAAGCATGCGGAACACGAGGAAGACCGCGCCGCCGATCAGCAGGAGCTCGAGAAGCCCGACGCCGCCACCGAAGCCTCCGCCCATGCCGCCGAATAGCATGGAGCCGATGAGCCCGCCCAGCGCGAACCCGGCGAGACCTCCCATCAGCCCGCCGAAGATCCCCGGCCGCTGCGGAACCGGCTGCATCGGCTGAGATGGGCCGGGCGCGGGAGTCGTCGTGCGCGACGGGCTCGACGGGGTCGTGGACGGCGCCACCGGTGACGAAGACGAACGTGAACCGCGGCTTCCCCCGCTCGTGGCCCGCGCCCAGACAGCCGCGTGCTCGAGCAGCAGGAGCGAAATGAGCGATATCCCGAATATGAGGAGGAGCCCTCGTAGTCGCATGTTTGGCCTCCGGGGCCATTTTAGCGCGGCGTGTTGCCTGAGTTCCTGTTTCAGGATCTTGGCGGTCGGTTTCGTGGACAGCGCGCCGGCGAGCTCGAGCGTCTCCGGCACCGTGTACGGGGAGATCGCCTGGGCGATGCCGGATCCTTCACGCCCGGCCAGAAGCCTCGCGATGATGCTCAGGGAATCAGGAGCACCTTGCCCGTCGTCTTGCGCCCCTCGAGCGCCCGGTGCGCATCGGCCGCATCCTTCAGCGGGAACTCGAACTCGGTTCGGAGCTTGAGCTTGCCGTCGCGGATCCAGCCGAGGAGCTCGTTCGAGCGTTCGAGTAGCTCGGCGCGCGTGATGATGTGGTGGTTCAGGCTCGGCCGTGTCACGAACAGGGAGCCCTTGGCGTTCAGCACGCCGAGGTCGAAGGGGCCGATCGGTCCGCTGGACTGCCCGTAGAGCGCCATCATGCCGCGGGGCGCCAGGCAGTTGAACCCCTTGTCGAAGGTCGTCTGACCGACCGAGTCATAGACGACCTGGAGCCCCTTGCCATCCGTGAGCCGCTTCACTTCGGCCTCGAAATCCTGCTTCGTGTAGAGAATCACGTCCGACGCGCCAGCCTCGCGTGCAAGCTTGGCTTTTTCCTCGGTCGACACCGTACCGATCACGCGCGCACCCCGCATCTTTGCGATCTGACACAGGAGCAGCCCGACGCCTCCGGCCGCCGCGTGGACGAGGCACGTGTCGCCGCTCTTGAGCGGGTAGGTCGAGCAGGCGAGATAGTGCGCAGTGAGCCCCTGCAGCATCGCCGCGGCCCCCTGCCGCGTGGTCAGCCCGGTCGGCAGAGTGACCAGACGCGCGGCCGGGACGACGGCATACTGCGCATACGCTCCCGCGACACCCGTGTAGGCGACCTTGTCGCCGACCTTCACCTCGGTCACGTTCGGGCCGACCGCGGTGACCGTCCCGCCCGCTTCGAGGCCGAGCGTCAGCGGCAGGTTAAGCTTGTACTGGCCCGAGCGCTGATAGACGTCGATGTAGTTGATGCCGGCGGCGTCCACTTTCACCGCGGCCTCGCCGGCCTTCGGCGTGGGATCCGCTACATCTTCGTAGCGAAGCACTTCAGGACCGCCGGGCGCATTGACTCGAATCGCTTTCATGAAAGACTCCTCCCGGAGCTGTCGGCTCGATGCGGCGGAATTATAGCACCGGGTCAGGCGGTGTCCGGTCGAGGAGCCCACGGAGCCAGTGGTACATCGCGAACGCCTCGAGGGCGAACGGAGGGAATCCGAGATAACCGAGCACGGGCATTTCGAAAATCTTGATCCCGCCGAGGTACGGCACCGTGTAGGTCCACCGGGTCGCGGCCCAGTAGTTCCAGGATTCCCATAGCACACCGCAGATCGCACCGCTCGCCAGGAGCCCGAGCAGACGCGACGCGTCGCCCGTGCTGCCGAGGTCAGCCAGCCACGACGGGCGGCCGCGCCGATAGTTCAGCGGCTCGAGGAGCAGCACCCAACCGGCCCAGACGAGCGGCACAAGCCAGGTCGAAACGGCGACCAGCGGCACGACGACGCAGACCGCTCCCACTGCGACCGCGAGGCCGAGGCCTCTCGACGAGAGGCGCCACGGGCGGAGCCGAGCCCGGCGGAAGACCGTGGCTCGCAGAGCGGTCGCCGTGAGGAACATCGCCGGAAAGATCGTGGCAAAGGACCAGTCGTAACCCACCCGTCGCAGGAAAAGATTCGGCTCGAGACCGTGGTAGCGCCACCAGAGCCCCTCCGCATGGACTCCGCCCCGCCAGAAGCGCGGCGCGTTGTAGAGCTCGAAGAGCCACCAGCAGGCAATCGACGCGAGCGCGACCAGCACCCCTTCGACCCGGTCGGTCGTGAGGTACGAGCGTCCGGTGAGCCGCGCCGTCAGAGCATCGATGAAGAGTACGTACCCGGTCCACACGATCGGCGTGAACCAGCCGGCCACCGTCGGCTCGCCCGCGAAGAGCAGCACCTCGGCAACCCCCATGACGGCGAGCCCGGCCCATCCATACGTCCGCATACCTGCAGGGTACCTACGCGGGGCGCTTCGACGGCATGGGCGCGCTCGGAAAGGGCCGCGGCGGCGCGGCGCTCACCGCATGGCGGCGAGATCGATCGTGAAGCGGCTGACGTCTTTCCCGTCCGGGTCGCGAACGACCAGGACCAGACGTCCCTTCGGCGCGAGCTCCTTGACGGGGAACCCGTAGACGCAGCGCGCGAGATACCCGCCGCCCTCCGTTCGGAGCGCGGTGCGCTCGTTCTGGACGAAGGTCGGCTCGATCTCGCGATCGCCCAGGAGAATCCGTGGCGCGTAGAACCGCGCGAAGTCCTCGCGCCGCCCAAGGAGATTCGCCCAGATCACCAGTCGATCCTGCTGCTCGCGCAGGAGTTTCTCGGGCTCGCTGTCCTTCATGCGCTCGTTCTTGAACGCCGCGTTGCGCGCCGCGAGGACGAGCCGATGGAAGGGCGTGATGACCGTGAGGGTCTCACCCGACTGGTTCGCCACGCGCCACTCCGTGTCGAAGGAGTCGCGCGTGATCGACTCGGCGCCGACGCGAAGCGCGTCGGTCCGCTGCTGCGGCTCGAGGCTGATCGACGCCGCGCGCGCGGCCGACGGGCCGGCCAGGAGCAGCGCGAGCACGGATGCCGTGACCGCGATCACTTCGTGTCGCCGACGACGACGAGGTCGAAGGCGGTGGGCGTGAAGTACCTGGCGGCCACGCGCTGGACGTCGGCGGCGGTGACCTTGCTGATCCGCTCCTTGTAGCGATCGGCGTAGTCGAGCCCGAGCCCGCGGTCCTCGACCGCCACCAGGAAGTCGGCGACCTTGCCCGAAGTGTCGAGCCGCAGTGGAAAGCTGCCGACGAGGTACTGCTTGGCCAGGGCGAGCTCGCGATCGGCAACCGGCTCACGGGCCATCCGCCCGAGCTCCTCCCGGATCATGACGATCACCTTCTGCGCTTCGGCCTTCCTGGTCTGGGCGGAGACCGCGAAGGAGGCGCCGTGGCGCCAGGGCGAGACCCAGCTGTAAACGGAGTACGCGAGACCAGATTCCTCCCGCACGCGCGTGTACAGGCGGGACGCCGATCCGCCCCCGAGAACGTACGACGCGACGGCCAGCGGGAAATAATCCGGATCCGTCTGCCCGATCGCCTGACGGCCGAACATGATCGTCGTCTGTGTCAGCTCGCGCGCCACGGTCTCCTCGCGCGGCGTGCCCGATGGGGTCGCCGCCGCGACCGTCGCGAGGGGCTCGCTCGGACGCGTCCACGATCCGAATCGCGCCATGATCTCGCGACGCGCCTCGTCGACCGTCACCGCGCCCACGACGGCGATGATGGTCGTGTCGGGGCGGGCATACTCCCGGTAGAACTTCACGACGTCATCGCGCGTGAGCTTCCCGACCGACTCGCGCGTGCCCTCGACCGGACGGCCGTAGGGATGACCCTGGAAGACGAGCTTTCCAAGCGCCCGCAACGCGACGGTCCCCGGATCCTCCTCGGAGCGCTTGATGGCCGCCTGGATCTCGGACACCTTGCGCGACACCTCACCCTCGGGGAAGGTCGGCGTCAGGACGACCTCGGACACCAGATCGAGCCCCAGCGCCATGTCCTTCTTCTGTGCGGTCATCGAGACCGTCAATGCGTCTCGACCGGCCCCCGCTTCGACACTGCCACCCACGAATTCGATGGCCGAGTCGAGCTCGGGCCCCGTCCGCTTCGCGGTTCCCCGCGTCAACACGGCGCCGGTCAGGTTCGCGAGCCCCGCACGATCCGCCGGATCGTGGACGGCCCCGGCCCGCATCAGGACCCGAACGGCCACGATCGGAACGGCGGGCCGCTCCGCGACCAGCAGGACGATTCCGTTCGGCAGGACCTCGCGGTGCGCCAGCGGCGCGGCGGCCGCGGGCCCGCGCGCCGGCCAGGACGCCAGGGCCACGAGGCACACCAGCGCCACCGCGCGGCGCACCCGTCTGGCCCGCGAGGCCGGCCGCTCGAGGGGGATCCGCATCACGATTTCGGCAAGAGCACGCCGACGCTCTTCTTCTCGGGATCGAACCACGCGCGCGCCACCCGCATCAGGTCGGCGGCCGTGACGGCGCGAATCTTCGCCAGGAACGAGTCTTTCATCGCGTAGCCCCCGATCAGCTCGAAACGAGCCAGCAGCGAGGCGCGCTGATGGACCGAATCCTCCTGGTAGACGAAGGCGGCTTCCATCTGATTCTTCGCGCGCGTCAGCTCTTCGTCGGTGACCGGCTCCGTCTTGAGACGCTCCATGTGCGCACTGAGCTCGGTCTCCAGCTTCTCGGGCGTCTGACCCGGCATCGGAGTCGCCCAGAACCAGAACAGGCTGGGATCGACCGAGAAGTAGGAGTTGTCGCCGCCGGCCTCGAGGGCGAGCTGACGCTGGTAGACGAGATCGCGATAGAGCCGCGAGGCACGCCCGCCCGAAAGGATCGTCGAAAGCACCTCGAGGGCTACCGAGTCGTCGGACCGATGATTGGGCACGTGCCAGGCCATGTACACGATGGGGAGCTCGGCCTGCCTCTTGACGATCACGCGCCGTTCGCCGTTGGGGACAGGCTCGACCGCCGTCAGCGGCGACGGGACTTTGCCGCGCGGGATCCGCCCGAACCGGCGCTTGATCTTCTCGAGCGCGTCGTCGGCTCGGAACGCCCCGACCGCCACGATGATCGCGTTGTTCGGCACGTAGTACGTCTTGTAGAAGGCGCGAATCTCGTCCGGCGTGATGCGCTTGATGTCGTCCATCCAGCCGATGATCGGCGCGCCGTACGGATGCGCCTTGAAGGCGAGGGAGCTCACCTCTTCGCCGAGGAAGCCGCCCGGGTCGTCCTCGGTGCGGGTGCGCCGCTCCTCGATGACGACCTCACGCTCTGAATTGATCTCTTTGGGATCGAGGAGCAGATTCTGCATGCGGTCCGCTTCGAGATCGATCACGAGGTCGAGCTTGTCCGCCGCGATGTCGACGTAGTACGAGGTGACGTCCTGCGACGTGAACGCGTTGTCCTGGCCGCCGTTCTCCTCGACGAGCCGCGCGAACTGCTTGGGGCCGTGGCTCGGCGTTCCCTTGAACATCAGGTGCTCGAGGAAGTGCGCGATGCCGGTCGCGCCCCGATGCTCGTTACGCGAGCCGACCCGGTACCACACCTGGAACGACACGATGGGGCTTCGCGCGTCCTCGACCAGCAAGACGCGCAGGCCGTTGTCGAGCGTCGCGGCCACGACACGGTCGGCCGCGCGCGCTCCTGAAGAAATCAGCAGCGAGACGACGAGAAGAGGCAGTATCGCGATGCGCACCGTCTGATTATACCGCCCACCCCGTAGTCGGCCGGTGTATCATCCTGCGTGATGCGCGCCATCCTGCTCATCTTGCTGATCGCGATCCCTCAGACGGCGATCGCGCAGCAGGCGTGCACCGAGTCCCTGGCCTCCCTCTTCGAACGGGTCTCGCCGAGCGTCGTGTCGATCCAGGTCACCAAGATCAACAAGTCCAAGCCGCAGCGTCGGTTCGAGACCGTGGTCGGCTCCGGCCTGTTGATCGAGCGCGACGGGCAGGTGCTGACCAACGCGCACGTCGTCGACGGCGCCGCCTCGCTGTCCGTCACGCTCGACTCGGGCGCGCGCACGCCGGCCCGGGTGCTCGGCATGGACACGGTGACCGACCTGGCGCTCCTGCGGATCGAGACGCCGTCGCCCCTGCCCGCCGCGCGGCTGGGTGACTCCGCCGCGCTGCGCGTGGGCGACGAGGTCGTCGCCATCGGCAACCCGATGGGTCTCGAGCAGACCATGACCCGCGGCATCGTCAGCGGGCTCAACCGCATCCTGCCCGGGCTCGCGGAGCAACCGATGATCCAGACCGACGCCCCGATCAATCCCGGGAACTCGGGCGGGCCGCTCGTCGATCGGTGCGGGGCCGTCGTGGGCATCAACACGTTCATCTCGGAAGAGGCGAACTCGATCGGCTTCGCCTTGCCGATCAACGCCGGCAAGGCGATCTTGCGCGATCTTCGCGAGACCGGCCGCGTCGTCCGCCCGTGGCTCGGGCTACAGGGCCGAGAGATCGACGCGCAGGTCACCTCGGTCCTTCGGCTCCCGCTCTCGCCGGGCTACCTCATCGAGGTCGTGTACGAGGGCAGTCCCGCCGAGAAGGCCGGCGTGCGCGGCGGCAGCCTTTCGGTGGTGGTGCAAGGCGAGGAATATCTCGTGGGCGGCGACATCCTGACCGCGATCGAGAGCACGCCGGTCCGGACCCACCAGGACTACCTGTCGAAGGTGAAGACGCTCAAGCCCGGCCAGCGGACGCGGGTCACGATCATCCGTGACGGCCAGCGTCGCGAGATCTCGCTGACGGTCGGTGAGCGTCCCCGCCTGCCGGCCGATCTGAGCGACTAGCGACCGCCGGCCTCCTGCTCCAGGAGGCGCCGCGCCGTCTCGAAGATCCCTCGAAGCATCGGCCGCGTCAGCTTGCCCGTGAACGTGTTCTGCTGGCTTGGATGGTAGGTCGCGATCAACGTCATCCCGTCGTCGAAGCGGGTCACCGCGCCGTGACCGAACTGCGGCGCCGGCCGCTGACGCGGAGCACCGAGGGCCCGCCGCCCCCTCAGATAGGCCTGCCATCCGATGCGCCCGAGACCCACGACGACGCGGACGCGCGTCAGCAGTCTGAGCTCGGTCAGCAGAAACGGCTCGCAGCGCCCGATCTCGTCGACGGTCGGTTTGTTGAACGGCGGCGCGCAGCGCACGGCCGCGGTGACGTACGCGTCGTTCAGACTGAGCCCGTCGCCCCTGTGCAGCGACGTCGGCTGGCTCGCGAACCCCGCGTGGTGGAGCGCGTCGAAGAGCCAGTCGCCGCTGCGATCACCGGTGAACATCCGTCCCGTGCGGTTCCCCCCGTGCGCCGCGGGCGCGAGCCCCACCAGCAGGAGGCGCGCGCGCGGATCGCCGAAGCCCGGAAGCGGCCGCGCCCAGTAGCGCTGGCCCAGATAGCGGCGCGGCGGTGCCGCCGCGACCGCCTCACGATGCTTGACAAGGCGCGGGCAGCGGCGGCACGCGACGATGCGTATGTTCAGCCGAGAGATCGAGCGAGGATTTTGCAATCCGACGGGATTGTGACACGGTGAAGGCGATGGCGTCACCCGCCGACCGTGCCCCCACG
The DNA here is from genome assembly GCA_964450175.1 of uncultured bacterium. Taxonomy (GTDB): domain Bacteria; phylum Methylomirabilota; class Methylomirabilia; order Rokubacteriales; family CSP1-6; genus AR31. The sequence goes on along the minus strand of CAYVHH010000328.1, from coordinate 9,001 downwards.
AGCCGCGTGCCCACGATCATCGTCCACGGCGGGGCCGGCGCCGACTCCTCCCAGGCGCCCGAGTTCCGTCAGGGTGTGCGGGCGGCCGTCTCCGCCGGCTGGCGCGTGCTGGCGGAAGGCGGCGCCGCGCTCGACGCGGTCGAGACCGCCGTGCGCGCGCTCGAGGATGATCCTCGCTTCAACGCGGGCCGCGGCTCGGTCCTCAACCGAGACGGCGCGATCGAGATGGATGCCTCGATCATGGAGGGCGACCACCTCCAGTGCGGGGCCGTCGCGGCCCTGGTGGGCGTCGCGAACCCGGTCACGGTCGCCCGGCGCGTCCTCGAGTCGCGGCGCCACGTCCTGCTCGTCGGCGACGGCGCGCTCGCGTTCTCCCGCTCCGCCGGCATCCCGGCGTGCGACCCGGCATCGCTCATCACCGATCGCCAGCGAAAGCGTCATGCGGAGCTGGCACGCAAGCCGATTCCGCCGGGCGGCGGCACGGTCGGGGCGGTCGCCCTCGATCGCAACGGCACGATCGCGGCCGCGACCTCGACCGGCGGGACGCCCGGCAAGCTTCCCGGACGCGTCGGCGACAGCGCGCTGATCGGCTGCGGCACCTACGCCGACAGCTCTCTCGGGGGCGTCTCGTGCACGGGCGATGGCGAGGCGATCATCCGTGTGGTCCTCGGCCATCGCGCGCTCCGGTATCTCAAGGACGCCGACGACCCGGACTACGCGGCGAAGGTCGCGGTCGATCTGCTGGTCGAGGAGGGCAGCGGCCAGGGCGGCCTGATCCTGATCGACTGGCGCGGTCGCGCAGGGTACGCCACCTCGACCCGACTGATGCCGGTCGCGATCATGTCGCCCTCGCTCGACGAGCCCAAGGTCCCCTTCTGAGACGAATGCTCGAGGGGGCTGACATCGCTGCCGCGCGCAAGCGGATCGAAGGCGCGATCTACCACACCCCCTGCGCGCACTCGCGGACGCTCTCCGAGCTGAGCGGCGTTCGCTGTTTCATCAAGCTCGAGAACACCCAGATGACCGGTTCGTTCAAGGAGCGCGGCGCCGCCAACCTGCTCCTGCAGCTCGAGCCCGCAGAGCGGGCGCGCGGTGTCGCGGCCGCGAGCGCCGGCAACCACGGGCTGGCCGTCGCCTTCCACGCGGCACGCCTCGGCGTCAGCGCCGTGATCGTGATGCCGGAGTGGGCGCCGCTGATCAAGGTGACGTCCGCCCGGCGGCACGGCGCGGAGGTGATCCTGTTCGGAGCCAACTATGACGAGGCCTACGGACGCGCCCGACAGCTCGCGATCGAGCGGGGCCTCGTCTTCGTCCATCCCTTCGACGACGAGCGGGTCATCGCCGGCCAGGGGACCCTCGGGCTCGAGCTCCTGGAGCAATGCCCGGACATGGACGCGGTCGTCGTCCCGATCGGCGGTGGCGGACTCGTCGGGGGCGTCGGCCTGGCGATCAAGACCGCGCGCCCCGAGGTCCGCGTGATCGGTGTCCAGGCCGAAGCGCTGGACGCGATGAAGCAGGCGCTCGCGGCGGGCGTGCGCACGATCTTGCCGCCCGCGTCGACGATCGCCGACGGTATCGCGGTCCGCCAGGTCGGCGCGGTCACCCTGGACCTGGCCCGGCACTATCTCGACGACATCGTGACCGTGACGGAAGAGGAGCTGGCGAACGCGATCCTGCTCCTGCTCGAGATCGAGAAGACCGTCGTGGAGGGCGCCGGCGCCGCGTCCCTCGCCGCCCTCCTGAATCGGAAGCTCGGCCTCGAGGGCCGCAACGCGGTGCTCGTGCTCTCCGGCGGCAACATCGACGTCACGATGATCTCGCGCATCATCGAGCGCGGCCTGGTCAAGGACGGCCGGCTGGTCAAGCTGAGCGTGATCCTCCGCGACCAGCCTGGCGCGCTCGCGCGCCTGTCGGCGCTCCTCGGCGAAGCGCGCGCGAACATCCTCCACATCGAGCACGAACGCGCCTTCGCACGCGCGGCGATCGGCGAGAGTCGGGTGGAGCTGACGCTCGAAACCTCGGGGCGTGAGCAGATCGAGATCGTGAAGCGGTGTCTGGTCGAGGCCGGATACCAGGTCGAAGAGCGCCGCGGCTGACGTCAGCCGCCCGCCGCCGTCGCCTCGCCGAGCGAGTCGGCGATGACCGCCCGGGCGCGCTGCGCGAGCGCCGTGGCCGCTTGCCGCGGCTCGAGCGCTGGATCGGGCTCGAGCGGCGGATGGTACGTGATCGCGATCCGCCCTCGGCGCGGGAACACCTGCCCGGGGGGCCACGCCTCGTGCCCGCCGGCGATCGTCACCGGGAGGACCGGGACGCCGAGCGTCGAGGCCAGACGGAACGCCCCGGGCTTGAAGCGCTCGACTCGCCCCGTCACGGTGCGCTCGCCCTCCGGAAAGATCATGAGCACGTGGCCCGCGCTGAGGAGTCGCACCGCCTCGCGCATGGACGACGGGTCGGCCGAATCGATCCGCACCGGGAACGCCCGCAGCCTCCGGATCACCCAGCTGAAGACCGGGATCTCGAACAGGCGATTCCAGGCCATGTAGTAGACGCGTCGCCGGACGGGGATCGTGACGAGCGCCGGGTCGGCGTAGGTCTGGTGGTTCGGCGTGATGATCAGCGGTCCGCTGGCGGGAATGTTGTGCAGGCCCGACAGCTCGAGGCCGAAGTACACGCGGCAGAGGTGGTGAAATCCGGGCCGCGCGATATCGAGGAGAGGCGTCCGCACGGCCCTCTAGACTACACAAAAACGCGGGGCCGGATCGCTCCGGCCCCGCGGGCAGGTAGGTTGACCGTCAGCTGGGTCAGTTAGTCGTCGTCGGCCGTCTCGAGATCTTCCTCGGCCGGTACGAACTGGCGCCCGAGGCGCTCGATCCGGTCCTGGCATCGAACGCACGTCGTGACTTCAGGCAGCGCCTGAAGCCTCGCGGGCGAGATAGGCTCTTCGCATTCGACACACGTACCGTAATCGCCGCTCTTCAAGCGCTCGAGTGCCGCCGAGAGCCGGTTCACCCGGTCCACCAGAAGCTCGCGCGTGGCGAATCCGATCTCGCGCCGCTCGTTCTCCTGGATCTCGTCGACTTCGTCCGCGTACGGCGAGTTATCGCCGATGGCACCAGCAAGTTCCTCGACCGCCACCGCTCCACCCATCATCCGGAGCCGGCCGACAGCCGTTCTAAGGTCCTCTTCCAACCGCTCGCGAATCGTTTCCATGTGTGGGCCTCCCTGGCACCCTACCCTCTAACTGGGCCGGATACGGGTGCAACCCCTATGCCTGAGATGAGACGAGGGACCCAAAGGATTGATTCACCAATGATCATGGGCCCTTGGGAGTCAGCCGGGCTTGCCCACACGGGCGGCCTGCCCTTTTGGCCTGTCATTTTTGGCGGCAAGATGGGCACATTTTGCCCAGTGACTCGGGCGGATGGACCGACTTCCAGAAATTCGCGTCAGGGAAGGCAAAACGGGCCCTGCCAGGGCTGACTTCAACCCTCGGCAGGGCCCGCTGTAGCGGTGTCGGGGCGAGAAGCCTGAGCGGCGCCGCTCAGGCGCGCGAGCGTGCCGCCTCGATGGCACCTTCCTCCCAGATGCTGTGCTTGCGCGTCTCCGGCATCACGAAGATGGCGATGAGAAACATGACGGCCGGCACCACGATCGGATAGATCAAGGCATACCCGACGCTGCCGGTGGACAGGAACATCGAGGTCGTTACGATCGGGACCAGCCCCCCGCCCCAGCCGTTGCCGATGTGGTAGGGCACTGAGACCGACGTGTAGCGGATACGGCTCGGGAAGAACTCGGCCAAGAACGCGCCGATTGGGCCGTAGGTCATCCCCACGTAGTTGACCAGGATCGCGACGATGAGTATCGACATGCCGTAGTTGATGTTCTTGGGATCAGCGTAGTTGCCCAGCGCCATATAGAGCGGATAGTAGGTGAGCGAGGCCAAGGCCATGCCACCCAGGATGATCGGCTTGCGCCCGACCTTGTCCGAGAGCCAGCCCCAGAAGATCAGGGTGGGCGTGGCGATCAGCAGCGCGACGCCGACGATGGTGCTGGAGGTCAGCACGTCGAGCTTCTTGACCGTCTGCAAGAAATAGAGCGCCCAGAACTGTCCGCTGTACCAGACGCAGCCCTGTCCCAGCACGACAACGCTGGCGATCGCGACGTACTTGAAGTTGCTGCTCAGAAACGCCTCGCGCCACGGGTTGGTGGTGGTGCGACCCCTCGATTTCATGTCCTGGAAAATCGGCGTCTCACCGAGAGAGAGTCGGATCCAGATCGCGATCGCCACCAGGAGGAGCGAGATGATGAACGGAAGTCGCCAGCCCCAATCGTTGAATGCCTCGACGCCTAGGTAGGTCCGGATGCCGATGATCGTCGCGAGCGACACGACGATACCGAGTGTGGGTGACGTCTGCAGCCAGCCGGTGTAGTAGCCGCGATGCTCGTCTTCGATGTGCTCGGCGACGTAGGTGATGGCGCCACCGTACTCGCCGCCCAAGCAGAGACCCTGAATCAGGCGCAGCCCGAACAGAATGAAGGCCGCGGCGAGACCGATTGCCTGGTAGGTCGGGACAAAGCCGATGAGGGCCGTCGCGATTCCCATGCCGCTGAGCGTGACGATGAACGTGTACTTTCGGCCGACCTTGTCACCCAGCCAGCCGAACACAAATGCCCCGAGCGGGCGGATCAGGAAGCCGACCGAGAAGATCGCCACCGTGCTGAGAAAGGCTGCCACCGGATGGCCCTTTTCGAAGAACTTCACCGCCAGGATCGAGGCCAGACTCCCGAAGATATAGAAGTCGTACCATTCGATGATGTTCCCGACGGATGCGGCGATGACGACACGTCGAAGCTCGTTGAGTGGAACTTTAGACGCCCGCATAGGCCTCCTCTGTGATCAGTTGGTTCGATCCGCGTTCCGGCGCGCCTATCATATCGAAAGTGCCCGCCACCTAGCCAATTGGCTTAGCGGGCCGCCGCTAACCCTCCTGCTCCTCGTACTTGGACTTGAGCTGAGCCACAACCGTTGGGTCCGCGAGCGTCGTCGTATCGCCGAGCGCTCGCCCCTCGGCGATATCACGAAGGAGGCGGCGCATGATCTTGCCGCTTCGCGTCTTGGGGAGCTCGGCCGAGAAGATGACGTCGTCCGGACGCGCCAGGGATCCGATCTTCTTCGCCACGTGCGCTTTGAGCTCGTCCATCAGCTGCGGCGAGCCCTCGACCCCGCTCTTCACGGTCACGAATGCGGCGATCGCCTGTCCCTTGATGTCGTGCGTCTTGCCGATCACCGCCGCCTCGGCGACCGACTTGTGGTCGACCAGAGCCGACTCGACTTCCATGGTGGAGACTCGGTGTCCGGACACGTTCATGACGTCGTCGACGCGTCCGAGAAGCCAGAAGTAGCCGTCCTCGTCGCGCTTGGCGCCATCGCCCGTGAAGTAGATGTTGTCGTACTTTGACCAGTACTGCTTCACGAAACGGTCCGGGTCACCCCAGATGCCGCGGAGCATCCCGGGCCACGGCTTCCTGAGGACCAGATAGCCTGCCTTCGCGGGCTTCCCCTTCTCGTCGAACACCTCCGCGTCGATACCCGGAAACGGCTGAGTCGCCGAGCCGGGCTTGAGCACCGTCAGCGCCGGCAGCGGCGTGATGAGGATGTGGCCGGTCTCGGTCTGCCACCACGTGTCCACGACGGGACAGCGGCCGCCGCCGATGACCTTCCAGTACCAGACCCACGCCTCCGGGTTGATCGGCTCCCCGACCGAGCCGAGTACGCGCAGACTCGAGAGGTCACACCGCTTGGGATACTCCTCGCCCCACTTCATGAACGTCCGGATCGCGGTGGGTGCCGTGTAGCAGATCGTGACGCCGTACTTCTCGACGATGCGCCAGAAACGGTCCTTGTCGGGGTAGTCGGGCGTCCCTTCGTACATCACGGTCGTGGCGCCGTTGGCCAGCGGGCCGTAGACGATGTAGGAGTGGCCGGTGACCCAGCCGATGTCGGCGGTGCACCAGTACACGTCGTCGTCCTGGAGATCGAAGATCCACCGATGCGTCGCCGAGACGCCCGTCAAATAACCGCCGGTCGTGTGGACGATGCCCTTGGGCTTGCCGGTCGACCCCGACGTATAGAGGAGATACAGCAGATCCTCGGAGTCCATCGGCTCGGCCGGGCAGCGCGCCGCCGCACCCTTGATGAAATCGTCCCACCAGATGTCACGGCCCGTCTGCATCTCGACGGGCTGGCCGGTGCGCTTGAGCACGACGACGGTCTTGACGCCCGGCGCCCCGCGTAGCGCCTCGTCGGTGTTGTTCTTGAGCGGCACCGTCCCGCCTCGGCGGTAGCCGCCGTCGGCGGTGATCACCAGGGTCGACTCGGCGTCGTGGATCCGCTCGCGCACCGCCTCGGGTGAGAACCCGCCGAAGATCACGCTGTGGGCCGCGCCGATCCGCGCGCACGCCAGCATCGCGATCGGCAGCTCGGGCACCATCGGCATGTAGATCGTCACCCGGTCGCCCTTGCGAACGCCGTGACGCTTGAGCGCCGAGGCGAACACGCTGACCTCGCGGTAGAGATCCCAGTACGTCAGAACCCGCGAGTCGCCGGGCTCACCTTCCCAGATCAGCGCGGCCTTCGTCTTCCGAGGGCCCGCGACGTGGCGGTCGAGGCAGTTGTCGGCCACGTTGAGCTTGCCGCCGACGAACCACTTGGCGTACGGCGGCTTCCACTCCAGCGCCTTCTTCCACGGCTTGATCCAGCGGAGCTCCCGGGCGCGCTGCTCCCAGAACTTCACCGGGTTTTTCGCGGCCTCGGCGTAGATCGCCTTCCGGTTCATCACGGCGTTCTTCACGAACGCCTTGGACGGGGGAAACTTCCGCTTCTCCTTGAGAAGCGCCTCGATCGGGAGATCCGCCTTCACCGTCGGCTGAGCCATTGCTCCCCTCGTGTGCTGGTGTGCGAGTGACTCGACGTCCGCTCGACCCGTCGCGGGGCTATCGCGACGCTCCGCTGGTGGCGCCCCGCGACTTGCGCCGCGCGACGCCGGTCTTGATGGCCGCCTCCGAGACGGCCGCCGCGACGGCGGGCACGACCCGGCTGTCGAACATCGAGGGCGTGATGTACTCCTCACCGAGCTCTTCCTTGGTCACGATCTCCGCCAGCGCCTGCGCGGCCGCCAGCTTCATCTCGTCGTTCACGCGCCGCGCGCGCACGTCGAGCATGCCGCGGAAGAACCCGGGGAAGCAGCAGGAGTTGTTGATCTGGTTCGGATAGTCCGAGCGACCGGTCGCCATCACGCGAACGTACGGGCCGGCCTCTTCGGGCAGGATCTCCGGGACCGGATTCGCCATCGCGAAGACGATCGGGTCGCGGTTCATGGCTTTGATGTCCTTGAGCGAGACCACGCCCGGCCCCGACAGGCCGATGAACACGTCGGCGCCCTTCAGCGCGTCGGCGGCGGTGCCCTTGAGGCGCTTCTCGTTGGTGTGCTTGGCGAACCACTCCTTCATCGAGTTCATGTTGTCGGTGCGCCCACGATAGAGCGCGCCGGCACGGTCGCAGGCGATGATGTGCTTGGCGCCGGCCTTCATGAGGAGCTTCGCCGTCGCGATCCCGGACGCGCCCGCGCCGATGAACACGATTCGCACGTCCTGCAGTCGCTTCTTGACGATCTTCAAGGCATTGAGCATGGCGGCGAGCACGACCACGGCGGTGCCGTGCTGGTCGTCGTGGAAGACCGGGATCTCCAGATCCCGCTGCAGCCGCGTCTCGATGTCGAAGCACCGGGGCGCGGAAATGTCCTCGAGGTTGATGCCGCCGAAGATCGGTGAGATCGCCTTGACGATCGACACGATCTCGTCGACGTCCTTGGTCGCCAGGCAGATCGGGAACGCGTCGACGCCGGCGAACTCCTTGAAGATGAGCGCCTTGCCTTCCATCACCGGCGCCGCCGCCGCCGGCCCGATGTCGCCGAGCCCGAGCACGGCGGTGCCGTCGGTCACGACGGCGACGCAGTTCTGCTTGATCGTCAGCGCGTAGGCCTTCTGAGGATCGTGGTGGATGGCCATGCACACGCGCGCGACGCCCGGGGTGTATGCCATCGAGAGGTCGTCGCGCGTCTTCACCGACATCTTGCCCCGGACCTCGATCTTGCCGCCCAGGTGCATCAGGAAGGTCCGGTCGGAGACGTTCACGACCTTGACCGCGCGGACGGCGCGGATCTTGTCGACGATCTGCTGACCGTGCGGCTCGTCCCGCGCCTTGAACGTGAGATCGCGCGTGATCGTCGACTTGCCGACCTGGACCAGGTCGATTGCGCCGATGTCGCCACCGGCTTTGCCGATGGCCGAGGTGACCTGCCCGAGCATGCCGGGCTTGTTCGTGATCTCCAGCCGAACCGTGAGGCTGTAACTCGCGCTGGGCGACTGCATGTGGACCCTCCTCTGATAATGGTCGGCTGCCACGTCCCGGCCGGCGTAGCCGGACCCGGGACGCCGCGGCGGCGGGCACTCCCCCGCTGGAGCGCGCGTATTCTACCTCTGTTACAGCGGATTTCGCGAGGTCGTGCGGTGTGGGGTCCCGCCGGCCGAAGCGCCCCGGAAAAGTGTAGTACGCTGCACCGGGAGGCGGCGCCCATGATCGACGTCAAGACGGCTGACCGGGAGCTCCAGCTCTACATCCGCCCGCAGACGTTCCCGGTGGCGATCCGGATGCTCCGGCCGGGCGAGGCGATCCCCGAGAAGGCCCGGCGGCCGGCACGCGATTTCAAGAAGCTCAGCATGAACTGCCAGGTCATCGACATGGCCCGGCGCTACGGCTGGATGATCGCGCTCACGCGCGAGGAGCACATCTGCTCGCTCGGCATCGCGGCGCTCGGCTTCGAGAAGCCGACGCACCTGCACAATTCGGGCACCCTGTGCGAGGGGATGTACACCGAGACGAAATCGGCGGGCCAGCGCTCCGAGGCCGCGGTCGACAAGTTCGCGCCGGGCGAATATT
>CAYVHH010000327.1:0-3534 GCA_964450175.1 uncultured bacterium | reverse complement strand
CCGACGGTCAGCGCATAGCCCTTCTCGAAGGGCTCGGCGACGAGCCGGCCGTACCGGTCGGTCATGATCTCCCACTCGACCTTCTTCGGCCTCTGAAATGGAATACGTGGCATAGCCTTTCCTATTTTGAGTCGCGCCTCGGCCGGCGGGGCCCCAGCCCCGCGACAGCCTGAAGCGCGCACGTCACTTGCTGTAAAGCTCGACGATGAGCTGCTCGGCGACCGGGATCTGGATGTCGTCACGCAGCGGCAGGCTTCGGACGACACCCTTCTTCTCGTTCGGATCGAGCTCGAGCCACTGGGGCACCTGCCCCCGGCCCGCGTTGACGTTATCGTCGATGCGCGCCTGCATTTTGGACGTCGGCCGCAGCTGGACCGCGTCGCCCACCTTCACCAGGAACGACGGCACCGAGACCTTTCGGCCGTTCACCTGGAAATGGCCGTGCGTCACCATCTGGCGACCTTCGCGGCGGGACGCCGCGAAGCCGAGCCGATGCACGACGTTGTCGAGCCTGAGCTCGAGCAGCCGCAGCAGATTCTCGCCGGTGACGCCCTTCTCGGCCTCGGCCCACTGGAAGTACTTGCGGAACTGGCTCTCCAGCACGCCGTAGATACGTTTGGCCTTCTGCTTTTCGCGGAGCTGGATGCCGAAGGCGGTCGGCTTGCCGCGGTTCAGCCCGTGCTGGCCCGGGGGATAGTTGCGCCGCTCGATGGCGCATTTGTCGGTGAAGCACCGAGCTCCCTTCAAGAAAAGCTTCTGGCCTTCGCGGCGGCACAGCCGACACTTCGCGTCACGATACCGCGCCATGGCCGGCCCCCTATACCCGCCGCCGCTTCGGCGGGCGGCACCCGTCGTGCGGAATCGGCGTGACGTCACGGATCGCGGTGATCTCCAGCCCGGCGGCCTGCAGCGAGCGGATGGCGGCCTCGCGCCCGGCCCCGGGGCCGCGCACGAAGACTTCGATCTGCTTCAGTCCGTACTCCATCGCCTTGCGAGCGGCGAGCTCGGAGGCCGTCTGAGCGGCGAAGGGCGTGCTCTTGCGCGAGCCCTTGAAGCCGGCGCTCCCGGCGCTCGACCACGACACGACGTTGCCCATCCGGTCGGTGAGCGTGACGATCGTGTTGTTGAACGTCGCCTGGATATGCGCGATGCCGGTGCGTACCTCGCGCCGCTCGCGCTTCTTGCCGCCCTTCTTCCGTGGTGCTGGTTTCGCTTCTTCGGCCATGCCTTATGCTCCCGCCTTTTTCGGCGCTGCCGCCGCCGGTGCCGCCGCCGGCGCCGAGGGCGCCGCGGCCGGCTTCTTCTTGACCATCACGCCGCGCTTGGGGCCCTTCCGCGTCCGAGCGTTGGTGTGAGTCCGCTGACCGCGCACGGGCAGCCCGCGACGGTGACGGATCCCACGATAGGCGCCGATGTCCATCAGGCGCTTCACGTTCATCGAGACGTCGCGGCGCAGGTCGCCCTCGACCTTGAGCTCGCGCTCGATGATCTCGCGAATCCGGTTCACCTCGTCGTCCGTCCACGCCTTCACCCGCTTGCTGGGGTCGACGTTGGCCTTGAGCAGGACCCGTCGTCCCGTGGACCGTCCGAGGCCGTAGATGTACGTCACCGCGACTTCGCCCCGCTTCTCGCGAGGCAGATCGATTCCCGCCACTCTCGCCATGCTCGCCTCCGCCCGCTCAGCCCTGTCGGGCTTTGTGCCGCGGATTCTTGCAGATGATCCGCGTGACGCCCTGACGCTTCACGATCTTGCAGTGCTCGCAGCGCACCTTGATCGACGGTCGTACCTTCATCGCTTCCTCATCTCCACAACTCACTCCCTCTTACTTGAACCGATAGGTGATCCGGCCCCGGGTCAGGTCGTACGGCGACAGCTCGACCTTCACGCGATCGCCCGGCAGGATCCGGATGAAGTTCATCCGCATCTTGCCGCTGACGTGCGCGAGCACCTTGTGGCCGTTCTCCAGCTCCACCCGGAACATCGCGTTGGGCAGGGGCTCGACCACCGTCCCCTCGACCTCGATCGCGTCTTCCTTGGCCATCGCTATCGACTCGCCGGTGCCGTCGGCGCCGATCGGCCGCTGAGGCTGGTCAAAACCTCTGGGCCGTCATCCGTGACGGCCACGGTGTGCTCGAAATGCGCCGCCAGGCTGCCGTCCTGGGTCACCGCCGTCCAGCCATCGTCCAGGATCCGGACCTCCCAGCTCCCCATGGTGACCATGGGCTCGATGGCGAGGACCATCCCGGGCTTGAGCTGCGGGCCGCGCCCCGGGTCCCCGAAGTTGGGGATCTGCGGCTCCTCGTGCAGCGCCCGTCCGATACCGTGGCCGACGAACGCCCGCACGACGGCGAATCCGTTCGCCTCGACGTGCGATTGCACCGCGTGCGACACGTCCGAGAGCCGCCGGCCTGGCCGGCACTCCTGGATCCCCAGGTCGAGGCTCTCGCGGGTGACGTCCAACAGCTTCTGGACGTTCGCCGGCACGGTCCCGATCGGCAGGGTGAACGCGCAATCGGCGTAGTACCCCTCTACGATGCACCCGAGGTCAAGACCCACGATGTCGCCCTCGCGGACCTTGCGCCGCGGGGACGGAATCCCGTGCACGACCTCCTCGTTGATCGAGATGCACGCGGTCGCCGGAAACCCGCGGTAGCCCTTGAAGGCCGGCGCCGCGCCCTCACGGTGGATGTACGCCTCGACGTCCTCGTCGATCTCGAACGTCGACATTCCCGGGCGAACGAAGCCACGCAGACGGTCCATGACGCCGGCCAGGATATGACCCGCGCGCCGCATCAGCGCGATCTCGCGGGCCGACTTCAGCACGATCACCGCACGGCTCCGGCGGCGGCCCGGATCGAGTCACGAATCGCCGCGAGCGGGCCCTCGCCGGACACCGTCGCGAGCAGGCTGCGCTGGCGGTAGTAGTCCAGGAGCGGCGCGGTCTGGCGTTGATAGACGTCCAGGCGCTTGCGCACCGTGGCCTCGGCGTCGTCGTCTCGCTGATAGAGCTCGCCGCCGCACTCGTCACACACGCCGGCCCGCTTCGGCGGATTCGACGTCACGTGGTACGAATGGCCGCACGTGCGGCACACGCGGCGTCCGGTCAGACGTCGCAGCAGCTCGGGCTCGGAGACGTCGAAGTAGACGACCGTGTCGAGCGTCTGGCCGAGATCCTTCAACAGCGTCGCGAGCGCTTCGGCCTGGGCGATCGTCCGCGGAAACCCGTCGAGGATGAAGCCCCGGCTGGCGTCGGCCTTGCCGAGGCGCTCGCCCATCATCCGGATGATCACGTCGTCCGGGACGAGCGCGCCCTGATCCATGTAGCCCTTGGCCTCCCGGCCGAGCGGGCTGCCCGCCGCCACCGCTTCGCGCAGCATGTCGCCCGTTGCCAGGTGCAGGACGCGCCACTCCTGCGCGAGGTCGCGGGCCTGCGTGCCCTTGCCCGCGCCCGGAGGTCCGAGGAAGGCGACGCGCACGCTCAACTACCGTATCCGCTCGAGCGCGACTTGGACTTCTTCAGGAAGCCCTCGTAG
>CAYVHH010000326.1:0-20786 GCA_964450175.1 uncultured bacterium | reverse complement strand
CGATGCCGGACGAGCGGGTCGACGCCTTTTCGTGGCAGCTTTCGGGCGGACTGCGCCAGCGCGCCATGATCGCCATGGCGCTGTCGTGCCGGCCGCGGCTCCTGATCGCCGACGAGCCGACGACGGCGATCGACGTGACGACGCAGGCGCAGATCCTCAATCTCCTCCGCGACCTGCAGCGCCGGCACGGCACGGCGATCGTCTTCATCACGCACGACCTCGGCGTGATCGCACAGATGGCGCACTACGTCGTCGTGATGTACCTCGGGCGCGTGATGGAGCAGGGCTCGGTGGAGCAGATCTTCCACGCGCCGAAGCACCCCTACACGCGGGCGCTGCTGAAGTCGATTCCGAGCGTGACCGCGGCCCCCCGGACGCTCCTGCCGACGATCGCCGGCTCGATCCCGCATCCCCTCGGGCGCCCGCCCGGCTGTCCCTTTCATCCCCGCTGTCCGGACGCCATCCCCGGCGTCTGCGCCGCGCGGGTGCCGGCGCTGCGCCCGGTCGGGCCGACGCAGCTGGCCAGCTGCTTCCTGTACAGCCGGGACGAGGCGGTCGAGCCGTGAGCGCGACGCCGTGGCTCCTGGACGTGCGCCGTCTGCGGAAGTCGTTCCCGATTCGCCGGGGCTGGAATCGCAAGGTCGTCGGCGCCGTCGCCGCGGTCGACGACGTGAGCTTCACGATCCGCGAGGGCGAAACCCTGGGCCTCGTCGGCGAATCGGGCTGCGGGAAGACGACCACCGCGCGCTGCATCCTCCGCGCGGTGTCGCCGACGAGCGGCGAGATCCTGTTCCGGGCGGCCGACGGCCGTGTGGTCGATCTGGCGCCGCTCTCCCGCGCGGAGCTCCGCCCGCTCCGTCCACAGATCCAGATGGTCTTCCAGGACCCCTTCGGCTCGCTGAATCCGCGGATGACCATCTTCGACAACGTCGGCGAGCCGCTGCTGGTCAACGGTCTTCGTGATCGTCGGGCGCGGCTCGATCGCGTCGCGGACCTGCTCGAGCTGACCGGGCTTCGCCCCGAGCACATGCACCGCTTCCCGCACGCGTTCTCGGGCGGACAGCGCCAGCGCATCGGCATCGCTCGCGCGCTCGCGACTGCGCCGCGCCTCGTGGTGGCCGACGAGCCGGTGTCCGCGCTGGACGTCTCGGTGCAGGCGCAGGTGCTGAATCTCCTCCTCGAGCTCCAGACTCGCCTCCACCTGACCCTGCTCTTCGTGGCCCACGATCTCGGCGTCGTGAAGCACATCAGCGATCGAGTCGCGGTGATGTACGTGGGGCAGCTCGTCGAGCTCGCCACCGCCGAGGAGATCTTCCGGCATCCGCGTCATCCGTACACCGCCGCGCTGATGCGGGCCGTTCCCGTCCCCGACCCGCGTGCGCCGAGCGGCGACGTCGCCCTCTCCGGCGAGGTCGCCAATCCGGCCGCTCCGCCGGCCGGCTGCTACTTCCATCCGCGCTGTCCCTTCGCGGTCGACGCGTGCCGGGCCGAGACACCCCCCCTTCGGGAGATCGAGGCGGGCCATCTCGTGCGCTGCCATCGAGCCGACGAGCTCGTCCTGACCGGCGTCGTTGGGTAGCGCGCGAGTCTACCGGGAGCCGTGCCGCTCCGGCGGGATCACGGTCCCGAGCGTGAAGAAGGCGGAACTCAAGGCGAGCCCGCCGGCGGCCAGGCCGAAGGCGAAGACGTAGGTGCCCGTCGCGTCGTAGATGAAGCCGGCCACCGTTGGTCCCAGGGCCGCGCCGCAACGCCAGCCGAGGCTCAGCATGCCCATGACCGCGCCGATCGCGCGGACGCCGAAGGTCTCGACCGCTCCCTTCACGAGCGTCGTGTCGCTGCCGGCGGCCGACAGGCCGAGCCAGAACAGGAGAACATTCAGAATCGGCAACGACGGTCCGCCGATGATCGCGAGCAAGGTCGTGACCTGGATCGTCAGGCAGAACCAGAACATCGGCTTCGTGCCGATTCGGTCGGCGGCCATGCCGACGAGAATCCGGCCCACGATGGTACCGGTACCCAGGATCGTGAGCGCCAGTGCCGCGCGCTCGAGCGTGACGCCACGATCCTTCACGTACGACACCAGATGGATCGACATCATCATCTGATTGAATCCGAGCAACATCCACGCCGTCACGAGAAGCCACAGTCGCCGATCGGCCAGCGCCTCGCGGATAGTCGAGCCGCCCGACGCGGCCGACCGATCGTTCGCGGAGCCGGCGCCGCTCGCCGCCGGGGGGAAACGCGTGAACAGGCTCGCCGGAATCGCGAGGATCCAGACGAGCGCACCGAGCACCACGTACGTGGTCCGCCAGCCCAGGCGCTCGATCAGGAAAGCCGACAGCCGGGGTCCCGTGACGAAGGCCAGATTGAGCCCCGCCAGCAGGATGCCGAGCGCCAGACCGCGTCGATCCACGAACCAGCGCGACACGGTCGTGGTGGGGACCAGGTAGACCGACGACATCGCGACGCCGAGCAGCACGCCGAGCACCGTATAGAGGTGCCAGAGCGCGTCGATCCGCGATGCGAGCGCGAAGAGCGCACCCACGAGGACCGCGCTCGCCGCCAGGATCAGGCGCGGACCATAGCGGTCGCTGGCGGCGCCGACGAAGAACGCGACGAGGCCGCCGATGATCAGGTTCAGCGACGGCGCCACCGAGATCGCTCCGCGACTCCAGCCGAACTCGCTCGCCAATACCGGAAGAAACACGCCGAACCCGGCATGCGAGTTCCAGACGCCGAACATCACGAGCGAGCACGAGGCTACCACCACCCAGCCTTGCCGGCGGCGGACGTCGAACATGTGGTCGCGATGATACTCGCGCGACGGCGCGAAACCTACCAGTGGCCGCAGATCGACCACCAGTCTTCCCTCCACACGATCCGTTCCGGAAAGCGCGCTCGCGGTTTTTCAATTGCTTGGCACTCGACGCATCGTGGCATCTCGGTTGCTGTCCTAGTGGCGCAATGACTCCTCTTACTCATTCCGAGATCGAGTCCCCTCGTCTGGTCGCGCTCAACGGCGGCGCCGTGGCGATCCGCAACGGCGCTGCGCGCCGTCATGCGGTGATCCTGCGGCTCGGTGACCTGCTCGTCTCCGAAGGGCTCGCAACCCACGCCGAGGTCCAGAAGGCGCTGCGCCTGCAGAGCCAGTCGAAGACGTACATGCTGCTCGGCCACATCCTCGTGGCCCAGAAGGTCATCACGCGCAGCCAGCTCCTGTCGGTCCTCGACCGCCATCGCCGGCGCTCGAAGCTCGGTGAGCTGCTGGTCAAGTCGAAGGCGATCACGGCGGGCCAGCTCGAGACGGCGCTCGCCGAGCAGCGGCGCTGGAAGCAGACGCTCGGCGAGGTGGTCATCCGGCTGAAGTTCGTGACCGAGGAGCAGATGCGGCGGGCGCTCTGCCAGCAGCTGCACATCAACTTCTTCGATCTCGACACGATCGTGCTCGACCGGAGCTTGTGTACGCTGATCAATCCGCGCTTCGCCAAGAAGCGTCTCGTCGTCCCGATCGCCCGCGTGGGCCAGACCCTGGTCGTCGCGATGGACGATCCCACCCGGACGCCGGTCGTCGACGACCTCAAGGCCAGCACCGGCCTCGACATCGAGGTGATCACGTCGACGACGGCCAGCATCCGCCGGGCCCTCGAGCAGATGTATCCCACGCTCGTGACCTCGACGGGAGCCGCGCCGGCGGCCGTCCCGGTGGGCCACCAGGTCCCGCTGATCGTCGGCGAGCCGAACATCCTGAGCTTCGAGGAGATCGACCGGCTCGCGGAAGAGAAGCTCACCTACATCGACGTCCAGCACGCGTCGGAGGGCACCGCGAGCATGGTGCGCCGGCTCCTGAGGCTGGCCATCGAGTGGGGCGCCTCCGACATCCACCTGGAGGCCGTGGAGCACGGGATCCAGACGCGCTTCCGCGTCGACGGGGTCCTGCAAGAGCTCGAGCTGGAAGACCTCGACGAGCTGATGAATCAGAACCGTGCCAAGCTGATGTCGCGGCTCAAGATCCTGAGCAAGCTCGACATCGCCGAGCGGCGCCGCCCGCAGGACGGAAGCTTCCGCGCGCGGCTGGCCCGCGACGGGCAGACCGCCACCGTCGACTTCCGCATCTCGATCATCCCCGGCTACTACGGCGAGAGCGCCGTGATCCGGATCCTCGACCCCCGCGGACTGCCGCAGTCGATCGAGGGGCTCGGCCTGCGCGCGCCCGTCACCATGCGGATGCGCCAGCTCCTGCGCTCGTCCACCGGCATCATCCTGGTGACCGGCCCCACCGGCTCGGGCAAGAGCACCACGCTCTTCGGCGCGCTCAAGAGCGTCTACCAGCCGGGCATCAAGATCCTCACCGCCGAGAACCCGATCGAGTACGTCTGCGACAACTTCCGCCAGCACGAAGTCGACGAGCGCCTGGGGAACACCTTCGCCACGTTCCTGCGCTCGTTCCTCCGCCACGATCCGGACGTGATCATGGTCGGCGAGATCCGGGACGGCGAGACCGCGAACCTCGCGTTCCGCGCCGCGCAGACCGGCCATCTCGTGCTCAGCACCCTGCACACGAACGACGCGATCAGCGCGCTCCCGCGACTCCTCGACCTGGGCGTCGACGCCAACCTGATCGCCTCGTCCTTGCTGGGTGTCCTCTCCCAGCGCCTGGCGCGCGAGGTCTGCTCGGAGTGCCGGGAGCCCTACGCCCCGCCCGCGCAGCTTCTGGAGGAGACGCTCGGGACGGCGCAACCCGACTTCCAGTGGTCCCGGGGCGCCGGCTGCGCCGCGTGCAACTACACGGGCTACCGCGGGCGGATGATCCTCTCCGAGCTGTGGACGCCGAACGATGCCGACATCGTGTTGATCAACAAGGGAGCGCCGTTCGAGGAGGTCCGGGAGAGCGCGCGCAAGACGACGCTCTCGATGACCGACGACGTCGCCGAGAAGCTCGCCCAGGGTCGGACGAATCTGGAAGAGCTCATCCGCGCCCTCCCCCACTCGGCGCTCCGCCAGCTCACCTTCAAGACGAGGTGAGCGCCGGCGAGCCCGGGCTCAGGAGCGCGCCGGCAGCGCCCGGCGAATCTCCTGCACGGTCGACGCATAGCTGGCCCGCAGCACCGCCGCGTCGGACGAGTAGTTGATGATGGTGGCGCCGAGCTCGATCATCCGGCGCACCCCCTCGGCGCTGTCGGTCAGCATCGCCACCGTCTTGCCGTGCTTGCGGGCCGCGGTGACCAGGCGGTGGCGATGCTCGTCCAGCGCCGCGTTCTGCGCCGGCGTGCCGAGGACCCCGAGATCCTGAGCCAGATCGGTCGGGCCGATCGTGAGCGCATCGATCCCCGGAGTCGCCGCGATCTCGTCGAGCCGGCTGAACGCGAGCTTCGACTCCAGCATGACCGTCACATGCACGCGCGCGTTCGCGTGCGCGGTGTGCTCGGCAAGCGGCCGCACCTGAAACTCGGTGTTGGGACCGAAGCCGTACATGCCCCGGTCACCAAGCGGCGCGTACCGGCAGCACGCCGCAACCTCCCGGGCCTGCTCCGGCGTGTCGACCTGCGGCACGTGGAGGTTCCAGACCCCGGCGTCGAGCAGGCGCGTGATCCATTCGCGATTGCCGTGCGGCGGCCGCACGACCATCGGGAAATTCATGGCCCGCGCAAGCGCCGCCATGTCCGCCACCGTCTCCATCGAGAACGGCGAATGCTCCATGTCGATCCGCGCGAAGTCGAGGCCCGCCGCGCGCAACAGCATCAGCACCGACGGCGTGCGGATCATGTTGACCCAGGTGCCGATCTGCACCTCGCCGCGCTCGGCGCGGACCCGGTAGAGATTCTCGTCGGCCATCGTCAGCTGATCAGCCCGTAGAACTTCCCTGCGTTCTCGCAGGTGATCTTGCGCACGACGTCGGCCGGCAGATGACCGAACTGCTCCTGGATGTACCGCGACGACTGCGGCCAGACGCCGTCGGGGTGCGGGTAGTCCGAGCCCCACATGAGCGTCTCGACGCCCATGTCGTCGATCAGCTTGGTGCCGATCTTGTCGAACTGGAACGTGGCCTTGCACTGGCGGCGCCAGTAGTCGCTCGGCTTCATCGTGAGCCCGAGGTCGCGGAAGCGATCCTCCCACTCGAAGTCCATACGGTCGAGCGCGTACGGGATCCAGCCGATGCCGCTATCACCGAACGAGATGCGGATGTTCGGATAGCGCTCGAGGACCGCGGCGCCGATCACCGCCGCCAGGATGTTGACCAGGTTCATCTGGAAGCCGGCTACGCTGGTGAAGAACGCCGCCCGGCGAGTCTGCCCGGTCTGGCGCTCGCGCACTCCCGGCGGCAGCGACGGGAACGTGTGGAAGTGCAGCGGCAGGTTCACGTCGTTGACGGCCTGCCAGAGCGGCTCCCACATGGGATGCCACATGGGCTCCATGTCCCATGAGCACGAGAGCTCGAGACCGCGGAGTCCGAGCCGCGCGACCCGATAGACTTCCTTGACCGCCGCGTCGAGGTTGCCGTACGGCAGACACGCCAGGCCGACGTGGCGCTCGGGATAGTGCGTGCAGAAGTCGACGAGCCAGTCGTTGTAGATCCGGAACATCTCGCCGGCCGCCTCGTGATCACCCAGCCGCGTGGCGGCGCCGAGGATGCCGAAGAGCACCTCTGCCTGCACGCCGTCGCGATCCATGTCCTTGACGCGCAGGTGCGGATCGCCCGGCCGACGAATACCCTTCTGGCCGTCGTCGTAGAGCCCGGTCGCCGCCATCACGTCGACGCGCTGATTCTGGCCGGGCACGTACTTCGTCCCCGTCGAGCCGATACCCCCGACGAGCCCGAACGGCGCGCCCTTCTTCGTGGTCCACTGCGGGCCGTCGGGGCCGTCCACGACGTACGGCATCCGGTCCTTCATGAGCGCGGAGGCGTTCGAGGTGAAGAGATCGGGCGGAAGCCAGGGCATGTCGATGTGGCAGTCGGCCGAGATCCGCGTGTAGTGCATATCCCCCTCCGAGCCGGTGAAGTTGAGGCGATGCTAGTCCCGGAGCGTCCCCTGGGCAAGCGAACTCTCGAGCGGCTACACTCGACGGCCATGGAGCGACGCGTCGTCGGCGTGATCTCCGATACGCACGGCCTCCTCCGGCCCGAGGCGGTCGCCGCGCTGGCGTCGGTCGACCTGATCGTGCACGCCGGGGACATCGGCTCCGCGGCGCTCCTCGACGAGCTCGGCCGGATCGCGCCGGTGCTCGCCGTGCGCGGCAACAACGACCGCGGCCCCTGGGCGGCCTCGCTTCCGGAAACCCTGACGACGGAGATCGGAGGGCTCCGCCTCTACGTCGTTCACGACCTCAAGACCTTGCCGAAACCGCCGACCGACCTCGCGGTCGACGTGATCGTCTCCGGTCATTCCCACAAGCCGAACGTCGAGCGTCGCTCCGGGGTCCTGCTCCTCAATCCCGGCAGCGCCGGGCCGCGTCGCTTCAGCCTCCCGATCGCGGTGGCACGCCTGCGCATCGGCCGCAGAGGGCCTACGGCCGAGATCGTCGAGCTCGCGCCCCGGAGCGGCCTTGACGGCGCGAAGGCACGCGGCGCAGTATCGCGCCGGGGGAGGGGTTCGATGACGGGACGTACCCGATGAAGAAGGACATCTCGAGCCTTCGATCGACGCTCGAGTATCTCGAGGCCGCCGGCGAGCTGGTCACCACCGACGTCGAGGTCGATCCGCATCTCGAGGTCGCGGCGATCCAGAAGCACTTCGACGGCGGCGCCGCGCTGCTCTTCAACAAGGTGAAGGGCTATCCGAACGCGCGCATCTGCAACAACATCTTCGCGAGTGCCGAGCGCATCGCGCGGCTCCTGGACGTCGACGATCCGCGAAAGCTCAAGCACAAAGTGGTCGAGGCGCTGCGCGCGCCCCTGCCCCCGGTCGAGGTCAAGGACGGACCCTGCCAGGACGTGGTCGTGACGAAGGACATCGACGTGTGGAACGTCGTGCCGATGATCTCGCACTCCGACAGCGACCCCGGCCGCACCCTGGGCGCCGGCACCACGGTCGTGCGTGGCAAGCACTTCTGGGGCGGCTCGCACATCGGCTACAACCGGATGAACTTTCGCGGCCCCGACTACTCGAGCTTCCAGATCTCGCCGGGCTCGCACATGGACCAGGTCGCCACGCACTGGTATCGCCAGGGGCCCATCCCCGTCACGATCAACATCGGAATCCCGCCGACCTGCACGATGATGGCGGGCTCCGGATTCACGTACGTGATCCTGCCGCGAGGATGCGACGAGCTCGGCGTCGCCGGGGCGCTCCAGGGCTACCCGGTCGAGCTCGTGCGCGCGCGGACACAGGACGCCTGGTCGATCGCGAACGCGGAGTACGTCGTCGAGGGCTACATCGACACGACGCAGAAGGTCTGGGAGAGCCCACTCGCCGAGAAGGACGACGCGCAGGGTGTGCATCCGTTCCATCCGGAGTGGTCGGGCTACATGGGCAAGTCGTACCGCACCTACAAGTTCCAGGCGACGGCGATCACGCACCGGGCGGACCGGCCGCTGTACTACGGCCTCATCGTCCACGGCATGGATGAGCACTTCATCGACGGGGTCGTGCGCGAGGCGTGCTTCCTCGAGCTCGCCGAGCGGATCGTGCCCGGCCTCTGCGTCGACACGCACATCCCCATGGGCATGACCGACTGGGGCGGCGTGATCTTCCAAGTCAAGAAGCGCCGCGCCCGCGACGAGGGCCTCCAGCGCAATATCCTGACCGCCGCGCTCTCGATCTCGCTGGGCGCGCGCCTCGGCATCGTCGTCGACGAGGACGTCGACATCTACAACATCGAGGACGTCCTGTGGGCGCTCACGACCCGCGTGAACCCCAAGGAGGACGTCCTGACGATCTGCGAGGGCGGCTTCGGGCAGACCTTCCAGCCCGCGGAGCGCAGCTCGGCCGGTGACCGTCAGTGGACGCAGGGCAACATCCGGTTCTCCGGCGCGATGGGCATCGACGCCACGCGCCCGTTCATCTACAAGGACGCATTCGAGCGCGCCCGCTACAACATCGAGGTCGTGGACCTCGACAAGTTCTACTCGCCCGAGCAAATTCGGAAGGCGAAGGCCGGGCAGCGCGACTACGCCAAGTTCCTGGCGGAGCGCGGGATCTAAGACCGGAGAAGAGAGACGCCATGGACTTCGGAATCTTCACGGAGCAGATACGGCGCGGCAGCAGTCAAGGCGAGTGGTTCCGCGAGCTCCTCGATCTCGCCGACGCGGGCGAGCAGTGGGGACTCGACGTTGTGTGGCTGGCGGAGATGCTCGTGAACCCCGCCCGCTCGGTCCTGTCGGCGCCCCTGCTGGTGGCGAGCTGGATCGTGGCCCGGACGCGCCGCCTGCGCGTCGGGACGGCCGTGCAGCTCCTCCCGCTGAATCACCCGCTCCGCGTCGCCGGCGAGGTCGCAACGCTCGATCACCTGAGTCAGGGGCGCTTCGACTTCGGGATCGGACGCAGCGGCGGACCGCGCGCCTATGACGCGCTCGGCGTACCGTACGAGGAGAGCCAGGCGCGATTCTTCGAGGCGCTCGAAATCATCCTGACGGCGTGGAAGGGCGAGCCCTTCAGCTACGAGGGCAAGTTCTATCGCTTCTCCGAGACGACCGTCACGCCGCGCCCGTATCAGCAGCCCCATCCTCCGGTGCGCATGGCCGCGACGACCGCCGAGACGTTTCCGCAAGTCGGCCGGATGGGCTTGCCGATCTTCGTGGGGCTGCGCGGCATGAGCATTCCGGAGCTGTCCGTCCACGTGAAACGCTATCGCGAAGCCTGGCGCGAGGCCGGGCACCCCGGGAGCGGCAGCGTCTGCCTCCGGATTCCGGTGTACGCGGCCCCGACCGAGAAGGCCGCCCTGGAGGAGCCGGAAGAGACGATCACGTACTACTTCCAGCGTCAGGCCGATCTGACGCGAGCTCCGATCGGGCGCGCCGGCACCGGACCGGTCGAGCGGCGAATCACGCAGGCCAAGACCCTGGCGACCCTCTCGTATTCCGAGATCCTCGACACCAAGGTCGCGTTCGGCACGGGCCCGGCGCTCGTGGATCGCTTCGCCAAGCTTCGAGAAGAGCTCAGTCTGGACGGCGTCGCGGCCGAGCTGAACCCCGGCGGGCTCTTGCCGATGGAGCAAGAGAAGCGCAGCCTGCAGATCCTCACCCAGCAAGTGATGCCCGCGTTCAAATAGAGGAGCGTTCCGATGGCCACACGCGACAACGGCTCCACGAAATTCGAGACGGTGCGCTACGAGCCGAGGGGCGCCATCTGTCACATCATCCTGAACCGCCCCGAGAAGCTCAACGCCGCCAACGATCAGCTCGTCGAAGAGGTCAACGATGCCCTCTTCGAGTTCGACGCCGACCCCGAGCTCCGCGTCGCGATCCTGAGCGGTGCCGGCCGCGCGTTCTGCTCGGGCGCCGATGTGCGTCAGCGTCAGCTGCGCACCCGGGACGAGCTCAAGCGCCTGGGCGGCCCGGCCGGCCGGCGCTCGCGTGAAAACGGGCTCGGGGACACGGTGAACTGGAAGCCGGTGATCGCCGCCGTCCACGGCTACGCGCTCGGGCTCGGCTACTCGTTGTCCCAGTCGTGCGATCTGGTCGTGGCGGCGGCGGGAACGAAGTTTCAGATCCGAGAGGTGCAGCGCGGTCTCGCCAGCGGCCAGCACTGGGTCGCGACCTGGTTCTGGACGGGCAGCCGCTTCGCCAACGAGGTCGCGCTGACCGGCCGCATGTTCACGGCCGAGGAGGCGCACCAGCACGGCATGGTGAATCGCGTGGTGCCCGGGCCGGAGCTGCTCTCCGCCGCCGAGGCGCTGGCCGGGGAGATCCTCGAGAACCCGCCGCTGTCCGTTCGCGCCAACGTGCGGGTCATGCGCTGGTTCGTCAACGAGATGCAGCGGCAGTCGCGCATGTACACGCAGGGCCTCGGTCTCCACCTGAGCGAAGACTTCCAGGAATCCGCGCGCGCGTTCATCGAGAAGCGGAAGCCCACCTTCAAAGGCCGCTAGGTTACGGTCAGTCGGCGAATTGGGCGGCGCGCCAGCGGAGGGCGGCGCCCAGGCCTTCCTTTTCGCGAATCTCGTCGAACTTCATGCCGACCTCGGTGCGGGCGGCGTAGAGGGCGGCGAGGATGTCGAGCCCGGAATTGATCGCGTTCCGGAAACCGGCGGCTTCGGCCCCGCGATTGATCGAGAGCTTGGTGGCGGCGAGCGCCTCCGGGGAGATCAACGCCATCCGCCGCGCGAACTTCAACGTCGCGGCCCCCAGCTCGGCCCGCGGGACCACGCGGTTGACCATCCCGTATTGCAGCGCGGTCTGGGCGTCGATGGGATCGCCGAAGAAGAGGAGCTCGCGGGCGCGCTTGAGACCGATGATGAACGGCATCACGAGCGCCGGGCCGACGTTCGAGAAGCGAATCTCCGGCTCGCCGAAGAGGGCATCGTCGGCGGCGATCGTGAGATCGCACATCATCACGAGCTCGCAGCCGCCGCCCAGGCAGTGGCCCTGCACGGAGGCGATCACGGGCTTCTTCATCTCCCAGGGCGTCATCTCGAGCTGCACGTCGTCGGTGAGCGATTCGTGCCACGCGAGCGCGTTGCCGCGTCGGGCGGCCCGCGCCGGGTTCGGCGAGATGTCGTAACCCGCGCAGAAGCTCCGGCCCTCGGCGCGCACGATCACGACGCTGGTGGCCGGATCGCGGTCGGCTTCGTGAAAGCGCTCGACCAGCATCTTCTTCAGCTCGGGGCTGATCGCGTTGAGCTTGTCGGCGCGATTGAGCGTGACGATGCCGACCTTGCCGTCGGCGGCGTACGTGACGATCGGTGCGGTCATGACGGGCTCCTCAGGAATCGGACGGTGTCGGAATCACGAGCGAGATGCGGTTCTTGCCGCCGACGTGCGCGTATTCGACGCGCTCGGCGATCGCGGCGACCAGGGCGACGCCGAGACCTCCGACCGGTCGCTCCTCCACGCCGAGACTGTCGTCGGGGACACGGACTCGCGCGAACGGATCGTAGGGATGCGCCGTGTCCTCGTAGGTGAGCGCGATCGAGCCGGGCTGGATCGCGAAGGCCAGGTGCACAGGGGCCTCGGTGTCGGTCCCGTGGCCGTGCACAACCGTATTCGTGAACAGCTCTTCGACGAGCAAGGTCAGCCGCAGGCAGGCCTTGCGTGGTACGCCGTTCATCGCGCAGATGTCGGCGATGAATTGCGCCACAGCGGGTAGGGTATCCCGACGGGCCGGAAAGGTCCGGTGGTAGTTTCCGGTTTTCGCGTCGTGGCTCGTGCGGGCCTCCGGATCTCGCGAGATGTCGCGACCGACTCGGCTACTATATATACATCGGGTTGCGCGTCGGGCGGCTGTGCATTCCGGAATGGGCCCGACGATTGCGTGAGGCATGAGGAGGACACCATGAGATCCGCGTTGATTGCTTTGACGCTACCGATGGTTCTGGCCCTCGGTGTCGCGGTCGCCGCGGCCCAGGACGCCGGACAGATCAAGACTTCCAAGGGCTCGGCCCAGATCGAGCGGTCCGGCCAGAAGCTCCCCGCCAGCGTCGGCCAGGTCGTGCAGCAGGGCGACGTGGTCGTCACCGGCGCCGACGGCTCGGTCGGCATCACGTTCCGCGACAGCAGCCTGGTCTCGATCGGTCCGGACAGCGTGCTCGCGATCGATCGCTTCGTCTTCGACTCGACCACGCATCAGGGCAACTTCGACGCCTCCCTCAAGCAGGGCACCCTGGCCGTCGTTTCCGGCAAGCTGGCCAAGCAGTCGCCCGACGCGATGAAGGTGAGGACTCCGGCGGCGATCCTCGGCGTACGCGGGACCGAGTTCCTTGTGCGCACCGGCCCGGCGAAAGACTGATCCCCTGCCCGCGCCGGTGCGACACCTCATCTGGTTCGCGCCCCTCGCGCTGACCATCCTGGTCGGCTGCGCCAGCCGGAACGACCTGTACGTCCTGCTGCCTGGCAAGGACGGAAAGACCGGCGCCCTGGTCGTCGAGAGCGAGGGAAAGCAGCAGACGCTCAATACACCCTACGCCGCGGCGCGCGTGAAGAGCGTCGGCAGCGTCGACGGCATCACGAGCTCTGAGGCCGAGGTGAAGCAGGACTTCGGTCCGGCGCTCGAGGCGCAGCCGCAGCGGCCGGTTTCGTTCTACCTGTATTTCCTCGCCGACACCGACGAGTTCGCGCCGGAGTCCAAGGCGCTCGTCAACCAGATCTTCGCCGAGATCGCCCGCCGGCCGGCGCCCGAGATCGCCATCATCGGCCACACCGACCGCGTGGGCACCTCGCAGTACAACGATGTGCTGTCGCTGCGTCGCGCCGAGCGCTGCCGAGACGAGCTGATCAAGCTCGGCATCCCCAAGGTCCGGATCTCGGTGGCGGGCCGAGGCTCGCGCGAGCCCGAGGTTCCGACGGCCGATCAAGTGTCGGAGTCGCGGAACCGGCGGGTCGAGATCAGCGTCCGCTAGGCCCCCTCCAGCGCAGCACCAGGATCGCCAGGTCGTCGGATTGCTCGACGCCGTCGGCGAACCGGCTGACCTCCAGACGAATCGCCTCACCGACCTCGGCGGCGCTCGCCGCGCGGCCGACCTTGTCGAGCAGCGCCTCGAAACGGGTCCTTCCGTACGGCTCGGCTTTCGGGCTCATGGCCTCGAGCACGCCGTCCGTCACGAGGCAGATGGTGTCGCCGGGCATGAGGCGCCGAGCGCTCGCCGTGTAGGTAAAGCGGTCGAGCACGCAGAGCGGCGGGCCGCCGCCGTCCGCGAGACGAACCAGCGGGCGGTCGCCGTTGGGCAGCAGATAGGGTGGCTCGTGACCGGCATTGCAGTACTCGAGAAGCCCGGTGCGCGCGTCGAGCGTGGCGGCGAGCATGGTGACGAAGAGCCCTTCCGCGTTGTCCCGGGAAATCTCCAGGTCGGCTTCGCGCATGACGGCATCGACGGGGCCGACTCCGCGTAGCGCCGCGCTCTTGTAGAGCGCCTTGCTGACGGCCATGAACAGACTGCCCGGCAAGCCCTTCCCCGAGACGTCCCCGATCAGGAAGCACTGTCGGTCGCGGCCCAGGGTGAAGAAGTCGTAGAGATCGCCGCCGACCTCGCGGGCCGGCTCGAGGAAAGCGTAGAGATCGAGCCGCGTGTCCCCCGGAAAGGCAGTCGCCGCGTCCGGGAGACTACCCATCTGGATCCGGCGGGCGGCCTCCAGCTCTCCAGCCAGTCTCGCGGCCCGCTCCTTCTGCTCCTCGACCTGGCGGCGCAGAGCCTGACGCTGGCGTTCGGTCTCGGCCAGGGTGACGACGAGCATCGATGTGAACAGGGTGCCGAGGGCCAGCGGCGGCGACGCCGCGTCGAACAGGAGCCCGTGTTTGAGATAGAGCGCGAATCCCACGGTCGCGATCGCCCCGACCATCAGTAGGTACGTCGCCACCGAGGTGAGCGCCGACGCTCGCGGCATCATCAGGACGAGCAGCAGGCCGCCGGCCAGCACCACGCCCACCTCCGCCCACCGGACGGCGAGAGGCCGCGAAAGCAGGTCGGCGTCGAAGATGTTCTCCAGAAGCTGCGCGTGGATCTCGACTCCCGGCATCCGGTCGGCCACCGGCGTCGCCTGGTAGTCCGAGAGACCCAGCGCGGTGACGCCGATGAGGACCAGCTTGCGCTCGAGCACGCGGCGATCGATCTTCCCGGCCAGCACGTCGGCCGCCGAGACGAAGCGCGCCTGATCGGACCGCGCGAAGTGGATGCGCACGCTGCCGTCGGGCTCGGTGGGAACGAGCAGATCGCCGACCCCGACCGCCTCGACCCCGGCCTTGCCGGTCCGGACCGTCAGCAGTCGCTCGCCGGTCGCGACCCGGAGGATCTCGATCCCGAAGGCGGGGACGAGGGCATCGCCGACGGCGGCGACCAGCGGCATGCGCCGGACCACCCCACGCTCGGTGTCCACGCTCAGCAGACCGTGCCCGCTGGCGACGCGATCGATCTCCTCGGCGCTCTGCAACGTGGCGTCGAATCGCCGCACGAGAGGCCGCGGATCGGCGCCGACGGTTCGAAACGGCACTCGCCGCACGTTGCGGTGCGGCCCGGCCACGTCGCCGTCCAGCCCGGCAACGCCGAGCACGACCGGAGACGCCTGAAGCGTCCGCGCCAGGACCGCGTCGTTGCTCGGCAGGCTGAAGAGCCGCTGGATCAGGTCCTGGCCCATCCCCGGCACGAACTCCGGGAGACGGCCCGGTGAGAGGCGATCGGCTTCGGGCATCACGATATCGATCCCGATCGCCGCCGGACCGGCCTCCGCGACGCGTGCCACCAGCTGGGCGAGCCAGGTGCGCGGCCACGGCCACTGCCCGTGCTGCCGAAGGCTCTCCTCGTCGATCGCCACGATGATGGCCGGCGCCGAATGTCGGGCACGCGGCGCCCATCGCTGATACGCATCGAACGCGGCCAGCCGGATGAACCCCAGCCCGGCGAGCTCCGGAACGAGGACGACCGCCAGGAGCAGGACAAGCAGCGCGATCCCGAAAGGTTGGCCGCGACTCCCGCAGAGGACACGAACCCAGCGTCGTTCCGACCAGTGCATCGTGCTCAGGCCGGAAGGCTCAGAGAGCGATCTCCATACCGTCGTAGGCCGCCAGGATCTCGACTCGCCGGTCGCCGCGCGTGATCTCCTCAAGCCGGCGTGTCTCGGTGAGGAGCGCGGCGATCCGCTCGTCGTCGGAAACCGGCTCGTGGTGGTAGAGGCACAGGCGCTTGGCGCGCGCCATCTGACACAGCTCGAGCCCGACGACGTTGCTCGAGTGCCCCCAGTCCTCCTTGATCGACGTCGCCTCGGCGAGCGAGTACTGGGAGTCGAAGATCACGAGGTCGGCGTCACGAAAAAACTCGGCGAACGCCTTGATCTCGGTCAGCTCGTCCTGCTTGTGCTCCGCGTCGGTCGAGTAGACGACGACCTTGTCGCCCGCCTGGAACCGGTAGCCGTACGAGTCGCCGCCGTGACGCTGGAGCTTGGGCCGCACGCGCATCCCCGCGATCTCGTACTCGCGGTCGGGCTCGAGCCGCACGAACTCGATCGTGGCGGACAGCCGCGAGAAATCAACCGGAAAGGACGGCGCCGCGTGCTGCCCGCGGAAGGCTTCCTCCAGATCGGCGTGGCAGCCGTAGATCCGGATGTGGTTGCCGGCGGTGTAGGCCGGCATGAAGAATGGAAAGCCCATGATGTGGTCCCAGTGTGCGTGCGACATGAACGCGTGGAATCGCTGGCCCGACGCGCCCCGGCTGGCCAGGACCTCGTTGCCGAAGACCCTGGCGCCCGAGCCCAGATCGCAGAGGACGAAGTCCCGCTGGCCCGTGACGATCTCCACGCAGGACGAATTGCCGCCGAATGTGTGGGAGCCGGCAAAATCGAGCTCGCGGTCGAGGAAGGCCGCCGCCTGCTCGGGGGTCTCGAGCTTACGCCCCGACGCGCGCGTCAGCGCCGAGATGAGCTTGCGGCGGACCTCGGCCGACGTCATGGCGACCGGGATCGACCCGCGCGTTCCCCAGAACTTGACCTTCAAACGGCCGTCAGGCGGCATCGAACGCGGCGAGCGCCTTGGGCGAGAGCCGGGCGAGGCCCTCGCGGACCGACGGGAACACATCGAGAACCATCGTGAACCGGCTGATGTCGAAGATCTCGCGAACGGCGGGCTGCAACGCCGCGATGCCGAGGGCGCCTCGCTGAGCCTTGGCTTGCTTGGAGGCCAGCATCAGGACGCGCAGTCCCACGCTGCTGATGTACTCGACAGCGGCGAAGTCCAGAATCACCCGGTCCTGCCCCTCAGCACAGCGAGCCATGTATGACGCAAGGGCGGTCTTGAAGTCCTCCGAGGTAGAGTGGTCGATTCGGCCCACGGGGGACAGAATCACCGTGTCCACGTAGCGTTTCGGCCTCAGGTCCATGTCGGCTCCATGGAAATGGCCTGCCGTGCAGGATTCAATGCTATCACCCGTCCGCTGGGAACCTGCCATCCTTGACCGCGCCGGCCCCCCGGAGCACTATCGCCGGGGCGGCGCGGGCTTGGCCGCCATCGAGGGTACATGAACCAGGCGCTGAGCGACGTCACCGTGCTGGACCTCGGGCAGGTCATCGCCATGCCCTTCTGCACGATGCTGCTGGCGGACATGGGCGCGCGGGTCATCAAGGTCGAGTCACGCGAGCGCGGGCGAGAGCGCGTCTCGCTGGGGATCAGGCGCAAGCGCAACGGCGTCGAGGAGCGCGTGCCGGCGGCGCAATACCGTGACCGGAACAAGCTCGCTATCACCCTCGAGCTGAAAACTCCGCGTGGCATCGAGCTTTTCAAGGAGCTCGTCCGACACTCGGACGTCGTGACCGAGAACTTCAGCGTCGGGACCATGGAGCGGCTGGGACTCGGCTACGAGGACCTGAAACGGGAGAAGCCGGACATCGTCTACGCCTCCATCACTGCGTTTGGCCAGCACGGGCCGTACGCCGCGCAGCGAGGCTACGACATGCTGGCGCAGGCCATCAGCGGCTACATGAGCATCACCGGCTTCCCCGACCAGCCGCCCACACGGTCGGGCCAGTCGATCTCGGACTACTACGCCGGCATGCTCTGCGCTTTCAGCATCGTGTCGGCCCTGCACTACCGGCAGCGAACGGGTCAGGGCCAGCGCATCGATCTGGCGCTCCTCGACAGCCTGCTGATCGCGCTCGACAACCTCGGAGAGCGCTACACGGTCGGCGGCGAGCTCTTGACCCGCGCCGGCAACGTCTCGTTCGGCGGATCGAGCTCCGGGGTCTATCCGACGACCGACGGCCACGTCGCGATCGCCGCCGGAGCGAGCGACGCGGTGTGGCGCCGCTTCTGCGAGATCATCGGCCGCGCCGACCTCACGCGCGACACCGGATTCGCGACAGCCGCCGCCCGACGCGACCGGCGAGATCAAGTCGCGGCGATCATCCAAGGGTGGACGAGCGTCCGCTCCAAGGCCGAAGTCGTCAAGACGCTGTCCACCGGCGGGGTCCCCGCGGCCCCGGTCAACAACGTCGCCGAGATGGTCGTGGACCCCCAGGTCCAGGCCCGCGAGATGTTCGTGGAGCGAGAGCATCCGACCTACGGCCGCCTGAAGACCACGGGCACGCCGCTCAAGCTGTCGGAAACACCCGGCCGCATCAATTGGCTCGCGCCGAATCCGGGCGACCACAACAAAGATGTCTTCGTCGATCTCCTCGGCCATTCCCTGGACGAGCTCGCCCAATGGAAAGCTGAAGGCATCATCTAGCCCAACGGGACGAAGACCGATACGCGCGCTTCGGGGCCGACCTCGCGTGTGACGTGGCCCTGGCCCGTGGTGTCCTCGGCGATGAGGATGTCCCCCGTGCCGAGCCGCCGCACCGTACCGTCGCCGATCTCGATGTCCACCGCGCCGGAGAGAGTGAACACCGCGTAGCGCCCGGGTGCGTGGTGCCACGGGTTGGAGCGAGTCGCCTCGAAGCGGCGGATGACGATCCCGCTGCCGGGGATCAGCTCGGCGGTCTCGGATTTATCGCTCCGCGGCTCGAACTTCGGCACGATCTCCTGGAAGTGCGACTTCCCGTCGGAACCGGTGTGGATACGGATGATGGCCATAAGACCTCCCGCGATAGTATAGGGACACCAAGGGAGGAGAACGACACATGCGCTTCGGCATCTTCACGAGCATGGGGGGCCAGACCTGGGCTGGCGTGCTGGATCTCTGGAAGCACCTCGAGACGACCCGGTGGGACATCGCGTGCGTGACCGATCACTTCATGCCGAACACGAAGGAGCGCGAGGGTGCCATGCTCGAGTCGTGGAGCACCTTGAGTGCCCTGGCGACCCTGGTGCCACGGCTCCGCATCGGCACCATCGTTCTGGGCAATACCTACCGCCACCCCGCGGTGGTCGCCAAGATGGCGGCTCAGGTCGACATCATCTCCGGCGGCCGGCTCCTTCTGGGCCTGGGCGCCGGATGGCAGCAGAACGAGCACGAGGCCTACGGGATCCCCTTCTACACGATGCGTGAGCGGCTCGAGCGGCTGGACGAAGCCTGTCAGGTGATCCGGTCGCTGTGGAAGGAGCGCCGCACGACGTTCGAGGGACGGTACTACCAGCTCACCGATGCCCCGCTCGACCCGAAGCCGATCCAGACGCCCCACCCCGAGCTCATGATCGGCGGTGGCGGCGAGCGGGTCACCCTGCGCATCGTGGCGAAGCACGCCGATCACTGGAACTGCTGGGGCGGCCCGAGGGTCCTCGCGCGCAAGGGCAAGATCCTCGACGATCACTGCGCGACCCTGGGCCGCGATCCCAAGAGCCTCAAGCGCTCTGCAAACATGGCACTCCTAATCACCGACAACAAAAGCGAAGTCGACCAGCTCGCCGACACGATCGCCAAGCGCATGGGCCGTCACGCCGCCGACGCGCGCGACACGTGTCTCGCGGGGACGCCCGACCAGATCCGTGAGCAGCTGCATCAGCTCCAGTCGGCCAAGGTCGACACGCTCTTCATCCCGAGCATGTTCCGCCCGATCGACGAGCTGCGTCGCGACCTCGACCGGTTCATCGTGGAGATCGCGCCGGCCTTCCGGTAGCCGATGCCGCGGCCGCTCGCGGGGCAAGTCCAGACGGTCCTCGGCGCGGTAGCGCCCGACACGATCGGTGTCACCCTGCCCCACGAGCACCTCCTGATCGATTTCAAGGTCATGTTCGCCGAGCCGGCGGCTGCCGGCGACAAGGGGCGCGCGTGGGAGCCGGTCAGCATGGCGAACCTCGGCTGGGTCCGCCAGAACTTCAACGCCAACCTGGACAACCTCCGGCTCCTCGACGATCAGGTGGCCCAGGACGAGATCCTCCTGTTCAAGCGCGCGGGCGGCCGCACCGTGGTCGATCCGACACCGAAGACGATCGGCCGCGATCCCCAGGCGCTCGCCCGCATCGCGCGCGCCACCGGCCTCAACGTGGTCATGGGGGCCGGCTACTACGTCGACGCCTCCCATCCGGCCGATATGGATCGCCGCACGGTGGACGAGCTGGCGCGCGAGATGATCGCGGACGTCACCTCCGGAGTCGGCAATACCGGCGTCCGCGCCGGGCTCATCGGCGAGATCGGGACCACCTACCCGTGGACGGAAAACGAGCGGAAGGTGTTGCGCGCGGCGATCATCACCCAGCGTGAGACCGGCGCGCCGCTGATGGTCCATCCCGGCCGGCATCCGGACATGCCGATGCAGCTCGCCGAGTTCGTCCGCAAGGAAGGCGGCGATCTGCGCCGCACGATCATGTGCCACATCTGCCGCACGATCGGCGATCTGCGGGCGGTGATCGACCTGGCCCAGACGGGCATCTGGCTCGAGTACGACCTGTTCGGGATGGAGAACTCGTTCTATCCGTACAATCCGAGCTTCGACATGCCCAACGACGGCGGCCGCATGGCCCACGTGCTCGCGCTGATCGAGGCCGGCCACCGCGATCAGATCCTCATGTCGCACGACATCGCCTACAAGACCTCGCTCGTGAAGTACGGCGGCTACGGCTATCACCACCTGCTCGTGAACGTGGTCCCTCGCCTGCGCGCCAAGGGTGTCGACGACCCCGGTCTCACGCGTCTTCTCGTGGAGAATCCGGCCCGCGCCTTCGCCTTCGCATGACCTGGGGCCTGGGCAAGGGCACGGGGCATCACTTCGGATCGGGCTGGGTCAGCGGGGTCCTCGCGGTCACCGGCGGCGCGCTCGGCTATGGCGGGGTTCTGTG
>CAYVHH010000325.1:0-16915 GCA_964450175.1 uncultured bacterium | reverse complement strand
GCCGGAGGACATCCACATCGTGGTGACGGGGGGACCCGGCAAGCACTCGGCCTTCATCCCGACCTTCGGGACCTCGAAGTCGGTCACGCGGAAGATACCAAGGCGCTAGCAACTCTGCGTATGCGCAGCTCTCATGTCGTGGCGTCGACAATTGTCGGTCTCGTGCTGCTCGGCGCGTCGGCCACGCTTGCCGAGGAGGGCTCAAAGGTGTCGTGCCGCATCCCGCGCTTTCGGGGCGCGACGGAGCCCGGAGGCGCGACGATCGACGTGACGGTCATGAACAACGGAAAGCCGTGCCGGATCAGGGCGCTTAGCGACGCCGACGCCCAGATTCCGACGACCGAGCTCCGTGCGGTGGAGGAGCCCCAACACGGCAAGCTCGAGCTCGCCGGAACCGACGTCGCCTCGTACACGCCAAACCTGGGCTACACCGGTCCCGACCGGTACGCGTTCGCCGGGCGCGGGCCCACCGCTAGGGGCAACATGGTCGCCGTCCGCATCAACGTGCGGGTGACCGTGGTGAATCCCTGACGCGAGCCTCGGCCAGCTAGACCTTCAGCACCTCGGCGCCCGGCGCCGCCTCGAGCTCGCAGGCGTTGACGGTCATCGCCAGCATGCCGTAATAGCCGATCGCGCCCGTGAGCTGGATGAAGCCGTCGTTGCCGAAGCGGCCGATCAGCGCCTTCACGGTCGCTTCGTCGACGCGATGCTTGCGCATCAGCTGGCGCGTGAAGTCGACGATCTGCGCGTCCTCCGCCGGAATGCCGCGGCTGTGGTTCTCGCGGATCGCGGTGATCGTGGTCTCCGGCACGCCGAGCCGCCGCGCGCCGCCCGTCTGCGCGCCCCAGACGTACACGGCCTCGAGCTCGCGCGCGACCGTCATCGCGGCGAGCACGCGTACGCGCATGTCGAGCGACCCCTCGAACCGCACATAGGCGCCCAGGTGCGCGAGGCGGCCGGCCAGCTCGGGCGAGTGCAGGAACATCGTGAACGGCCCCTGCAGCGCGCCGCGGCTCGCGACGATCGAGTCGACGATCGACTGGTCCTTCGCGGCGACCTGGTTCTTGCTGGTGATCGGTGTCAGTCGTGCCATGACGTCCTCCTTTATGAGCGCGCCTCGGCCGGCGGGCCCCAGCCCCGCGACGGCCTGCAGCGCGTACTGCGCTCGGTCGAGCCTGGTTAGTCGATCGCGAATCCAGCTTCTCGTAGCAACGCGTAAACCCGGTGCGGTGTGAGCACCGGGCTCGTGATCTCGAGCCGTCCCTCGAACGCGTCCGCGACGGCGTTGGCGATCGCCGCGGTCGGCGGCCCGGTGGCGCCCTCCCCGACCCCGCGCACCCCGAGCGGATTGTGGTCGGTCGCGAAGCGCAGATGCTCGGTGACCAGCGGCGGCATGTCGTCCGCGCGCGGGATCGGGTAGTCCATGAGCGTGTTCGTCAGGAGCTGGCCGTCGTCGCCGTGGACGATGTGCTCGCCGAGCACGACGCCGAGCCCCTGGGCGAAGCCGCCGACGATCTGGCCGTCGACGATCACCGGATGGAGCTGTCGGCCGCAGTCGTGCACGATCGCGTAACGGAGAATGGCGACGCGGCCGGTCTCCACGTCGACCTCGACGACGGCAGCGTGGACACCGCTCGACCACGTCACGGTGGGGGGCGAGTAGAACTTCGTGGCCCAGAGCCCTGGTCCTCCAAGCTCGACGAGCCCCCGGTCGCTCAGCGCGACCCGAGCGACCTGAGCGAGCGGAATGGCACGCCCGGGCGTGCCGACGACGAACGCGTGGCCCTCTTCGATCCGCACGTCGTCGGGCGCGCACTCGAGCAGCCGCGAGGCGACGCGGCACGCCTTCACCTTCACGTCGGCGGCCGCGACCGCCACCGCGTTGCCGGTGTTCACCGCGACCCGGCTGGCTCCGGTGCCGTAACCGAAGGGGACCAACGTCGTGTCGCCGCCGCGGACGCGGATGTCGTCGAAGGCGGCGCCGAGGTATTCGGCACAGACCTGGGCGAACACGGTCTCGTGGCCCTGGCCGGAGGCCGAGACGCCGATGAGCACCTCCACGTGGCCGCGATCGTCGACCTTCACCGTCGCCCACTCGCCGGGACGGACGCTGCCTCCCGCTTCGAGATAGCCCGCGATGCCCAGCCCGATGCGCCGGCCCTGTGCGCGCCGCTCGTGCTGACGCTTGCGCCAGGCGGCGTAGTCGAGCAGATCGAGCGCGCGCGCGAGCTCGAGCGGATAGTCGCCGCCGTCGTAGCTCACGGGCACGCCGTCTCGGTACACGAGTCCCGGGCGGTAGGGCATCTCCGCAGGCGCGATCTGGTTGCGCGCCCGGACCTCGGCGGGGTCGAGGCCGAGCGTCGCCGCCAGCCGGTCGAGCAGCCGCTCGACGACCAGGATCGCCTCGGGCCGTCCGGCGCCGCGATACGGCGCGCTCGGCGTCTTGTTGGTGACCACCGAGAAGCCCTCGGCGCGGAACGCGGGGACCTTGTACTGAGAGGGCAGGTGATTGATCGTGTTCGTCGGTTCGTGCACGGAGAAGTAGTGGTAGGCGCCGACGTCCTTCACGATCCGCACGTCCAGGCCCAGGATGCGCCCCTCGCGCGTCGCCGCGAGCCGCGCGCGGTGCGATTGCTCCCGCGCCTGGTGAGAGCTCGACATGAATTCCGTGCGCGTCTGGATCCATTTCACGGGCCGGCCGAGATGGTGCGCCAACACCGGCACGACCACGTCTTCCGGGTAGATGCCTTCCTTCGGACCGAAGCCGCCGCCGGTGTCGGGCGCCATGACGCGGACGTTCTCGGCCGGCAGTCCGAGCCGCGCCGCGACGACGCCTCGCAGGTGATAGGGAGCCTGGTGGGCGGCCCACACCGTCATCCCGCGAGTGACCGGATCGTGTTCGGCGCAGAGGCCTCGGGTCTCGATCGCCATCGCCGTGACCCGTCCGTGACTCGGATGGTCGTCGACGACCACGTCGGCCCCGGCGAATGCGCGCTCGATGTCGCCGATGACCTTGACCACGTGGCCGACGACGTTGCTCGTGCCCTCGTGGACCGCCGGCGACGCCGCCGTCATCGCGGCTTCGGCGTCCACGACCGCGGGCCACGGCTCGTACTCGACCCGGATCAGCTCGGCCGCGTCGGCCGCGACGTACGGATCGGGGCCGATCACCGCGGCGATCGGCTCGCCGACGTAGCGGACCTCGCCGCGGGCGAGCGGCCGCTGTGGGCGCGGCGTATCCAGTCGCACGTAGGGGTTGGTGCGGTCCGCTCGCGCGGCGGGAAGTGGCTCGGCCAGCCCGGGCAGATCGTCGGCAAGAAAGACCGCGACACCCGGAAGCCGCCGCGCCGCCGCGGCGTCGACGCTGACGATTCGCGCTCGCGCGTGAGTCGAGCGCACGACCGCGAGATGGGCGAGGCCCGGGGGGGCGATGTCGTCGATGAATCGGCCGCGGCCCGTGATGAGCCGCTCGTCCTCTTTTCGTCGCGGTGATGAGCCGATCACGCCGTCCAACCCTCGGCTGGCTTCAGGGCGTCGAGCGCGCGCCGGTAGCACTCGAACGCGGTGACGACGAGCGCCAGCCAGTCGGCGCACCGCCCCCAGTCCTGTCGGTCCCGTCCCTTTGCCGTCATACGCCTCCGGTCGTCGAGAGTGAGACATGGATGTTATACCGGAAAGAACGGTACGGGGTCGTCGTCGGGAACCGCGGAATGGAGCCGACCGTTTACCCAGCAGTCCCGGCATAGAGAGGGCGAGTCGCCATCTCACCGGTGATTCCGGGACCAACGAGGTGCGCTGTGCTGCTCGCGACCACACTCAATCCATAGGGAGGTCACCATGCGCCGGGACAAGCTGATCAAGGCCGTACTGGTCGCCACACTCGTCGTGTTCTCCGCGAGCTACGCCTACGCGGAGCAATTCGTCGCGCGCTTGAACGGGTTCCAGGAGCTCGGCGCGCAGAACGCCGAAACCGGGGCGATCCGATCCAACGGCAGCGGCACCCTGGTTCTCAATCTCGACAGGAAAGCCGGCACCGCAACGTTCACGCTGACCTATTCGGATGTGGGTACGACGTCGCCGAAGACCGGCACGGTGACGCAGGCGCACATCCATTTCGGTAAACGGCATGTGGCCGGGGGAATCATGGTGTTCTTCTGCACGAACCTCGGTAACGGCCCCGTGGGGACTCCGACGTGCCCGCAGAATTCCGGGACCGTCAGCGGGACGTTCACGGCCGCGAGTGTGATCGCCATTGCCGGACAGAACGTCAACGCCGGCGACTTCGACGCACTCGTCGACGCGCTGACCTCGAACACGGCCTACGCCAACATCCACACGACGGCATTGCCGGCGGGGGAGATCCGCGGGCAGATCCGTAGCGATCACGGGCACGATCGCGACGACGGTAAGGGGCACGACCAGTAGCTTCGACGAGTCGGGACGTCACAACGAAGAGCGAGGAGCCGGCCGGGCTCAGTTGAAGCCCCGGCCGGCTCGCCCGTCACATCGGCCCGTTCGGCGCTACCAAGATCTTGCCGCTCCGCTCACCGCGCTGAGCGTGCGCAACGGCTTCCTTGATGTCCTCGATGGGATAGACCATCTCGACCGGCGCCGACAGGTTGCCCTTGGCGACCTGCTGCCCGAGATCGGCATAGATCGCGCGGATCTGCTCGAGCGAGCGCGTGCTGAGCCCGCGGCCGAGGATGAAGCCCACGAGCGACTGGCCGCCCGAGACCAGCGTGCTGCGTGACATCACCGGGTCCTCGCCCGTCATCGATCCGTAGTTGCAGACGACCCCGCCGTCGGCGAGGCACGCGGCCAGCCGCGCCGTGGCCCGGCCCGACACGGCGTCGAGGCCGAGACGGATCGGCGCGCCGTGTGTTTGCGCCTTGACCGCGGCCGGCAGATCGGGGCCGTCGACCACGCACACGTCGCCGCCGAGCGCCTTCAGCTCGCCGAACAGCGACTCGCGCCGCACCACGTTCACCGTTTTCACGCCGCGCGGGCGCGCCAGGCGAATCACGAGACGGCCCACTGCCGAGTTGGCGACGTTCTGGATGATCCAGTCGCCGGGCTTCAAGGCGACGATGTCGGTGAGAAGCAGGAGCGCGGTCGCGGGATTGATCCGGAGCATGGCCGCCTGCTGGATATCGATACCATCCGAGATCGCGATGACGTCGTCACCTTTGACCCGACGCCGCTGGGTCCAGTTCTCCCGCTGCAGGTTGATCACGAGATCCCCCGGCTTCACGTGCGTCACGCCGGCACCGACCGCGGCGACACGGCCGACGCACTCGGCGCCGGGGGTCGCCGGCAGCTCGGGCTTCAGCCGATAGGTGCCGCGACAGAACGAGATGTCGGCGGGATTGATCGGAAACGCGAGGACCTCGAAGACGACCTCGCCCGCGCCGGGCGTGCCGACGTCCGGTACCTCGGCGCAGCGCAGTCCCTCTTCGGGCTGGCCGTAGCGATCGAGCAGGATCTGTTTCATGCTGTCACCCCGTCAGGCCGGCAACTTCCAGCCGAGCCAGCTGCAGAGCGCCCGCCCCATGATCAGCTCCTTGTCCTTCGCCGTCAGCCACGAGAGCTCTTCGGTGAACATCGTGACGCACTGTTTCCACGGGCACGGCATGCGCGTGATGTCCGTCCCCCAGAACATCCGGTCGGGGCCGAACGCGTCGTAGAGCTTCCGGATGTGCCCGTGGATGTCACGATACGGATATTGCTCGGCCGAGTAGCTCGGCGCCCCCGTCGCCTTCAGCGCCACGTTGCGGTGCTTCGCGGCGGCGACGAGATCCGGCAGGTTCGACCATGCCGCGTCGGGGCGGCCGAAGTGGTCGATGATCAGCTTGAGCCCGGGATGGCGCTCGGCCGTGCGCCCGATCATCTGGAGCAAACCGGGGCCGAGCAGCGCGATCGGCATGCTCGCCCGCTCGGCGGCGGCCCAGAGCCAGTCGAGGCTTCCGTCGGTGAGCCACGTCTGCTGATGCGGCTGCAGCAGGGCGAAGCGGAGCCCGAGCAGCCCGGGACGGCTCTTCAGGCCGTCGATCGCCGAGCGGCTCTCCGGCTTGTCGAGCGGGAAGTTGGCGAGGATCGCGAGGCGATTCGGATGCTGGCGCGCGGCCTCGACCGCCAGCGCGTTGGAGTTTGGATCCCATCCGGGCGGATGGATGACCGCCGCGGTGACGCCGCCTCCGTCCATCTCTTTCAGTACGTCGTCCGCCGTGTAGTCCGGGATCTGGCGGTGGTTCGCGTTCGTCGGCTTGTGGCCCTTCCAGATGTGAATCTGCGCGTCGACGATCAGCATGTCGCTCTCTCCTTGGTGCTGCTCCTCAGGTCTTCTCGAAGTCGATCCGCTCGGCCACCGGCAGCCCCTGGAGATAGCGGCGCAGGCAGTCGAGCCCCATCTCGGTGGCCCCGAGTCCCACCCACTCGCGTCCTCCGAGGATCCGACTGCGCCGGGATTCGGCGCCGTCAGCGGTCGCGACCGCCAGGCAG
Source organism: uncultured bacterium (assembly GCA_964450175.1). Lineage (GTDB taxonomy): Bacteria > Methylomirabilota > Methylomirabilia > Rokubacteriales > CSP1-6 > AR31. The sequence goes on along the minus strand of CAYVHH010000325.1, from coordinate 10,417 downwards.
ATGGTACCGCCGAAGTCGATCTTGTCCGGCCCGTCGTCGAGGTCGATCAGCACCGCCAGCGCGTGGGTCGCGCCGGTCCGGCGGCGCGCGGCCTGCGCGACCGCCTCGGCCGTCTCGCGCGAGAGCTCGCCCGCCGGCGGCTCGCCGTCGAGGCCGACGCCGGCGTAGATCTCGGCGAGGTCGCGCGCCACGATGCCGCGGCGGAAGACCTTCTCCGCGCCGGACAGGTGGCCGAAGCGCGCCGCGATCTGTCCGCTCGTGAAGGTCTCGACGACGGTGAGGGAGCCCTGCCGGGCCGTCAGTGCCGACAGGATGACGCCCTCCAGGGTCTGCTCGTCCTCGGCCAGGATGAAGTTGCCGAGCCGTTTGCGCACTTCGCGCTCGACCGGCGCGAGCTTGGCCCGGACGTCGTCCATGTCCCGACCGCGGACGGTCAGCTTGGTCTCGAGCTGCGGGTAGTGCGCGCGGAATCCGAGCTTCACGGTGCCGTCGGGCACGAGCTGCTCCACGCCGGTGAGCAGCGCGTCCACGTGGGATTCGCCGAGCCCGTAGGAATGGAACCGCTTGAGGTAGATCGTCGCCTGCAGGCCGCTCTTGGCCAGGAGTCGGGGAATGATCTGCTCCTCGAGCATGCGCCGGAGCTCACGCGGCACGCCCGGGGTGAAGAAGAAGCGCGCGCGGCCGATGTCGAGCGCGAACCCGCAGGCCGTCCCGATCGGGTTGTCGATCACCTCGGCGGTCGACGGCAGCATCGCCTGCTTCGTGTTGTTCGGTGGCATGACGCGGCTGCGCCGCTTGAAGAACTCCTCCATCGTCTTGAGCCAGCCTTCGTTGAGCACCAGCTCGACCCCGGCGGCCTGCGCGGCGATCTCCTGCGACAGATCGTCGATGGTGGGGCCGAGGCCGCCGTTGACGATGACCGCGTCGGCGCGCTGCCCGGCCAGCGTGAAGGCGAGCAGGAGATTCTCGCGATCGTCGCCGACCGTCGTCTCCCACTCGACGGCGAGGCCGGCGTCCTCGAGCTTCTGCGTCATGTAGCTGAAGTTGGTGTTGACGATCTTCCCGGTGAGGACCTCGTCGCCTGTGCAGATGATCTCGATGCGCATGGGGATTCGTCCTAGTGGAGGAGCCTCAGGAGGGCGTCGACGACCGCCTTGGGCTCCTCGCGCGGCATGAAATGACCGACGCCCGGTACGACGCGCCGCTCGGTTCCCGCCGGAAACTGTGGAAGCTCGGCCTCGGCGCGCTTGGGCGGTCCGACCGTGTCGTCCGCGCCGTGAAGGATCACGGTGGGCACGGTGATCGCCGGACGCTCGGCGAGGCGCTGCTCGATCGCGTCCAGGCGCCCATCGCCCGGAGCGTTGCCGTGACGGTGGCGGTACGAGTGGATCACCACCGCGACGAAGTCGGGATTGTCGAACGATTCGGCGGTCCGCTCGAACGCCGCCGGCTCGAATCGCCAGGTCGGAGACCATTCCTGCCACAGGAGCCGGCAGATGTCGCGCCGGTTCTGCTCGAGCCCCTGGCGCCCTCGGTCGGTATTGAAGTACCACTGATACCAGTACGAGCGTTCGGCCTTCGCCGACGACGGCGGCGAGGGCGTCAGCGTGTTCTGGACGTTGTAGCCGCCGATCGTGACGAGCGCGCGCACCCGTTCGGGCGCGAGGATCGCCGCGATGCACGCGGCGCGCCCGCCCCAGTCGTAGCCGGCGAGCGCGGCCGGTGCCAGATCGAGCGCGGCCATGAGCTCGAGCAGATCCTGGCCGATCGCGGCCTGCTGCGCCATGCGCGGCTCCTGCGGGTCGAGGAAGCGCGTCGGCCCGTAGCCGCGCAGGTAGGGGACGAGCACGCGGCAGCCGGCCGCGGCGAGGGAAGGCGCGACGTCGTCGAACGCGCGCGCGTCGTCCGGAAAGCCGTGGAGCAGGACGACGGGCGTGCCGCCGGGACGGCCGTGAGCCTCGCAGCCGATCTCGAGGGTCCGCGTGCGCACCCTGAGGAGTTCCGGCATCGAGCGCCTAGCCCATCAGCAGGGCGCCCGGAACCTGGGAGCCCATCGTCTGGATCTGCTCGCGACTGATGCCCTCGGTCGCGAGCGCGGTCACGAACATCTGCAAGCCGTCCGCCGGAGTCGGGTTGCCGGTCTGACCGAGATCGGTGCCGAGGACGAAGTGCTGCGCGCCGACGCTCTTGATCCGCGCGGCAGTCTCGGCGACCGCCACGCGTGCGGCGTGACGCATCCACTCGAGCGGCGCCTCGGGGCCGACCAGCATGCCGAGCGCGCAGAGCTCCATCTTGGCGCCCATCGACGCGGCCTCCTTCATCTGCGCCTCGTTCATACCGACCACGTCGAACTGCGCGTGGGTGACCACGATCCGATCGCAGCCTTCCTCACGCGCGGCCGCGATGAGCGCCAGCGCCTGCTCGGCCGACGAGTGGCCGGTGTGGATGACGAGCCGCTGCGCCGCGCACACCTTGAAGACCTCGCGCACCGCCGGGAGCACCGCGCCGCGCTCGTCGACCACGCGGACGCCCGAGGGGGCCGTGCCGGCGTGACGCACGTGGTTGTCGGCGTCGAAGGTGGGGAACCACACGACGCGACCGTGGCCCCCTTGCATGCGCCACATCCACTCGACCGCGTCGCGGTTGATCCCGCCGGTCGCGCGGTTCAGCACGATGCCGCCGAATATTTTCACGCCCGGAACGTGCTTGCGCGCGAGCCACGCGCGATCGGCGGTGAGCGCCACGTGATTCTTGAAGACGACCGCCTCCATCTGGCGTGCCGCGGCCTGCGAAGCGAGCTCGTCGTCGTCCAGCGCGCGGCCGAAGACGTCCGGGGCCGCGTGCGTGTGGAAGTCGATGAGCCCGCGGATCGGGCTGACCGGTGGCGGAGGCGGCGAGTAGCCGCGAACCCCGGGGGCGGCCGCGGCTTCGCGCGGCGCGCCGCTGCTCGCGTGGCGCCCGTGCGCCGACGCCGGTGTGCGATCGCGACGGCGGCGCGTCGCCAGCCCGATCTCACCATCCACGCCGGTACGGCAGCAGCCGCAGACCAGAGGACGAAGCGCCGGCGTTGCCGTGTCGAGCCGATCGGTCATCGGGCCCCGATCATACGTCAAACCGTCGGCTCACCACATCACGACGCCGCCGTCGATGTTGATCGACTGGCCGGTCATGAACGCGGCGGCCGGCGAGCAGAGAAACGCGATGAGCCCGGCGACTTCCTCGTCGCTGGCCGCGCGTCCCATCGGAATCCGCTCGAGCTGGGCCTGCCAGCCGGCGCCGCGCCCGAGCACGTCCATGCGTGCGGTGTCGATCGTTCCGGGACAGACGGCATTGACCGTGATGCCGTGACGCGCGAGCTCCATGGCCAGGGACTGGGTGAGCCCCTGGATGCCGAAGTTCGCGACGTTGTACGCGGCGGTGTTCGGGCTGCCGCGCTTGCCGGCGACCGACGAGAGATTGATGATGCGGCCCGAGCGCTGTTTCACCATGATCGGCACGATGCGCTTGGCGAGCAGGAACGCTCCGGTGAGCTTGATCTCGAGCACGCGATGCCACACGGCCTCGTCGAGCTCGGTGACGGGTACGCGGTCGTTGCCGCGCGGATACGCGGCGTTGTTCACGAGCACGTCGATTCGCCCGAAGGTGGCCATGACCCGATCGACGAGATCCTGGACCGATGCGGCCCGGCTCACGTCGCCGAGCCACGTCAGGGCACGGCGGCCGTGCTCGCGGACCTGCTGAGCCGTGCTCTCGACATCCTTCCAGCCCGCCTGTTTCTCGTCGTCCGGGTACGACGCGGGATCACGACCCGTGCCGGTCACCACCACGTCGGCTCCTTCGCTCGCCAGCGCGACCGCCGTCGCCCGCCCGATGCCGCGCAGCCGCCCGGCGCCCGTCACGATCGCAACTTTCCCGTCCAGATATCCCATGTGCGGGCTCTCCTCGTAGTCGGGTACGTTACCGACTTTGCACGTCGCTGGCTAGTCGGGGGTGGTGGGGTGACGGGTGGCGCCCCACCACTCCCGACGTTTTCGTACTTAGCTTGACGAACGGAGGCGTACGTCGCAGGCTTTGGCGCGGCGCAACGAACACAGCGCGGAGCGAACAGGACGGAGCGAACACGATAACGGGAGGGTTTGGACCATGGCGGGGCGGGTTGAGGGCAAGGTGGCGCTGGTGACGGGGGGTGGGAGCGGGATCGGGCGGGCTTGTGCCGTGAGGTTTGGGAAGGAAGGCGCGAATGTTTGTGTCGCGGATCTGGAGTTGAAGGCTGCGACCGAGACGGCGCGGATGGTGGAGAGCGCGGGGCGCAAGGCGGTGGCCGTGCAGGTCGACACGACCGACGAGGCCGCGAACGACGCGATGGTCAAGCGGTGCGTCGACGCGCTGGGCGCCGTCGACATCCTGGTAGCGGCGGCGGGCATCGGCGCCGTGCGCGTGCCGGGGGCGACCTCCTACCAGCCGCACACGGTGCTGAGCATCCCGATGGATCAGTTCCGGCGGGTCATCGACGTCAACCTCTACGGCGTCCTGTTCTCGAATCGCGCCGTGGCGCGCTGGATGACGGAGCACAAGCGCGGCGGCAGCATCATCAACCTCGCGTCGATCATGTCGAAGATGCCGTCGACGAGCGCCCCGTACAGTGTGAGCAAGGCGGGGGTCTGGATGCTGACCAAGTGTCTGGCGCAGGAGCTGGCCACGCAGGGCATCCGCGTGAACGCGATCGGCCCTGGGTTCATCGAGACGCCGATGACGGCCGCGATTCGCGCGGACTCGGCGCGCTCGAGCTGGGCGATGAGCGTGACGCCGATGGGACGCTACGGCAAGCCGGAGGAGATCGCCTCGACGGCGCTGTTCCTGGCGTCCGACGAGGCGTCGTACTTCACCGGCGAGCTCTTGCACCCGTCGGGCGGCGTGTTCGTCGGCTGAGCGCGTTCAGCTCGTGGCGGCGAGCGCGCCGCCGTCGACCACGATCGCGGTGCCGCTGATCCACGCCGAGTCGTCGGAGGCCAGGAACAGGGCGCAGCGCGCGATGTCCTCGGGCTCGCCGACGCGCCCGAGCGGGATCTGACGCCCTTCCGCGGCCTCGCGCTCCGCGCGCTCGATGATGTCGGCGGTGAGCCGCGTCCGGATCGTGCCGGGACAGATCGCGTTCACGCGGACGCGATCGCGCCCGTACGACGCGGCCATCGCGCGAGTCAGCGCGAGCACCGCGCCCTTCGACGCGGCGTACGCGTGGCTCGGACGCCCCGCCGAGCCGCGAAACGCGCTCACCGACGACGTGTTGATGATCGAGCCGCCGCCCGCCCGCCGGAGCGCGGGCAGCGCGGCGCGGCTCACCAGGTACATCGCGCGGACGTTCACGTCGAGCGCGAGATCCCACTTGTCGAGCGCGATCGTCTCGACCGTCCCTCCGACGACCATCGTGCCGACCCCGGCGTTGTTGAACACGACGTCGACCCGCCCATTCGGACCGACCGCCGCAGCCACCACCGCGGCACAATCCTCGGGCCGGGCCAGATCCGCCGTGACCGCGATCGCGTCACCACCGGCGCCGCGGACCTGGCTGACGGTGTGCGCGAGCTCGTCGGCCCGGGTGTCGGCCAGGGTCAGTCGCGCCCCGGCCCGCGCAAACACGAGCGCCGTCGCCCGGCCGATCCCCGTCGCGGCCCCGGTGATGATCGCCGCCTTCCCGTCCAGTACCCCCATCTCTCCCTCCCGCGATCAGCCCCAGAGACGCTTGGACGCCAGATCCGCGCCTTCGCGCAAGGTCCGTAGCTTCGTCCAGACCACGCTTTCCTCGACGAGCATCGACCCGGCGAACGTGCCGAAGCCGCAATCCACGCTGGCCAGCACGCGGGTCCGATCTCCCACCGCGGCGACGGCGGCCGCGATCCGGTCGGCGACGACTTCCGGATGCTCGACCACGTTGGTGGTGGAGTCGATGACCCCGGGGAGAAAGAGCATGTCGTCGGGGAGGGGATGCCGGCGGAACGCCTTCAGCTCGTGCTGGTGGCGCGGGCTGGCGAGCGGCAGGGACAGCGCGCCGACCTTCGCCCGGTAGATGATCGGCAGAAGCGGCTCGAGCGGCACGTCGTGCGTGTGGGGCCCGTCGTAGTTGCCCCAGCAGAGGTGCAGCCGCACGCGGTCGCGCGGGATCGCCGCGATGCCTTCGTTGATGGCGTCGATGTGCAGGGCGACGGCGGCGAGAAAGCCGTCGAGCGACTCGTCCTGGAAGAAGCGCGTGCGCTCCATCGCGAGGTCGGGGCAGTCGAGCTGGAGCACGAAGCCGCGCGCGACGATCAGCTCGTACTCCTTGCGCATCTCGCGGGCGAGCGCCTTGATGTAGCGCTCGTGGGAGCCGTAGAACGCGTCGAGCATGATCGTGGCGATGACGCCCGGCGAGGCCGCCGTCATGAACGGCTCGGCGAACCCCTTCGTACCGGCGACGCAGCGCTGGAACAGCTCGCACTCGGCGGCGGCCTCCCCGAGGTCGGTGTAGGCGACCTCGGCGACCGCTTGCGGCGCGTCGTTGATCCGCGCCGAGCCCGTGCGCAGGCGCGCCAGCCGCGCCATGTAGTCTGGATGCTCGGCGATGTCGCGCGACATGCGCCGCTTGCTCTCGCCGCCGAAGCCCCGCATGCGCTTGGCCGGATAGGTCGAGAAACCGACGCGCGGCTGCTCGCCGTCGTTGCCGACGTCGACGCCGACCTCGAGCTGCTTGGTCACGACGTGGCGTACCGCCGTCTCGGACTCGCGGGCGAGGGTCACGGCGTCGATCTTGTCGCCCCGATCTTGCCGGACGAGCAGGTCGCGGAGCGCGGGGGTGCGGGGCAGACTGCCGACGTGGGTCGTCAGGATGCGCTGGTCGCTGCGTTTCATCGTGCCTCCTGTTCTGGAGGGACTGTACCATCAGCCGTCATTTGCTAGACTCCTGCCAGCCACTCCGATCGAGGTGCTTGTGCGCCGGGTCGGGTTCGCGGTCGTTCTTGCCGTCGGTCTCATCGTTGGTCCGCTCGCCGCCGACGCCCAACCGGCGGAGAAGAGCGCTCGCATCGGCTACCTCGCCTTCGACCTCAGGGGTGGTGATCCCGACATCCGGACGAGCTTCCTGCAGGGATTGCGCGACCTCGGTTACACCGCGGGCCGCAACGTCGAGATCGAATACCGCGATGCCCAGGGGAAGACCGACCGGTTCCCCGCGCTGGCGGCCGAGCCGGACCGTGGCGGGAAGGACAGACTCGAGGCCGCCAGGAGCCACGGCGCGAGCACTGGGGATACAGCTCCAGATCGTCGAGGCGCGAGGGAAGCCAGAGGCCTGATGTCCTACGGGCCGGACCTCGCTGACTCGGCCCGGCGCGCCGCGATCTTCGTCGACAAGATCCTCAAGGAATCTCAAGACCGCCAAGGCGCTGGGGTTGACGATTCCACCGGCGCTGCGGCTGCGGGCAGACCAGGTGATCGAATAGCCGCGGCGGCGTCTAGGACGGGCGCTTGAGGCGGTAGTACTCGTCCAGGAATCGGCGCGTGCTCTCGGCCGTCGCGCGGGCCCACTCGCGCGGCGGCAGCTTGACCGATTTCGGCATCGGGATCTCGACGCTGAGCGGTAGCCCGGCCGGAAGCGCGTCGAGGATCTGGCGAAGCGGCACGATGCCGTCGCCCGGCATGCGGCGCTCGTTGGGGCTCATCCGCCCGAGCTTCGAGAGATCGGGCTCGCCGGGCGCGAGCACGCCGTCGGAGAGCTGCGCGTACGGAAACAGCCGGGGCTCGAGGCCACGCAAGAACGCCGCGCTGCCGCCGCCGCGGACGAAGTTGAGGGGGTCGAGGCAGATCACGCCGTTCTTGCGGCCGAGCTCGGACAGCAGGCGCAGCGCCTGCGACAGGGTCGCGAGCGGCCGGATGACGGCGAACTCAAGCGCCGCGGAGATTCCGAACGGCGCGGCCATGTCGCAGAAACGCCCCATGTTGCCGCGAAGGCGCGCCCACTCCGCATCGTCACCCGCCACCAGCGCGTAGCGCGCGCCGAGCTCGGCGCCGAGCTCGAGGGCCGGCTCGAACGCGTCGAAGTCGGTCGCGGGCTGCAGGTAGAAGGTCAGGATGTCGAGCACGCGCAGACCCGAGCTGGCGAGGATCAGCTTGAGCTCGCGGATCAACGGCGCGTTGCCGACGACCGGATAGAACGGAAACAGCGGCGACCGCGCGAGGCGCAGCCCGACGGCGTCGTAGCCCGCCGCGGCGGCGGCCTCCACGTACTCGATGGGCGGCGTGTCGGGCAGGGTGGGCGGCGAGATCGCGATCAGGTTGCGGATCACAGGGACACGATCATACACTTCGGCGACTTCTAATCCCAGGAGGCCCGAATGATCTTCGAGCTGCGGCAGTACCACATCCGTCCCGGACAGCGCGAGAAGTGGGTCAAGTGCATGGAAGAGGAGATCATCCCGTTCCAGGTGAAGATGGGCATGGTCATCCTCGGCAGCTTCACCGGCGAGGAAGACGAGAGCGTCTACGTCTGGCTCCGCCGCTTCGAGAGCGAGGCCGAGCGCAAGCGGCTCTACGACCTCGTCTACCAGAGCGATTACTGGAAGAACGAGATCGCGCCGAAGGTTCCGGGCCTGATCGACCGCGAGCAGATCAAGGTCACGCGGCTCGTCGCGACGCCGCACTCGGTCATCCAGTAAGGTGGGGTTCTCGGCCGACACGCTCCGCGATCGCGTCGCGATCGTGACCGGGGCGAGCCAGGGGATCGGCCGCGCGATCGCGGTCGAGCTCGCTCGGGTCGGCGCCCATGTGGTGGTGTGCAGCCGCCGCAAGGATGCGCTGGAGCCTGTCGCCGATCTGGTGCGGGCCGAGGGGCGACGCGCCCTGGCGGTCGCCTGCGACGTCGGCGACGCGCGGCAGGTCGACGGCGCCGTCGCGCAGACCCTGGCGGCGTTCGGTCGCATCGACATCCTGGTCAACAACGCGGGCTACCGGATCCGCTCGCCTCTCGAGGACCTGCCCCGGGCGGAGTGGGACGCCATGGTGGCGACGAACCTCACCGGCGTGTTCATCTTCGCGCAGGCCGCCGGGCGGGTGATGATCCGGCAGCGCGCGGGCAAGATCATCAACGTGACGTCGGTCGCCGGGCGCAGCGGCTCGCGCGGCATGGCCGCCTATGCGGCCGCCAAGGCGGGCGCCACCGCGCTCACGCAGAGCCTCGGCGCCGAGTGGGCGAAGTACGGGATCACGGTCAACGCCGTGGCGCCCGGGCCGACCGAGACGGAAGGCGTGCTCGAGGTCTGGAAGACTCCCGCCATGATCGCCAATGCGGCGCGCGAGGTGCCGCTCCAGCGCCTCGGTCGTCCCGAGGAGATCGCGTGGGCGGTCGTCTTCGTCGCGTCGGACCAGGCGAACTTCATGACGGGCGAGACGATCTACGTGAGCGGAGGCCCGCGAACGGCCAACCGCGAGGACACCAAATGAAAGTCGCATTCGGAGTCAGCCTGAGCCCGGGAACACCTCTTCTGCAAGAGAAGGACACGCGGCGCTTCATCGACCTCGCCAGGATGGCCGACGACTACGGCGCCGAGGCCGTCGGTACGCACGATACGGCGTTCATCGGCGGTGACGCGTATGTCCGCGCGACGTTGATCGCGCTCGGCGCGTCGCGGGCGCGCGTCGGTCTCCGCCCGACCAATCCGCTCACGCGCGAGCCGCAGGTGATGGCGTCGTTCCTGGCGTCGATCGACAGCCTGACCGGTGGCCGCGCCTTCATGGACATGGCCAGCGGGGACAGCGCGGTGCTCAACATCGGCTACCAGGTCGCCACGCGCGCGCGCATCGAGGACTACGTGACCTGCGTGCGAGATCTCCTCGCCAAGGGCGAAGCGACCTATCAAGGCCGGCCGCAGCGCGTCCGCTGGGCGTCGACCGTGACGCGCCAGCGCATTCCGATCTTCATCTGCGCGGAGGGTCCGAAGATGCTGCACCTGGGCGGCCGCATCGGCGACGGCGTCACCGCCGGCACCGGGCTCCTGCCCGAGGTGATCAAGGACACGATCACGCGGGTCCACACCGGGGCGCGCGAAGCGGGGCGCCATCCGTCCGACGTCGACATCTGGTTCACCACGCGAACCTCGCTCGACGAGGATCGCGACCGGGCGATCCAGGGTGTGAAGGCCTCCGTGTCGTCGATCCTCAACCACTCGATGCGATTCGGGCTCGACGACAAGCACGTGCCCGACGAGCTCCGCGCCAAGGTCCAGGAATACGTCGACGGCTACGAGCTGTACGACCACGTGCTCCACGAGGGCCGGAACCCCAAGCGGATGGAGGCGCTCGGCCTGACCCAGTACGCCATCGATCGCTTCGCGCTCGCCGGCAACGCGAGCGACTGGATCACGCGGATCGAGCAGATCGCCGAGGCCGGCGCCCG
>CAYVHH010000324.1:0-2548 GCA_964450175.1 uncultured bacterium | reverse complement strand
CGGAACGGCAACAAGATCGGCCGGATCACGACCTCCGGTCTCATCACCGAATACCCGATCCCGACGGACGCCTCGCAGCCCTTCGGGATCGCGACGGGGCCCGACGGCGCGATCTGGTTCATCGAGCAGTCGACCAGCACGATCGGCCGGCTCAAGTAGCCGGCCGGTCGGGCTCGCGGCGGTTTACTTGCTGCCGAGCCGCTTGCGGGCGTCCGCGAGGAGCGGGTCCTCGCCGCCGTCCTTGATCGCCACGAACGCCTTGTAGGACTCGGCGGCCGCCGGGCTCTTCAGGGCCTCGCGCGCCCGCCCGAGCCAGTAGACGGCCGGCGGCGCGTAGCGGACGGTCGGCCCTTCGTCGAGGAAGAGCGCCGTCGCCTCGCCGCGGCGTTTCGCGCAGGCCTCGAGCTCGCGGTCGGCGTCGGGATAGACCCCCGCTTCGAAGTACGCGCGGCCGAGGAGATATCGCCCCATCCAGGTGTCGGCGAGCTTCGTGGCGCCCTCGAGCACACGGATCGCGTCGCGCGGCTTGTTCTGTCTGAGGCTGGCCTCCGCCTTGAGGAGCTCGGCGTATGCCTGCGGGTCCGGCTCGAGCCGCTGGGACAGCGCGCGCGCGATTTCGAGCGCCCGGGCGTCCTTGCCGGCCTCGAGGTAGACCCGCGCCGCGGGGTATTGCACGTTCTCGCCCTTGGCGAGCGCGACCGCGCGGTCGGCGGCGGCGAGCGCCGCGGGCGCCTGCCCCTGAGCGAGCCGCGCCTCGGCGAGCGCCACGAGCTTGACGGCCGCAGAGCCCGGGTCGGACGCGGCGACGTCGGCGTCGATTCCCTTTTCGAGGAGGGGGACCGCGTCGGTGGGTTTGCCCTGATGGAGCGCCAGGTCGGCCAGACCGAGCGCCGCATCCGACGCCCCGCGCGCATCGATCGCCGACGCTTTCTTCCAGGTATCGGCCGCGAGATCCGGATGGCCCTGTGCGAGCTGCGAGAGCGCGAGCCCGACGTAGGCCAGGACGAACCGCGGGTTCATCTGGATGACCTCGTTCTGCTCGCGGATCGCGGTCTCGAAATCCGAGGCGTACATCGCGTAGAGGCCGACGTTGTTTCGCTGCGGGACGTTCTTCGGATAGATCTCGATCGCGCGACGCCCCTCGGCGAGGGATTTCGCCATGTCGCGCTTGTAGAAGTAGGCGAGCGCGAGGTTCGAGATGCCCGCGGTGTCCGCGGGGTAGCGCTGGACAAGCTGCCCGTACTCCTCGATCGCCTTGTCGGGATCGCGGCGGACGATCAGGTAGTAGCCGCCGCGCGTCCGGAACTTCTCGCGATCGCTCATGCGATCGATCTTTGCCATCGCGAGCTGGTAATACTTCTCGGCCTCGTCCTTGCGTCCCTGGTTCGAGTAGAGGACGGCGATGCCCGCGTACGCGCGGCCGAGATCCGGATCGCGCTCGATCGCCTTCAGGTAGTGCGGGACGGCCTCGCCGTATTTGCCGCCGTACTGGAAGTCCTGGGCGAGCGCGTACTCGTGCGCCGCCTCGAGCGAGCCTGCCGTGTAGGTCTCGGCGGCGGCGAGCTGAAGCGCCTTCGGCGTCGTATCGCCGAGGGCGGCGCGCAGGCCGGTCGCGAGCTTGGCGACGGAGCCGAGCACGGCGTCTTTGCTCGCTGCGGTCGCCTCTTCCGATCGGATCGCCTTTCCCGTCGTCGGATCGAGAGCATGCGCCTCGATTCGGTAGCCCGACCCGCTCGTCTCGATCGAGCCCGCCGTGACCACCTGAATCCCTTCGCGCACCGCCACGAGGCGGCCGAGCGCCTCGGTGAGGCTCGTTGCGCCGGGCTGCAGCTGCGCGGCGATCTTGCGGGCCTGCCCGCGGTTGTAGGTCGTCAGGAAGGACGCGCCTTCGAGCGCGAGGCCGAGCGATGGTTCGAGCGTGCCGTCGAAGACCGGGTCGCCGGTCTTGTTCACGAAGTCCGTGATGAGAACCGATTCCGGCTTGCGAGCGGCCTGCGGCGCCGAAGGCCTGAGACGGCCGCGCAGCCACCACCCGGCGAGGCCCAGCACGGCCACGATGACGAGCCCCGCGGCCGCCGGGCGGAGCCAGCGCCGCTTGTGGAGCTCGAACTTCATGGTGGTGTGGAACGTTCCCGACTCCAGGTCGGTCAGGATCTCCCGCACCGTCTGGTAGCGCGCGTTCGGGTCCACGGCGAGACAGCGCTCGAGGATCTTCTCGACGTAGCCGGGGATCTGCGGGTTGAGCTCGCGCGGCGGACGCGGCGGCTTCTGGAGCCGCTGGATCATGACCTCGTAGACCGAGTTGCCGCCGTAGGGCACGGATCCCGTGACCATCTCGTAGAGGATGATTCCGAGCGAGTAGATGTCCGAGCGCGGGCCCGCCGGCTCGCCCTTCACCTGTTCGGGAGACATGTAATAGGGCGTGCCGACGACGGCGCCGGTCTGGGTCATGCCGGACTGCTCGAGGGTCTTGGCCAGGCCGAAGTCGGTCAGGTAGACGTGATCGCCCGACCCGAGCATGACGTTCTGCGGCTTCAGGTCGCGGTGG
>CAYVHH010000323.1:0-9280 GCA_964450175.1 uncultured bacterium | reverse complement strand
GCTGTCGGCTCTGCCGAAGACCCCGGAACGGGTCTTCCCGAGCACCTACCGAACCGCCTTCGACCATGCCGTCACACGGGCGAAGATCCACGACTTCACGTTCCACGGGCTGCGCCACACCTTCGCGAGCTGGCTCCCGATGAAAGGGCGGCCGTTGAAGGAAGTGTCCGAGTTGCTCGGCCATAGCTCGGTGAAGATGACGGAACGCTATGCCCATCTGGCGCCCGAACGGCTGCGCGAGGCCGTCGCAGTCCTCGAGGATTTCAGCACAATGTCAGCACATGAAGCCCCGGCCGATGCGCCGGAACCTGCAACTGCCGGAAATCATGGACTCGTTGCTGACGAGTCCAACCGTCGGCGCGACGGCTCCGCTCGTCCCTGACCGGCCGGTCAGGAACTGTTCGACCCCCCTCCGGTACCGATCACGAAGCGCCTGGATCGAGAGTGATCTAGTGGTCAATTACCGACCAGGAGCGGAGTACCGCCGATGCCGTAAGTTGCTTCAAATATAGAAAAAATGACCACGTCGGAGACTCGGTATCGGATTTGCTTTTTCCGGTACGCAGGAGGGCTCAGACATGTCGGTCAATGGAACGGCGGTCAGTGAGTCGGTCAACGGCAGCACGTCTCGCACGTGGCAGCAGCCGCGTGGGGTGGGCCGCCCATCGACGGTGGCTCCGTTCGCACCCCAGATCGAAGCATGGCTGCGCGAGACACCCTCGATGTCCGGCGCAGAGGTGCTCCGTCGCGCGCGTGAAGTCGGCTACCGCGGCGGAAAGAGCGCGCTCTACGAGCTCGTGCGACGGCTGCGGATCCCTGTCGCGGCGAGCCTGTCGGTCGTCCCGTCCAACGGCAGCCACTAGTTTTTAGTGGCTCCGGACCCGCATCGGGATTCGAGCACGCTCGGTGCCGGGTCGGTTGTCGGCCGGCGGCGCTCCGCCGGCCCGTGGTCCGAAGCTCCAGCAGACGTCCGTCGATCCCGAGCAGCGCCCGCAGCTAGTACGTGCCGGGGCGGATCTGCTTGTAGAGCTGCTTGAGCGCGTCGGCGGTGAACGTCGGCGACTGGCAGACCGAGATGATCTTGCGCTCATCGGCCTCGACCTTCGCGACGGCTTCGGGGATGCGCGCGGCGATGTCGGCCGGAATCGTGACGGCGCCGTGCTGGTCGGCGTGAACCAGATCGCCCGGCTTCACCCAGAGCCCGCCCACCTTGATCGGTAAGCCGAAGTCGACCATGTGCACGTAGGCGTGAGAGACGGAGACGTGCGCGGCGGCGAACTGGAAGCCCAGCGCCCGCACCTCGTCGAGGTCACGCACCGAGCCGTCCGTGATGACGCCGGCGCAGCCGAGCGCGCGGTGGATGTTGGCCTGGACCTCGCCCCACTGGGCGCCCTGGCCCCGCGGCTCGTCGAGGTCGTGGACGACGATCACCCGGGGCGCCGGGATCGAGAGCACGTAGTCCCACCACCCGAACGTCGAGGCGCGATGGCCCTCGAGCGGCTGGGGCTCGGCGCGGATCACCGCGGTGACCGCGTACCCGACCAGCGGACCGAGCTCGGTGAACAGGGTGCGGATCTCGGACGACATGTTGCCGTGATTGCGCGGGCGGACATTGAACGTCTCGATCGCGTTGGCCACGCTGGGGCTCGAGATCTTCTTGAGGGCGTCGATCATCAGATGGTGTCCTTTCGGCGCTGGATCAGCAGGGTTTTGAGAATCTCGATCGTCTGCCGGGTCGACTCGAGATTCGGGTTCACACGGAGCGCGCGCTCGAAGTACTCGAGCGCGATCGCCGGCTGGTCGAGCTGCATGTAGATCATCCCATAGCCGCTGAGCGCCCCGAAGTGATACGGGTTGCGCTTCATCACCTCGTCGCAATCGGCGAGCGACTTCTGGTATTCGCCCAGGAGATAGTAGACCGTCGCCCGCTTGTTCCATCCCTCGGCGAACTCCGGCTTGCGCCGGATGATCTCGCTGAAGGTCTCGACGGCCTGCTCGCCCTGGCGAGCGTTCATTTGCTCGAGGCCGGTCGCGAAGAGCCGGTCGATGGTCGGGTCGCCCGATCGGCTCCACACCTGCCACATCGAGCTCTCCGCGTTCTCGCGGACGATCCCGTCGCTGTCGCGCAGCGCGGCGGCCAGCTGCGGCAGGTCGCTCATGAGGCCGGTCTCGCCCAGCGCCTGCGCGCCCAGACGGCGGCTGTCGACGCTGCCCTTGTCGGCCAGTGCCTTGAGCGCCTCCTCGCGCGTCGGGCCGGCGATTCCCGCCGGCGGCCATGCGGCGAGGGCGGCGAGGACGAGCGCCACGGGCCATCCGCGCCTCACGGCTCGTACGCCTCGTTCACCGTGGTGCTCGCGTACCCGGGCTGGGTTCCGCCGCCGGGCACGTAGATGCGATTGCCGACCACCGCCGCGCCGATGCCGTGGCGCGGCGTCCGCATCGGATCCTTGCCGACCCAGCGATTGCCGGCGACTTCGTACATCTCGTTGGCGCTGAAGATGCGCAGCGGCGCCTCGCCGCCGAACACGTAGACGCGGTCGCCCAGCACCGCGGCGGCGAGACCGCCGCGGGCGGTCGGGAGCGGAGTCCCGGTCGACCAGCTGTTGGCCACCGGATCGTAGATCTCGACGTTGGGGAACAGGGTCCCCAGGAACGACGTCCGCCCACCGATGGCCCAGAGCTTTCCCTGGAACACGACGGCCGCGAGATGATCGCGCGCCGTCGGCATCGGAGGGCCGTCCGTCCATCGATCGGGCAGGGGCTCGTAGATCTCATGAGCGGCGCTCGCGCTATCGTCGCTGCCGCCGATCGCGTGCAGTCGGCCGGCCAGAGCCACCAGCGCGAGCCCGCCGCGCGCCTGCCTCAGTGGCGCCCGGGTGGCCCACGAGCTCCGCGCCTCGTCGTACTCGTAGACGGTTCGTAGCGCGCTGGAGCTGAGCCGTCCGCCGCCGTAGCCGCCCACGACGAAGAGGCGCCCGTCGATGACGGCGGCCGCCGCATGATGGGTCGGGGCGGGGAGCGGCGTGCGCGTCTCCCAGCGGTCGGCGGCCGGATCGTAGACCTCCACCGTGGCGACGGCCTCGCTGTCCGAACCGAAGCCACCGATCACGAAGATCCGCCCGTTGACCTCCGCGACGGCGACCTCCTGGCGCGCGGTCGGCATCGGGGCGAGCGGGATCCACTTTCCCGGGCTCATGATGTCGAGCGGCGCGGTCGAGTCGGTCGTCGTGCCGAGACAGCCGGCCAGGACCATCGCGGCCAGAGCGAGCACGGCGCTGCGGCGGGTCACGAGCGCACCAGGTCGAGCAGTCCGGCCTCGTCGAGCACTGGCACCCCCAGACGGCGAGCGTCGTCCGCCTTGCTGCCGGGCGCCTCGCCCACGACCACGTAGTTGGTCTTCTTCGAGACCGAGGACGTGACGCGACCGCCGTGTCGCTCGATCAGCTCGCGCGCGGCCTCTCGCGACAACGTGGGCAGCGAGCCGGTCAGCACGATGCTCTTGCCGGCGAGCGGCTTCGGACCCTCTGGCGCGACCGGCCCGCTCGTCACTACGCCCGCTCGATCGAGGCGCGCGATCAGCTCGCGGTTCGTCGGGTCCTGGAAGAACGTCGCGATCGAGCTCGCGATCTCCTCGCCGATGCCGTGGACTTCAGCCAGCTCGGCCTCCGAGACGGCGGCGATGCGCTCGAGACTCCCGAAGCGGGTCGCCAGCAGCTGGGCCACGCGCTCGCCGACCAGCCGGATCCCGATGGCGTTGAGCAAACGCGCCGGGCCGCGCGTGCGCGACGCGGCAATCGCCGCGACCAGATTCTCGGCCGATTTCTCGGCGAAGCGATCCATCTGGCCGATCTCGTCCGCGGTCAAGCTGTAGAGATCGGCGAAATCATTGACGCGCCCGGCGTCGACCAGCTGCTCGATCGTGCTGTCGCCCAGGTGCTCGATGTCCATCGCCCGTCGCGAGCCGAAATGCCGCAGCCGCTCCTTGAGCTGTGCCGGGCAGGCGCTGTTGGTGCATCGCCAGTACGCCTCGCCGGCCGCGCGTGCGGTGACGCCGCCGCAGGCCGGGCACTGCGACGGGAACATGAACGGCTCCGTCTCGGGAGGCCGCTTGGCCAGCACGACCTGCACGACGTAGGGAATGACATCGCCGGCGCGCTCGATCAGGACGGTGTCGCCCACCCGGATGTCCTTTCGGCGGATCTCGTCCTCGTTGTGCAGGCTGACGTTCCGGATCGTGACACCGGCCAGCTCGACGGGGGTCAGCTTGGCGGTCGGCGTGAGCGCGCCGGTCTTGCCCACGTTGACCTCGATCGCCTCGATCACGGTCGTCGCCTGGCGCGCCGCGAACTTGAAGGCGATGGCCCAGCGGGGATGATGGGTGGTCGAGCCGAGCCGCCGCTGCTGATCGAGCGACTCGACCTTGACCACCGCGCCGTCCGCGTCGTAGCCGAGCGCGTCACGCTCGCGCTCGAGCTTCTCGCACGCCGCGACGACCGCGGCGAGATTCGCGCAGCGCTCGGACCGGGGGTTGGTCTTGAAGCCGGCGGCGCGCAGAGCCGCGAGGACGTCCCAGTGGGAGGCGAAGCCGAGCGAGTCGGCGCGGCTGAGATGATAGAGGAAGATATCGAGCGGGCGCCGCGCGGTGACCGACGGGTCCTTCTGGCGCACCGCGCCGGCGGCGGCGTTGCGCGGGTTCGCGAACGTCGGCGAGCCTGCTTCCTCGAGGGTTCGGTTGAGCTTCGCGAACTCCTCGCGCGGCATGAAGACCTCGCCGCGAACCTCGATGACCGGCACGGCGGCGAGCGGGCCGCGCAGCACCATCGGGATGGACCGGATCGTTCGCAGGTTCGGAGTGATGTCCTCGCCCACGCGCCCGTCCCCCCGCGTCGCGCCCCGGACGAAGCGGCCCTGCTCGTACAGGAGCGCGATGCCCAGGCCGTCGATCTTGGGCTCGCACACGTACGTGAACGCGGTCCCCGGTAGGGCGCGGCCGATGCGGGCCTCGAACTCGCGCAGGTCGTCGGGCGAGGTCGCGTTGTCGAGCGAGAGCATCGCGTCGTGGTGCTCGACCGATTTGAAGACGTCGGTCGGCGCCCCCGAGACGCGCTGCGTGGGGCTGTCCGCCGTGACCAGGTCGGGAAAGGCCGCCTCGAGCTCGCGCAGCTCGCGCATGAGCGCGTCGTACTCGGCGTCCGAGACCTCGGGCCGAGCCTCGGCATAGTAGAGATAGTCGTGGTGGTGAATCTGCTCGCGCAGCTCGGTGATGCGCTGCGCGGCGTCCGCCCGCGTCATGACCCGCAGCATAGCACCCACGTTGAGGCCCCGCGGACCGCCTTGCTGCCCGCCGGAGAGTGACGTTATACTGCCGAGCGACCGGTCGCGATTTTCTTCTCTAGGATTGAACATGCCACGAACCCCAGTTCTGAACGTTGCGATCGAAACCCGAACCACGACGGCCTCGGTCCAAGATTACCTCGCGGCGATTTACGACCTGGCGGGCAGCGGCAAGCCGGTGATCGGGGCCCGGCTCGCGAAGCACATGGCGATCTCCGCGCCCGCGGTCACCGAGGCGATCCATCGTATGGCCCGCGGGGGATACGTGAAGATCGGCCGCGGCAAGGAGCTCGTGCTCTCGACCAAGGGCCGGCAGATCGCCGAGGTCATGGCCCGGCGGCACCGCCTGCTGGAACGCTGGCTCACGGATACCCTCGGCTTGAACTGGACGGACGCCCACGAGGAGGCGCATCGACTCGAGCATGCGCTCTCGCCGCGCGTCGAAGACCGTCTGGCTGAGCTCCTGGGCATGCCGAGCACCTGCCCGCACGGCAACCCGATTCCCGGGATGTCGAAGCCACCCAGGGTCGAGCCATTCCCGCTCGCACAGGCGAAGGAAGGCACGACCGTGGTGGTCGAGCGCATCACGGAGGAGGCGGAGGCCGACAAGAAGCTCCTCGAGCATCTCTGGAAGAACGACGTCCGCCCGGGGCGGCGCCTGAAGATCACCGAGGTCGCGCCCTGGGCCGGTACGATCACGGCATCGGGCGACGGCCAGACCATCGCGCTTGGCCTCCCCGCTGCCGCGAAGATCTGGGTCTATCTCCCCGGTGCGACCGGATGAAGGCTCTCGCCTGGGTTTTTGTCGCGATCGGCTGCGTCTACGTCTTCTACACCGGTGCGATGGCCGTCTGGTCCTATCTCGAGGTCACCAGCGTGGTCGAGGAGGTCGTCAACGAGCGCGCGTCACGGACCGACCGTCAGGAGCGGGCGACGCGCGTGAGGGACGATATCCTCAAGAAGGTGGCGGCCAGTGGCATCAGCGTCGACGAGCGCGCTGTCTCGGTGAGTGACGAGGGCAAGACCATCGACGTCAGCGTGCGGTGGAACTGGCCGGTGATCGTCTATCAGGCGCACGAGTACCTGGCGGTTCCGATGAAACACGACCGGACGTTCGAGGTCCCCGAGCGGCGCTGAGTCAGCGCTTGGCCTGCGCATCGCGGATCATCTTCGCGACCCGATCCCGATCTTCTCCCGGCGGCGCCAGCGCAACGAACTTCTCCCAGGAGCGGACCGCCCCCGCGACGTCGTGCTTGGCCTCGTAGAGGACCTGACCTCGATAGAGGAGGGCCGGCAAGTAGCTCGGATCGATCGCCAGCGCACGATCGAAGATCTCGAGCGCGCGATCGGCGTGCTCGGGCCCGCCGCCGACCGCGAGGATCAGTCCCAGATGGGTCGTCGCATCGACATTGTTCGGATCACGCTTGAGGACAGCCTGGTACGCGGCGATTGCCTCGCTGTACCGTCCCTGGGCCAGGCTCGAGCGCGCCGCCTGCAACATGCCGCGGAGCATCTCGGGGGGTAACGGCTTGCCGGGCGCCACCGCGGGCGCGTTCCGAGCGCTCGGGGCTTCTTGCCCGCCGGGCTCCTCGGGAGGAAGCACGGCCAGCGGCCGCGAGCCGGGCGAGGGCTGGCCCGCCATCGGGTCGGGCTCGGTGTATCGCACGATGCCGGCGCCGACCACGATCCCGAAGACGACCAGGAGCACCGCCGCGGCCCCCAGCGCGGCCGGATGGCGCCACGCCGAGCGACGAGGCGCCGGCGCCGCGACGCGCGGCGGCGGCGCCTCGGCCGGACCCAGGCGGTCGAGCTCCGTGAGGATTGCGGCGGCCTCGCCCTCGTAGCGAGCGCGAAGCTCGGCAAAGTCGGTGTCCGAGATGTGGCCGGCCGCGTGCTCGAACTCGAGCTCGCGGATGGCGGCGAGGGCCACGCGCTTGTCCTCGTCGAGCTCTTGCCGCCGGTCGGGCGGCAGCGGCAGGAACGTGCGGCCGCGACGCTCACGGCCGAGAACCGGCCAGAGGACGAACACGAGGGCGGGCACTCCGATGACGGCCGCCGCGATCAGCGCGCCGGCGCCGATCACGATCCGCGCTCCAGCTCTCGGCGGATTCGCTCGCTCATCGCCGAATCGACGGCGACCGGCGGCGGGCGGACACCGCGCGGGTGGTGAGTCCAGCGCCACAGCAACGCGGCGGTGGCGGCGAGCCCCACGACGACCGCGACGAGCGGCAGGAGCCAGACGAGCAGCGTGAATCCCCGGCGTGGCGGCGCCAGCAGGATCCATTCGCCGTAGCGGTCGACGAAGTAGCGCTGAATGTCGGCCGGACTCTCACCGGCCGCCAGCCGCTCGCGGATGATCGCGCGCATCTGGCTCGCCATCTCCGAGGGCGAGTCGGCCACCGAGAGGCTCTGGCATACGACGCAGCGAAGGTGCGCGGCGATGTCGTACACGGTCTCCTCGTTGACCGGCTTCGCGTTCTGCGCGGTCGCGGGACGCGCGGCCGGGCCAAGCAGGGCCAGCAGGGCGAACGCGGCGACGGTGATGCGGCTCATCGCGGCGGGGCCTCGGCGAGGAGCCGGTCGACCGTCGTCCGGAAGACGTCGTCGGTGACGGCGCCCACGTGCTTCACGCGGATCTGTCCCTGGCGATCGACAAAGAACGTCTCGGGGACTCCGTAGACGCCGTAGTCCACCGACACCGCGCCCTTCAGATCCTGAGCGACGGGGAAGGTGAGGCCGAAGTCGCCGACGAACTTCTGCGCCGCGTCGCGCTTGTCCTGGATGTCGACGCCCACCACGACGACCCCCCGCTCGCGATATTCGCGCCAGTTCCGCTCGAGCACCGGTGCCTCCTCGTAGCAGGCGGGATAGCACCATGACGCCCAGAAGTTCACGACGACGACCTTGCCGCGATGCGTCTCGAGACTCCACGGCGCGCCCTCGAGCGTCGCGAGCGCGAAGGCCGGCGCCCCTCGGCCGACGAGCGGGGACGGGATGTCGCGCGGGCTCAGGCGAAACCCGTAGGCGAGCAGCACCAGCACGGGGACGGCGGCGAGCGGGATCAGCCAGCGCCAGAGCCGCTTCACGCGGTCCGGTGCCGCTCCGGCAGGATGGCCAGCAGCGCCCCCAGGGTGAGTACGAATCCGCCGATCCAGATCCAGCTCACGAGGCGATTGACCTGGAGCTTGATGGTCGCCTGCGAGCCGTCGCGGGCGAAGTCACCGAGGACGAGATACAGATCCTCGCGCAGGCCCAGCCGGTAGTCGACGTAGGCGATGGGCGCCTGCTCTTGAGGATAGAACTTCTTGGCCGGGTGCAGGACGCCGAGCACCCGCCCGTTGGAAACCGTGAACGCCCCGATGACCTTGAAGTGATTCGACTCCTCGACCGCGGTGAGCCCGTCGAACCGGAAGCGGTAGCCGGCGAGCTCGGCCGTCTCGCCGCGGTGCAAGGTGGTCTCGGTCTGCACCGACCAGGCGTGCGATCCCATCACACCGAGCGCGATGATGAGGATGCCCAGATGCACGACGAAGCCGCCGTAGCGGCGGTTGTGCCGCAGGAGGAGCCCGCCCATCGCCGGCAGGAGCGACTCACCGACACGGAGCCGCGCGCGGGTGGCGCGCGTGAAATCGACCGCAATCGTGACGGCGACGAAGACGGTCGTCGCGAAGGTGAGCGCCGCCAGCAGCGAGCGCACGCCCAGCGCGAACGCGGCCGCCGCCGCGACGATGCCGAGCGCGACCGGCCAGAGGAAGTTGCGCCTGAGGTTGTCGAGCGACGCGCGCCGCCAGGCGATCAGCGGCCCGACCCCCATCAGGAAGACCAGCGACAGGAAGAGCGGCACGTTGACCTGGTTGAAGAAGGGCGCGCCGACGCTGACCTTGACGCCGCGCACGGCTTCCGAAAGCAGCGGAAACACCGTGCCGAAGAAGACGGTGAACGCGGC
>CAYVHH010000322.1:0-7167 GCA_964450175.1 uncultured bacterium | reverse complement strand
GACTGAGGAGGAGAGAGATGAAAATTGCGTGGATCCCGGCGCTGTCGTTGCTCGTGGCGAGCGCGTTCGGGCAGCCGGCCGCGGCCCAGACGTTGATCAACGGCGCCGGCGCGACGTTCCCGTACCCGATCTACTCGAAGTGGTTCGACGAGTACACGAAGGTCGATCCGGAAGTTCGCTTCAACTACCAGTCGATCGGCAGCGGCGGGGGGATCAAGCAGGTGACGTCGCGCACCGTCGACTTCGGCGCGAGTGACGGCCCCATGACCGACGACCAGCTCAAGGCCGCCCCCTCCGAGCTCTTGCACATCCCGACCGTGCTCGGATCGGTAGTGGCGACCTACAACCTGCCGAATGCTCCGAAGCTCAAGTTCACCGGCGAGGTCCTCGCGGACATCTTTCTCGGGAAGATCACGAAGTGGAACGACGCGAAGATCATGGGGCTGAACCCCGGCGTCTCGCTTCCGGATGAGGCGATCGTGGTAGTTCATCGCTCCGACGGGAGCGGCACCACGTACATCTGGGTGGACTACCTCTCCAAGATCAGCGCCGGATGGCAGCAGAAGGTGGGTCGCGGCACGTCCGTGAACTGGCCGGTCGGCCTTGGCGGTAAAGGCAACGAGGGAGTTTCGGGGCAAGTGAAAAACCAGCCGGGCGCGCTCGGGTACGTCGAGCTCGCCTATGCAGTGAAGAACCATCTCCCCGCCGCCGCCGTGAAGAACGCGGCTGGCAAGTTCGTGGAGCCCACGATCGCGACGACGACTGCGGCAGCGGCCGGCGCCGCCAAGAGCATGCCCGACGATTTCCGCGTCTCGCTCACGAATCCGCCCGGTGACGAGGCCTACCCGATCGCCAGCTTCACGTGGCTGCTCGTCTACAAGGACCAGCCGAACGAGCTGAAGGGGCGGGCGCTCGCGAAGTTCCTGTGGTGGATGAGCCACGAAGGGCAGAGGTACGCCGACGACCTGCTCTACGCGCCGCTGCCCACGCCGGTGGTGAAGCAGATCGAAGCCAAGATCAAGCAGATCACGTACCAGGGCAAGCCCCTGCTGGCGGCTCGCTAGCGCCGGATGGCCGTCGTCGCGGCGGTTCCGCGGATCGAGGCGCAGGCGGCGCCGAGGAACCTCGGCGATCGGGCGCTGCGTGTCGTTCTGCGGGCCGCCGCGCTGACGGTGGTCGTGCTCGTGCTCGCGATGATCGGCTCGATGGTCCATGCCGCGTGGCCCGCGATGCGCGCCTTCGGCTGGCGGTTCCTCGCGACGTCGACGTGGGATCCGGTCGCCGAGCAGTTCGGCGCGATCCCGTTCGTGTACGGCACCCTGCTCTCCTCGCTGCTCGCGCTGCTCATCGCGGTGCCGCTCGGCATCGGAGCGGCGATCTACCTCGCCGAGCTGGCGCCCGTGTGGATTCGTCCGCCGATCGCCTTCCTCGTGGAGCTGGTGGCCGCGGTGCCGAGCGTGATCTACGGATTGTGGGGGATCTTCGTGCTTGCGCCGCTCCTGAGGGTATGGGTGCAGCCGTTTCTCGGCACGACGCTGGGATTCCTGCCCCTCTTCCAGGGCCCGCCCTACGGCGTCGGCATGCTCGCGGCCGCCATCATCCTGGCGATCATGATCGTGCCCTACATCACGGCGGTCAGCCGTGAGGTGCTCCTGGCCGTGCCGAACATCCAGCGCGAGGCGGCGCTGGCGCTCGGCGCCACCCGCTGGGAGACGACGCGCATTGCGGTGCTGCGCTACGGGCGCTCGGGGCTGGTCGGCGCGATCCTGCTCGGCCTCGGGCGTGCGCTTGGCGAGACGATGGCGGTAACGATGGTCATCGGCAATCGCCCGGAAGTCGCGCTCTCGCTGTTCGCGCCGGGTTACACGATGGCCAGCGTCATCGCCAACGAGTTCACCGAGGCGACGTCCGACCTCTATCTCGCGGCGCTGATCGAGATCGGGCTCTTGCTGTTCGTGGTGACCATCGTGGTCAACTCGCTGGCGCGATTGCTCGTGTGGTCGGTCGGCGGTCCGGTGAAGGCGGTTCGCGAGTGACGCCGAAGGCGAGACGCGCCGTGAACGTCCTGATGTCCTGGCTGGCCGCCGCCTCCGCCGGCCTCGTGGTGCTGCCGCTGGTTCTGATCCTCGCCTTCCTCCTCTGGCAGGGCGCCTCGGCGGTGAACGTCGATTTCTTCACGCACCTGCCCAAGCCGGTCGGTGAGGTCGGCGGCGGCATGGCGAACGCGATCGTCGGCACGCTCATCCTTCTCACGCTGGCCGCGATTATTGGCCTGCCGGTGGGGATTCTCGGCGGCCTCTATCTCGCCGAGTCTCGCGACCGGCGGTTGCCCTGGCTGGCGCGGTTCCTGGCCGACGTGCTCAACGGCGTGCCGTCGATCGTGGTCGGGATCTTCGCCTACACGATCATCGTGCTGCCGATGCGGCGGTTCTCGGCGCTCGCCGGGGCATTCGCCCTGGCGGTGATCATGCTGCCGATCGTGGTACGGACCAGCGAGGAGCTCGTGCGACTGGTGCCGGCCTCGCTGCGCGAGGCCGGGCTGGCGCTCGGCATCCCGGAGTGGAAGGTGCTGTTGCTCATCGTCCTGAGGACCGCACGCGCGGGCATCATCACCGGCGTCATGGTGGCGATCGCGCGCGTCGCCGGGGAGACGGCGCCGCTGCTGTTCACGGCCTTCGGCAACCGCTTCTGGCATCAGGGACTCGATCAGCCAATCGCGGCGCTGCCGCTGCAGATCTTCGCGTACGCGATCGCGCCCTATGACGACTGGCACCGCCAGGCCTGGGCGGGAGCGCTCGTGCTCATCGGCCTGGTGTTCGTGGTGAGCCTCGCGGCCCGCGTCGTCACGAGCGGCCGCTTTACGGGGGTAAAATAACGCATGGCCGACGGAATCGTCGTCCGCGACCTCAACGCGTGGTTCGGGAACGCGCAGGTGCTGCACGGGATCGGCGTCACGATCGCGCCGAAAGCCGTCACCGCGGTCATCGGTCCCTCCGGCTGCGGCAAGTCCACGTTCGTCCGGTGCCTCAACCGGATGCACGAGGTCGTCCCCGGCGCGCGGGTGACCGGCAGCGTACGGGTCGAAGGCATGGACGTCTACGCGCCGGGCATCGATCCGGTGCAGGTGCGCCGCAAGATCGGCATGGTGTTCCAGAAGCCGAACCCGTTCCCGACGATGTCGGTCTTCGACAACGTGGTGGCCGGCTTGCGGCTCGGCGGTGTCCGCGAGCGCTCGGTCCTGGACGAGGCCGCGGAGCGGGCGCTCCGGCAGGCCGCGCTGTGGGACGAAGTGAAGGATCAGCTCGGCAAGTCGGGCGTGAGCCTCTCGGGCGGGCAGCAGCAGCGCGTGTGCATCGCGCGGGCGCTGGCGGTCGAGCCCGAGGTGCTCCTGATGGACGAGCCGTGCTCGGCGCTCGATCCGATCGCGACCGCCAAGATCGAGGAGCTGATCCTCGAGCTGCGGAGCACGCTGACGATCGTCGTCGTCACCCACAATATGCAGCAGGCGGCGCGCGTGTCGGAGTCGACCGGCTTCTTCCTCCTCGGGGAGCTCGTCGAATTCGGGGTGACGCGACAGCTCTTCACGAATCCGCACGACAAGCGGACCGAGGACTACATCACCGGCCGGTTCGGCTGAGAGCGGAGAACACTATGCAGCGCCATTTTCACGAAGAGCTGGATGCCCTCAAGCAGACTCTGCTGGCCATGGGCGGCCTGGTCGAGGATCAGATCCGCCGCGTGATGCGCGCGCTCCTGGAGCGGGACAGCGAGCTGGCCCAGGAGGTCATCGACCGCGACCGGCAGGTGAACGCCTACGACGTCGAGATCGACGAGAAGTGCGTGGAGCTGCTGGCGCTCCACCAGCCGACCGCTGGCGACCTGCGGTTCATCACGACCGCGATGAAGATCGTGACCGATCTGGAGCGCATCGGTGATCAGGCGGTCAATATCGCCCAGCGCACGATCGAGCTGAATCCGGAGCCCCAGCTCAAGCCGTACGTGGACCTGCCGCGCATGGCGGAAAAGGCCCAGCGGATGGTGAAGGAGAGTCTCGACGCGTTCGTGAGCCGCGACACCGAGCTGGCGCGCCGGGTGTGTGGCGAGGACTCCGACGTCGACGCGCTCAAGGAGCAGATCTTCCGCGAGCTCCTGACCTATATGATGGAAGACCCGAAGACGATTCCCCGCGCCATCCGGCTCATCCTGGTCTCGCGCTTCCTCGAGCGCGTGGCCGACCACGCCACCAATATCGCGGAGATGGTGATCTACCTGGTCGAGAGCAAGATGGTTCGCCACACGCTCGCGTAGCGCGCTGGCCGCGCGCCGGCGCGAGCCGAGGTCGCGGCAATCGCCGCGACGCTCAGTCGCGCAGGACCAGGGTTGGGACCGGCGTCTCCTGGATCACGCGATCGACCACTCCAGGGAGCAGGGCCGTCGCCAGGCGGTTCCGGCGACGCGTCGCGAGCGCCACCAGATCGGCGTCGAAAGCCTCGGCCTCGAGCCGGATCTCGTCCGCCGGCTCGCCGAAGCGCACGACGCGCTCGACCGGGATTCCCTCGAGCTCGGCTTCCACGTGGGCGAGCTCGTCCAGACCGAGTGCGGTCAGTCGGGCCATCTCCTGATCGACGTACGCCACCGTGCGGCCGTCGGGAGTGACCACGTGCTCCGGGACCGGGAACACTTTCAGCAGGCGGACCGTGGAGCCGGCGCCGCGCGCGAGCGCTGCGACGGTCGGAACGATCGCGGTGCTCTCTTCACTACCGTCGATAGGTGTCAAGATCCTCTTGGCCATTGTTCTCGTCCTCCCAGTGCGGTTCATCATCACAGTCATTGTGACGTGGGAGCCCCGGTCAGCGATTCGGCCGGCAGGCGTGCGGCCGAATCTTTTCATCCCTCGAGGACATCTCAACATCTGCAGCGGTGTGTCCCGGGCGCGGCCGGCCGCGGGCGAAATCCGGAAACCTCGGCGTGTCCCGGGCGACCTGTTCAGTTTCTGATCGTCGAGTGGCCCCCGGCTCACCATCCCGGACACGGGTCAGCTCTGTAGCAGCCTTTCTTCACGGATATTTGGACAACGCCGCACCCTGGTTCATCGTTTGCACGATCGTAGGGGCGTGCGCTTGTTGAGGAGACCGCGCGAGACCCCGGAGGAGGCCCGGCAGCGGCGGCTCTGCCGCCTGATGCTCGGCCTGCCCCCCGAGACCGTGTACCACCACGTGCGCGAAGGCGTGATCACGGTCGCCGGGCTCGGTCTCGTCCTCGTCGTGGCCGTCGCGTGGCGGATGGGCCAGCTCGCGACGCTCGCGCCGATGCTCTTCAGCGGAGCGCTGCTCGCCATGCTGACCCCTACAGTTCTCGTAGTCCGGCGCCGGTATCGTCACGTGCTCGCCGCGATGCTGGTGCTCGCTGTGCTGCTCGGGCTGCTGGTGGCGGCCGTCCATCGATACGGCTACCCGTCGACGCTCGCGTTCGTCGTCGGTCCGACTCCGTCGGCGATCGCCGACGCGGTCTCCCCGCGCTGACCCCAGCCCTCCGACCGCGCTCGCCGACGGCCCGCACGCCTGTGTTAGCCTCTGGGCATGTCGCCGGCCGACCCAGATCTCGACGCGGAGGCGATCGAAAGCCTCTTCGCTCGCGGCGTGACCGACGGCCTCCCGGTCGTGCCGCCGACCCGGCGCCTGGTCGAGCGAGCGATCGCGGCGTCGGGGCGTGACGCCGACGAGCTGATCGCGCTCGTCCCGCCCAACTACGGCCGCGCGACCGTCGAGAAGATCGCGATCAACGCGGTCATGGCGGGGTGCCGTCCGGAGTACCTGCCGGTGGTGATCGCCGCGGTCGACGCGATCTGTGACGAAGCGTTCGACCTGCACGGCGTATCGGCCACGACGAACGCGCCGGCGCCGCTCGTGATCGTCAACGGCCCGATCCGCGCGGCGCTCGAGATCAATTCCGGCGCGGGCGTGTTCGGCCCTGGATGGCGCGCCAACGCGACGATCGGTCGGGCGGTGAGACTGGTCTGCGTGAACCTTGGCGGCGCGAAGCCGGGCGACGTGAGCATGTCGACGCTCGCGCATCCCGGGCGCTACGCATACTGCATCGGCGAGCACGAGGAAGAGAGTCCGTGGGAGTCGCTGGCGGTCGAGCACGGGTTCGCGGCCGACCACAGCACCGTCGCGGTCCTCGCCGCCGACGCGCCGCTCGGCGTCTACGCGCAGCGCAGCCGTACCCCCGATGACCTCATGCCGACGATCGCGGCGAGCATGGCCGTGATCTCCCATCACCGGATGACACACTGGGGCGACACCTTGCTCGTGCTCTCGCCGGAGCACGCGAAGATCCTGGGCGACGCCGGCTGGAAGAAGGCTGACGTGCGCCGCTGGCTCCACGAGCGACTCCAGTGGCCGGTGCGCGAGCTCATCCCCGGGCGCGACGGCGGTGAAGGGCTGCCCGCGCACGTGCTCGCGAAATACCGTGATCCGGATCGCGAGACCACCCGGATCCCGAAGTTTCGGGCGCCCGAGCACATCAAGGTCATCGTCGCCGGCGGCACCGCCGGGCGGTTTTCCGCGATCGTGCCGGGCTGGACGTTCTCGAAGGGCTCGAATCTCGTCTTCAGGAGGATTGACCGATGACCGAGTATCTCGATCCGACCGATTCGGTCGCCGTACCCCGCAAGACGGCGTCACGCCCCGCGAGCCTCGACGGCAAGGTCATCACCTTGCTCGACATCTCGAAGGCGCAGGGCAATCACCTGCTCGACCGTCTCGAAGAGCTCCTGCGCGAGCGCACGCGGGCGCAGGCCATCATCCGGAGGAAGAAGCCGACCTTCGCGCGTCCGGCGCCCGACGCGCTCCGCAAGGAGATCGTCGGCGCCACCGATGTCCTCGTCGAGGGACTCGCCGACTGAGGGTCGTGCACAACGTGCAGTGTGCACGACGGCGTGTTCTTCGAGGACAACGGCATTCCGGTGGCGACGGTGATCTCGTCCGAGTTCGTCCGAGCCGCACGCGCGCAGGCGGACGCGCTCGGCGCCGTCGACTATCGGACGGTCGTGGTGGCGCACCCGATCCAGCCGCTGACGCGCGAAGAGGTGAGGGCACTCGCCGACCGCGCGTTCGACGACATCGTCAGGAGAATCACGGCGTGACGGCGCCGCGCATCCCGGCC
>CAYVHH010000321.1:0-2781 GCA_964450175.1 uncultured bacterium | reverse complement strand
TAGACCTGCGGGGTGAAGCGCTCGGGCGAGTAGCTCGTCGAGGGCTGGAGGTCGCTCCATTCGGTCTCCATGAGCTCTTTGAGCGCTTCGCGCCAGGCCCGTTCGTGCGGCGAGTCCACCAATACACCGTCAACGTCGAAGATCGCGCCGCGAAATCCAGTAGTCACTGTTGTCCTCTCCGTCGCTATTGCGTGACGCTTGTTGGCGCATTCAGCGCGAATGTGTGCCGGTCGCCGGCACGCAGCTCGCGAATCTCGTCGCCCACCGCAACGCGAACTGGCCGGCTGAATCCCTCGGCGTGCACGGCGACCGTCAGCCGGCCGTCGGCGAGCGTGATCCTGATCGGCGTGCCCCGGAACTGCATCGGGAACGAGAGCCAGTCCAGCCGGTCGGTGAGCCTGGGGCGGAAGTGCAGGACGCCGTCACGGATGTCGGTGCCGACGTAGCCGCGCTGGATGAGATCGAGCGTTCCCGCCATCACCCCGAGGTGGATGCCCTCCTTGGTCGTTCCGCCCTGGACGTCTCCGATGTCGCTCTCGAGCGCAGCGATGAAGCGTTCCCATGAGCTCTCCGGGTCCAGCGAGGCCAGCACCGCGGCGTGCGTGATGAAACTCAGAGTCGAGCCATGTGAGGTCCGCGCGTCGTAGTAGGCGATGTTCTTGCGGGCGGTGTCGGGCCCGTACTCGTAGCCGAGCCCTTCGAACAGATGCCGCAGCTGCTCCTCGGAGAACAGGTAGAAGAGCATGACCGTATCGGCCTGCTTGGCCAGCATGTATCGGTCCGGATCGTCTCCCTCGGAGCGCAGGATCCGGTCGAGCCGCTGAATCCGGCCGTACTTCGCTCTGTAGGCGCCCCAGTCGAGCTCGGCAAGCTTCTCGTAACCCTCGAACTGGCTGATGATGCCGTCGCCGTGGAACGGCACGAACATCTTGCGGCTCATCTCGCCCCAGCAGGCGATCTCGGCGTCCGTCAGCCCGAGGCGGTCGGACAGTGCCTCGCGGCGACTCTCAGGCAGCAGGTCGAGCACCTTCTGCGCGGTCTCGGCAATCCACGCGACCATGACGTTCGTGTACGCGTTGTTGCGCAGCCCGCCCTCGGCCGCGTTGGGGTACTTCTCATGGAACTCGTCCGGGCCCATCACGCCGTGGATCTCATAGCGGTCCCGGTCAGGGTTGAAGCTCGCGATCGAGGCCCAGAAGCGCGCGATCTCGAGCATCATCTCGGCGCCGTACTCGCGCAGGAAGTCGAGGTCCTCGGTGACCTCGTAGTAGCTCCAGATGTTGTAGAAGATCGCGGCGTTGACGTGCCGCTGGTTGTGACTGAGGTCCGGCTCCCACTGGCCCGATAGCGGGTTCAGGTGAACGACCTGTGTCTCTTCCTTGCCGTCGCTGCCGCTCTGCCACGGATACATCGCGCCGCGGTAGCCGGCGTCACGCGCGGCGGCCCGGGCCTGGCCGAGACGCCGGAAGCGGTACATCAGCAGGGCGCGGGTGATCTCGGGAAGGCGGAAGTTCAGGAACGGATAGACATAGAGCTCGTCCCAGAACACGTGCCCGCGGTAGGCCTCGCCGTTGAGGCCTCGCGCCGGGACTCCGGCGTCCCGGTCGGCCGTGTAGCGCGAACAGACCTGCAGGACATGGGAGATATGGAAGCGCAGAACGAGCTGGACGCGATCGTTCCCCGGCAGCCGCATGTCGCACGCGCGCCACAGCTCGTCCCACGCCCGCTCGTGGCGCTCGAGCGCCTCGACGAACCCGGGATAGCGCCCGGCGGACTCCCCGGCACTCCCCAGCGGTTCGCTGATGGCGCGGTCGCGTGAGGTGTAGAAGGCGACCATCTTCTCGACGCGCACAGGCTCGCCCGCGCGCGCGTCGCAGGCGACGACCTGCTGGATGTAGTCCTCCGTCTGGAACAGGCTGCGCTGGACATCGACGCGCTCGTCGCCGCGGAAGACGTTGGTGCGGGCGGCCTGGGCGAAGTAGATGTTCGACTTGCGGGTCTGAACCTTCAGCGCGATGACTTCGGGGCCAAACGTCCGAGGGGAGACCGGGTCGAGGTGGCGGCCCTCGAGCTCCGCATAGCGTGCGACGCCGCGGTTCGTCACGCGCCCGTCGATCGCGGAGATGACCTCCATCCGGCCCGACCAGTTCTCCGGGGTGATCACCCACTCGATCGCCGCCTGGTGATGGTGGGCCATGCTGACGAACCGACGACTGCGCAGGCTGGTCTCGCGGCCGGCCCGGTCTCGGAAGCGCACCGTCCGGGAGAGGAGCGCGTAGCGGATGTCGTACTCGTGGCGGTACTCAAGCAGCTCGACGTTGTCCAGGCCGATCGCGTCGTCGCCCTCGATCCTCAGCTTGAGGACGAGCCAGTTGGGGAGGTTGACGAGGTCCTCGTTGAGGACGGGACGCCCGCCCATCACCGTCGTCTCCCGGTTGTAGCCGCCGTGCGCGTACGTCCCCGGGTAATGGGCGCCCCCCGCGTCCCCCCACTCCGCCGCGCCGCGCGTGCAGAAATAGCCGTTGCCAGTCGAGGTCAGCGCCTCGCGCAGGCCCTCCTCGTCCGGCTCGAAGCTCTCGTAGGCGAGGGCGAAGGCCTCGTCGGCGCGCTCGGCGCTCACCGGGCCAGCGTGTCCAGAAATCGTTCCACCTCCTCGATCGAGTCCAGCACGAACGCGGCGGATGTGCCACGGCCCCCGATCTCCGGATCATCCGCCTGGCCCACGAAGATGCCGACGCCCTTGCCAGAGAGCGCCCGGAAGGCGTCCTCGTCGGTGATGTC
>CAYVHH010000320.1:0-6041 GCA_964450175.1 uncultured bacterium | reverse complement strand
GTCGAGGACGTGATGTTCCAGCTCTCGACCAACGCCTGCCGGCTCTTCGATCTGATGTGGGCCTGACCGCGGCGTCAGCCGCGCAGGATGACCAGGAAGATCACGAGCGCGAGCAGCAGCCGATAGATCACGAACGGCTGGAGCGAGCGAGTCTTCAGGTAGCTCACCAGGAACCACACCGCGAACCAGCCGCTGACGAACGCCGTGATCAGCGCCGCCGTCAACGGCCCTCCGTCACCGTGCGGAAGACCTTCCTTCAGCAAGTGGAGCGCCTTCAGGCTGCCCGCGCCGGCGGTGATCGGGATACCCAGCAGAAACGCGAAGCGCGCCGCCGTCGCGCGATCGAGACCGCCCAGCAGTCCCGCGGTGATCGTGATGCCCGAGCGCGAGGTGCCCGGGATCAACGCCAGCGCCTGAGCGCAGCCGACCGTGAGGGCCTGGCCGAGCGAGACGCGCTCGAGCGGATCGCCCGGCAGCTTTGGCGCCGGCGCAGCCCGGCGATCGGCAACCCACATGACGATCCCCCATCCGGCCGTCGTGCACGCGATGAGCAGGGGCGAGCGGAGCTTGGACTCGACGAGCTTCTCCAGAAGGACGCCCGCCAGCCCGCCGGGGATCGTCGCCAGGATCAGCAAGGCGGCGAGTCGCCGCGAGAGCGCGCCCGTGGCCATGCCCAGGAGCTCGCGGCGGAAGTAGGCGAGGAGCGCCGCGAGCGTTCCGAGGTGCATGACGGCGTCGAAGCCGAGCCCCTGATCCGGCCAGCCGAAGACGTGCGGCACCAGGATGAGATGGCCGGAGGACGAAACGGGGAGGAACTCGGTGAGCCCCTGGACGAGGCCGAGCACCACCCCCTGGGTGTAGGTCACCCGACGATATCTTCCCCGCCGTCGACGCCGATCACGTTGCCCGTGATCCAGTACGTGTCAGGGTGGGACAGCACGACGATGGCCCGCGCGACGTCCTCGGTCGTGGTCATGCGTCCGCTCGGGTTGCGCCGCTGCGCCTCGGCGATGATCGAGTCGTGCTTCGGGATCTTCTGCAGGGCGGGTGTGTCGGTCACGCCGGCGCGGATGGCGTTCGCGGTGATGCCCTGCGGCGCGAGCTCGGAGGCCAGCTGACGGATATGCGACTCGAGCGCCGCCTTCGCCGCGGACACCGGGCCGTAGAACGGCAGCACGCGCGTCCCGCCGGACGAGGTCATCGCATAGATGCGCCCCCCGCGCGTCATGAGGCCGCGGGCGACGACTTCCTGGGTCCAGTAGACGAGCGAGTGGGCCATCACGTCGAGCGTCATGTCCATCTGTGCCTGCGTGACGGCTTCCTTCATCGGATCGGCGACGTAGAGCTTGAGCGTGCCGAACGCGAGCGAGTGCAGGAGCACGCGTAATGTGCCGGACTCGCCGCGCTCCTCCAGCACGTGGGCCATCTGGCCGGCCACTTCGGCGCGCTTCTCGGCGTCGGCGGCGTTGACGTTGAAGAACACCGCCTGGCGGCCGAGGGCCTTGATCTCGCCGGTGATCCGCTCGACGTTGGCCAGCGTGGCCTTGCGGTCGAGATGGACGCCGAAGATGTTCAGTCCGGCCCGCGCCAGCGCGAGGCTGGCGGCCTCCCCGAACCCAGACGACGCGCCGAGGGTGAGCGCCCAGCCGCTCAATTGGATCATGCGGTCTCCTTCAATTAGACACCTGCATTCTAGCATCGTAGAATCGCTCGGGACCCATGCCGAAGACCGCGGGCATCATTCTCGTCGGCAACGAGATCCTCTCCGGGAAGATCGCCGACGCCAACGCCGCGTACCTGTGCCGGGAGCTTCGCGCGCTCGGCGTCGACGTGCGCCGCATCGCCGTCATTCCCGACGAGATCCAGCTGATCGCCCAGGAAGTCGCGGCCTTCAGCCGCGCCCACGACGTCGTGTTCACCTCGGGTGGCGTCGGACCCACGCACGACGACGTCACGCTCGAAGGGGTCGCGCTCGGGATGGGGGCCAAGATCGTGCGCCACCCGATGCTGGTCGACCTGCTGCGGCGCCACCTCCGCGACCGGCTCAACGAGTCGCATCTCAAGATGGCCGAGATTCCCGAGGGCGCCGAGCTGGTCGGCGGCGAGACGATACGCTTTCCGACCGTGCTCATGCGCAACGTGTACGTCTTGCCCGGCGTGCCGGAGATCTTCCGCCAGAAGTTCGAGGCCATCCGCGAGCGGTTCCGCGACCAGCCGATCCATCTGAAGAACGTGTTCGTGGCGATCGGCGAGGGGGTGCTCGCCGACTACCTGAACCGGCTTTTGGTGGACTTTCCGCAGCTGCTGCTCGGGTCGTACCCGGAGTTCTCCAATCCGGAGTACAAGGTGAAGGTGACGCTCGAGTCCCGCGATCGAGAGTACCTCGACGGCGCGCTGACCGAGTTCCTCCGAAGTCTCCCGGCCGACGCGCTCGTCAAGGTCACCTAGCTCCCGGTCCCGTGCGGGGCATCCCGCTCGGCGTTGCGCTCGTGGAGGTCGGCCTGTACCTCGTCGGGCTCGGCGCGGCTCCGTTCCTGGATCCGCCCGAAGGATTCCACGCCGCGATCGCACGCGAGATGGCGCTCGCCAGCGACTGGATCACACCACGGATCGACGGCGTGCGCTACGTCGACCAGCCGCCGCTCCTCTCCTGGCTGGTCTCGGCCTCGTTCGGTGCGGCAGGCCCGACGCCGTTCGCCGCGCGCCTCTGGCCCGCGCTGGCGGCCGTGGGCTGCGCGGCGGTGACCGCGCGCCTCGGTATCGCCCTGGGCGGGCCGCGTCTGGGGCTGCTCGGCGGGCTCATGGTCGCCGCGAACCTGGGCGTGTTCGTCTACGGCCGCACCGCGCGGCCGGAGCTCCTGTACGTCTTCTGGGTCACGCTCGCCTGGGCCGGATTCGTCCTCGCGTATCTCGGCGACACGCGCCGCGGGCTCCTCGTCTTCTACGCGGGCCTGGGCCTCGCCATGATCACACGCGACTTTCTCGATGCGCTCGCCGTCGTGCCGGTCATCGCGATCTTCTTCTGGCTCACCCGCGAGCGGCCGGTGACTCCGTGGGTCCCCTGGTGGGGCGTGCTGGTGGCACTGGCGATCGCCGGGCCCTGGTATCTCGTGATGGAAGCGCGCAGCCCGGGTTTTCTCCGTCACGTCGTGGTCGACAATCATCTGTACGCGTTCACCCACCCGCGCCTGGTGCCCGACGAAGAGGCCCCGCTAGGGCTGCTCGGCTTCCTCGGCCTGACCTTGCTCGGGTTTCTTCCGTGGGCGCTCGCGTTGCCGTGGGCGTTCACGCGCGCATTCAGGCGGCCCTGGGCCGACGCGCGGGCGCGGCTCTGGCTCCTGCTCGGGCTTTGGGCCGCGATCGTCATCGGATTCGCGGCCCTCGCGCCGGTGAAGCTGCCCCACCACGCCCTCGTCGCGTTTCCGGCGCTCGCGCTTCTGGCGGCGCGCGTCTGGGACGAGGCGATCGAAGGCGCGACAGGTGCCACGCCGGCGCGGCGCTTGCTGGCGCCCGTGCTCGTGTTGTTCGTGCTGGTCACGGGCGCGTTCGTGGCGATCCTGGCCGGGCTCCTGCCAGCTCGCGTCGAAGCGCCGGCCGGGCTCGACGTCATCGCACTCTCGCGAGCCGGCCTGGCGATCTTCGCGCTCGCCACGGCCGCGCTGGTGGCCGCCGTCTGGTGGCGCGCGACGGCGCTCGGCATCGGGATCGCGCTGGCGGCGACGATCGCCTTCCTGCCGGCGGTCGCGGCGGACGCCAGGACGCAGCTGGCTCGCACTCGCTCCCTACGTCCGCTGACGGCTGCGCTCGTGAGTCGGCTCCAGCCGGGTGACGTCGTCGTGCACGAAGGGCCGATCGAGACCAGCGCCTCCCTCCTCCTCCTGGTGCGGGCGCCGGTCCACGTCGTCAATGGCCTCCAGCCCAATCTCGCGTTCGGCGCCGGCCTGCCCGAGGCGCGCGACGTCTTCTGGGATTCGCCGCGGCTCGAGCAGGCCTGGACGCGTTTCGGCCGTGTGTTCCTGGTCTCGGCGGTCGACCCGGCGCGGAGCGTGGTGCGCTCCCTGCCGCCGGCCTCCGTCCACCTGATCGCCGAAGCCGGCGGGCGCCGGCTCTATTCCAATCTTGCCGATCGAGGGCCTGCCATCCGATGATTGGGCGATGAGCGGGGCGTCCCCCAGGTACGTCCTCAAGCCCGACCCGCACAGCAGTCACTCGGTGATCCTGCGCTGGCTGGGCGACGGCCGGGGCCGGCGGCTGCTCGACGTCGGCGCCGCCGACGGCCTGCTGAGCCGACAGCTCACCGAGCGCGGCTGGCGCGTGACGGCGATCGAGGCCGATCCGGTCCTCGCGCAGGCCGGCGCTCGCCACTGCGAGCGAATGATCACGCTGAATCTCGATCGCGAGATCCCGGTCGGCGAGGGGCCCTTCGACGTCATCGTGTACGGTGACGTGCTCGAGCACCTGGTCGATCCCTTGCGAGTGCTCGTGGAGCTCGATCGAAGCCTGTCGCCTGCCGGGTTCGTGGTCATCTCGGTCCCGAACATCGCGCACCTGTGGATCCGGCTCCTGCTCCTGGTCGGACGGTTCGACTACCTCGACCGCGGAATCCTCGATCAGTCTCACTTGCGGTTCTTCACCGAGCGCTCGCTGCGTGCGATGCTCGCCGACGCCGGGCTCTCGATCCAGCGCTTCACCGCCACCCCGGCGCCGCTCTACCAGATCCTCCCGGTGAGCTGGCATCGCGGCTGGGTGAAGGCCACCCATTCCATCAACGCGGCGATCGCCCGCCGGGTGCGCCGTCTTCTCGGTTACCAGTTCATCGTGCTGGCCCACCCGAAGGGTGCCGCCGAGCGGCCGGGAGTGTCATGAGCGTGACTCGATCCGCCCCGAAGGTCGTCGTCGTGATGCCCGCCTACAACGCGGGCCAGACGCTCCGGCTGACATACGAGGAGCTGCCGAAGGACGCCGTGAACCTCGTCATCCTGGTCGACGACGGCTCGACCGACGCGACCCTGGACGTCGCGCGCCAGCTCGGGCTCGAGATCTTCGTCCACAATCGCAACTACGGCTACGGCGCCAATCAGAAGACGTGCTACGCCGAGGCGCTACGGGCCGGCGCGGACATCGTGGTCATGGTGCACCCCGACTACCAGTACGATCCGCGGCTCGTGCCCCAGATCATCCAGCCGATCGTGAGCGGCCAGGCCGATGTGGTACTGGGCTCGCGACTCAAGGAAGGCTCGGCCCTCGCGCAGGGGATGCCCTGGTGGAAGTACGTCTCGAATCGTTTCCTGACCGGCCTGGAGAACCGCGCGTTCTCCTTGTCGCTGTCGGAGTACCACACCGGGTATCGCGCGTTCCGGCGCGAGGTCCTGGAGACCGTCAACTTCCCCGCGAACTCCGACGGCTTCGTCTTCGACCAGGAGATCATCGCGCAGGTGGTCGCCGCGAAGTTCCGGATCGCCGAGATCGCGGTGCCGACGCGCTACTTTCCGGAGGCGTCGTCCGCGAGCTTCTTCGCCTCGGTCGGCTACGGGCTTCGGATTCTCTCCGTGCTCTTCTGGTTCACCTTGAACCAGCGCGGTCTGCGGCGCTCGCGCCGCTTCGACAGCCTGCGGGCCAGATACACGCGCCTGCCGTGACGCGCGCGGCCCGCCTCCTCGAGGCGGTCGCGGCGGGGGGCGTCCTGCTCCTGATGGTGGTGATCACCAGGGGCGCGTTGACCGTCGCCGGTCACTCGTTCACCCGCGCCGACGAGTTCGTCATCGCGCTCGCCGTCATCGGGGCGCTCCGCGCCCTGGCGGCCCCGCTGCGGCTGCCCACGGTGC
This sequence comes from uncultured bacterium, assembly GCA_964450175.1. Classification (GTDB taxonomy): domain Bacteria; phylum Methylomirabilota; class Methylomirabilia; order Rokubacteriales; family CSP1-6; genus AR31. The sequence goes on along the minus strand of CAYVHH010000320.1, from coordinate 216 downwards.
CGCCCGCGCTGCTCGCGAGCCTGGGCGCGGGCGCGTACGCCGTCGTGATGGGGTTCATCGTCGTCACCCGGCACCTGGCCCTCCGGACCCACGCCCTCGATCTCGGCTACTACGTGCAGCTCACGTGGAACCTGGCCCGTGGCTACGGCCCGTACGTGAGTCTGCCTGAGATGCACGCATGGGGCGACCACCTCTCGCCCATCATGTATCTCTTCG
>CAYVHH010000319.1:0-9278 GCA_964450175.1 uncultured bacterium | reverse complement strand
TGCCGGTAGCGCCGGCGGTTCTCGTCACTGTTGGCGATCCCGAGCGGCTCGAAGCGCCGACCGATCGTCGCGTGGCTCTCGTCCGCTGCGAGGATCCCCTTGCCGGGCGCAACCAGTGCGCGCGCCGTCCCTTCCAGAGTCGTTGTCGCCATCACTCGCGCCTCCTTCCCGCCATTCCAGCGTACCGGGCCAGGCTAGCCCCTCCCAGGAATGGAAGTGCGCCTCCCGGTCAGAGTCGGCGCTGGGGGCGCGACGCCGAGACCCGCGAAGTCCTCCGGACGATCAGCAAGAACCTAATTTGGTTGCGCTATTTCCGGGCGCACCTGGCAAGCGTGCTCACGATCCGGGCAGCCGAGCGTTGAGAACGCGGCCCTGCGACGGGCGATCAGCTCTGGCGGACGACGCGGTTGGTCTTCACCGGCTCGAATCGTCCGGAACGCGCGATCGACCACAGCACGCGCCAGGCCCCGCGCGTCGCGAGAAGCCAGTAGGTCTGACACCGGAACGTGCCGAAGAACTTCGCCTTGAGCGTCGTGCGGGCCACGTTCACCGGGCGCGGGAAGTGCGGCGTGAGGCTCTCGATCAGATCCTGCGTGACGATCCCGCCCACCCACACGGTCAGGCCGAGCGAGATCGAGGGAAACGCGACGCCCACGAGAAACCAGGCGGGGTGATACGAGAATCGATAGGCCAGATGCCAGCCGAGGAATCCGAGCACGGGATACACGACGGCGGCGATCGGCCACTCGATCACCTTGTTACCGACGTGCCGAGCGAGCTGGGCGAAGTTGTACGCCGTCGGCCGCGCGCGCCAGACGCCGCGAAGAAACGCGACGTCGTCGAGCACGCCCTTGTACCAGCGCGCGTTCTGGCGAATCATGCCGGCGTTCGTCTCGGGCATGTCGACCAGCTCGAGCATCGGCATCGCGGCCATCAGCACGCCGCGCGCGCCCAGCGCGTAGCCCAGGGTCGAGTCTTCCGTTGCGCCCGACGTCGGAAAGCCGCCGAGGCTCTGCAGCACGTCGAGGCGCACGAACTGGTTGTGGCCGAGGCAGATCTGCGAGCGGCGGAAGCACAGCTCGAAGATCGGCCGGAGCAGGCGGCCGATGCGCGGCGCGCGCGCCCGGAGCCGCGCGAACGCCTCGATACGCCGGCGCTCGTTGATCAAGCGCGCGATCGAGACGCGGATGAAGATCGACGACTGCTGCACGGCGCACACGCGGCCGCGCACGTCGAGCCGGTCGAAGTTGGCCAGCGAGAGCGTGACGCCCTGGTAGGCGAGCTGCCCGCGGTTTCTCGCCAGATCGGCGGCGATCCAGCGATAGGCGTTCGGGTCGGGGATCGAGTCGGCGTCGCTCAGCCCGATCCAGACGCGCGTCGGGTCGTCGCGGAGATCCAGCAACGGCTTGAGCACCTCGGGCCGCAGCGCCCAGTTGAGCTGGTGCGCCTTCCGTCCCTCGCCCGGCATCGCGACGAGCGTGAGCATCTTCTGCTGCCAGGGCGGCAGGCTCTCGCGGAAGCGGCGCACGAGCTCGGCGGTCGAGACACCCATCGCCGGATGGGGCGCGCGCTCCTCGTCCTCACGGGTCGCGACGACGACGTGGAGCTTGGCGTGCGGATACCGCGAGTCGAGCAGGGCGCGCAAGGTGGTGGCGATCTCGGGCTCCTGCCACGCGGGTACGAGGTGCACGAAGACCGGCGCGGTCTGGTCGCGCTCGAGCGTCGCTTCGTCGGGCAGCGCCCCCCGCGCTTCGTACGCGCGCTCGACGAAACGGCACGTGGTGAGCATGCCCTTCCAGTCGAGCAGGAGCTTGAAGGCCGCACGGCCGTTGACGAGCAGGGCCAGCCAGAACATCACGAACCAGAACCACCCGGCGCCCCAGAACCAGGTCCAGAACGCGTCCATGTGGAACTTAGCGGTTCTGAGAGGGGAACTTCAGCACGGTCTCGCCTTCGCGGACCATGCCCATCTCCTCGCGGGCGAGCTTCTCGATGTAGAGGGGATCGTTTCGCAGCCGGTCGACCGTGCGTGTGAGCTGTTCCTGCTTGGCGCGCAAGGCCTGCACCTCGCGCTCGACCGCGTGCATGTCGTGCCGCATCTGCCAGGCCCGCACCGATTCCTTCACGCCGAACACCGCCAACCCCACGGCGAGCGCCACCATGGCGATGGCGCCCACGCGCTGCGGGCTCAGCTTCTGGGCGTCGACGCGGGGCGCTCTCACCGGCCCACGCGGGTGTAGAGGGAGCGCCCGGGCCACGACGCGGAGTGGCCGAGCTCTTCCTCGATGCGCAGCAGCTGGTTGTACTTCGCCGTCCGCTCGCCCCGGGCGACCGAGCCCGTCTTGATCTGGCCCGCGTTGATGGCGACGGCGAGATCGGCGACGAAGGTGTCCTCGGTCTCGCCCGAGCGGTGCGAGATCACGGTGCCGTACCCGGCCCGCTTGGACAGCTCGATCGCCTCGAGCGTCTCGGTCAGGGTGCCGACCTGGTTCACCTTGACGAGCACCGCGTTGGCCAGGCCGTTCTTGATCGCCTGCTGGATGATCGCGGGATTCGTCACCAGCAAGTCGTCGCCCACCAGCTGCACGCGGCCGCCGAGCTTGCGCGTCATCGCGCCCCACCCGGCCACGTCATCCTCGCCCAGGCCGTCCTCGATCGAGACGATCGGGTAGCGGTCGAGCAGCTGCTCGTAGCGATGGATCATCTCCTCGCTCGAGAGCACGAGGTTCTCGCGGCGCAGCCGGTAGCGGCCGCCCGATTCGGCGAACTCGCTCGCCGCCACGTCGAGCGCGAAGAAGACGTCCCCGCCCGGCCGGTAGCCGGCCTTCTCGACCGCCTGCAGGAACAGGTCGAGCGCGGCCGTGTTGCTGGCCAGGTTCGGCGCGAATCCGCCCTCGTCGCCGACGCCGGTGGCGAGGCCCTTCTCGTGCAGGATCTCCTTCAGCGTGTGGAAGATCTCGGCGCCCATGCGGATCGCGCCCGAGAAGTTCTCGGCGCCCGCCGGCACCAGCATGAACTCCTGGAAGTCGATCCCGTTGTCGGCGTGCGCGCCGCCGTTGAGGACGTTCAGCATCGGCACCGGCATCAGCCGCGCGCCGACGCCGCCCAAGTACGCATAGAGCGGAAGCCCGGCGTCGTCGGCCGCGGCGCGGGCGACCGCGAGCGACACCGCGAGGATCGCGTTGGCGCCGAGCGCCGACTTGTTCGGCGTGCCGTCGAGCTCGAGCAGCGCCTGGTCGAGGGCCGCCTGCTCCGAGGCTTCCATCCCCTCGACCTCGGGGGCGATCGTCTCCTCGACGTTCCGCACGGCCTGCCGCACGCCCTTGCCGCGGTAGCGCTGGCCGTCACCGTCGCGAAGCTCGACCGCTTCGCGCTTGCCGGTCGACGCGCCCGACGGCACCGCCGCGCGGCCCCAGGCGCCGGACTCGAGCTGCACCTCCACCTCGACCGTCGGATTGCCGCGCGAGTCCAGGATCTCGCGCGCGTAGAGTCCTGTGATCGACGACACTAGCTTTTCCTCTCCACGACGAAGTCGGCCAGCGCGCACAGCGGCGCCGATCGGGCGCCGAACACGCTGAGCCGGCTCTTCGTCCGTTCGATCAATCGCCGCGCCTCGCGGCGTGACGCCTCGATGCCGTGGAGCGCGGGATAGGTCACCTTCTGCTTTCGCTCGTCGCTACCGGCGGTCTTGCCGAGCGTCTCTAGACTACCCTCGACGTCCAGAATGTCGTCGACGATCTGGAAGGCCAGGCCGAGGCTCTGCCCGGCATCGGCCACGGCGGCCAGCGCCGCGGCGTCGGCGCCGCCGAGGCGGGCGCCCACCGAGAGCGAGGCGCGCAGCAGCGCGGCCGTCTTGTGGATGTGGATGTATTCGAGCTCCGCGGCCGTAACCGTCTGGCCCTCCGACTCGATGTCCACGACCTGCCCGCCCACCATGCCCAGGGTGCCGGCCGCCTCGGCGATCTCGGCGGCGACGTCGCACACCACCCTCGGGTCCACGCCCGGCAGCGCGGCATTCTGCGCGACAAGCTGGAAGGCGTAGGTCAGCAGCGCGTCGCCCGCCAGGATCGCGATCGCGTCCCCGAAGACTTTGTGATTGGTCAGCCGGCCGCGCCGGTAGTCGTCGTCGTCCATCGCCGGCAGATCGTCGTGGATCAGGGAGTACGTGTGGATCAGCTCCATCGCGCACGCGGTCGGCATGACCGTGCTCGCCGAGGCGCCGACCGCTTCGGCACCGGCGATCACGAGGATCGGCCGCAAGCGCTTGCCGCCCGCCAGGACGCTGTAGCGCATCGCGCGGTGCACCGACGGCGGCCGCGCGTCCTCGCTCGGCAGGCATCGATCGAGCGCCGCGTCGACGAGCTGGCGCCGTTCCTTCAGGTAGGCGTCGAGATCGAACGCGCTCACTGATCCCTCTCGGGCTCCCAGGCGAACGGCCGCGCACCCAGCGCACCGCTCTCGTCCTTGGCGAGCACCTCGATGCGCTTCTCGGCGTCCTCGAGATAGCGGGCGCAGCTCCGCGCCAGCCCGATGCCCTCCTCGAAGATCTTCAGCGACTCCTCGAGGGGCAGATTGCCCGTCTCGAGCCGTCCCACGATCTGCTCGAGCCGCGCCAGGCAGTCCTCAAACTTGAGGTCGGTCATCCTGTTCCCTCGTCTCGGTCACGCGCGCGTCGAGGCTTCCGCGCTGCAGCAGCACGCGAATGGCGTCGCCGACGCTCACCTGCGCCGGGCTGTGCACGATGTCGCCGGCGGGCGTGCGCGTGAGGCTGTAGCCGCGGCCGAGCACCGCCAGCGGTGAGAGCGAATCGAGTCGGCCGACGGCGGTCCGCAGCGCCGCGTGCGCGCGATCATGTCGGCGATGGAGCAGCGTGATCATCCGCGACTGCAGACTCTCCAGGCGATGGCGGTCGCGGGCGAGCCGGGCGACCGGATCCGACGCGCGAAGCGCGCGGGTGGCCAGCACGACGCGATGATGGGCCCGTCCGAGCTCGTTGCGCATCTCACGCCGCAGGCGGGCCGTCAGCTCGTCCACTCGACGTTCGAGATCGCGCAGCGGCCTCGCGGCGAATCGCTCGAGCCGCGCGCGCAGCTGCGCGAGACTGTCGACCACCGCCTGCTTTTCCCGCACCACCAGCTCGGCCGCCGCCGAAGGGGTGGGCGCGCGCAGGTCGGCGACGAAGTCGGCGATCGTGTAGTCCACCTCGTGGCCGACCGCCGACACGACCGGCACCTTCGAGGCCACGATCGCGCGGGCGACCACTTCCTCGTTGAAGGCCCAGAGGTCCTCGAGCGAGCCGCCGCCGCGGCCGACGATGATGACGTCGACGCCGCCGAGCGCGTTCAGGTCGCGGAGTCCCTGCGCGATCTCCTCGGCCGCACCGTCGCCCTGGACCCGGCACGGCGCGATCACGATGTGGAGATCGCCGAAGCGCCGTCCGATCACGCGCAGGATGTCCCGGATCGCGGCGCCGCTGGCCGACGTCACGACGCCGATCTTGCGCGGGAATCGCGGCAGCTCGCGCTTGCGCGCCTGATCGAAGAGCCCTTCGGCCTGCAGACGCGCCTTCAGCTGCTCGAACGCGAGCTGCAGGGCGCCGAGCCCCTTCGGCTCCAGCAGCTCGATGACCATCTGGTATTCGCCCCGTTGCGGGTAGACCTCGATGCTGCCGAAAGCCATCACGTGCAGGCCGTCGGCGGGCTCGAACTTGATCCGGCGGCCGCGATTGCGGAAGAGCACCGCGCGAATCTGGGACTCGGCGTCTTTCAACGTGAAGTAGGCGTGGCCCGAGCCGTACAGGCGGTAGTTCGAGATCTCGCCTTCGACCCAGACCGCCGGAAAGCGCTCCTCGAGGACTTCCTGCAGGCGTCGCGTCAGCTCGGAGACGCTCAGCACCGCGCGGCCCGTGCTCATGCCGCCCCCAGCTGGCGCTCGGCCGCGCGCAGGGTGTTGCGCAGGAGCATCGCGATCGTCATCGGCCCCACCCCGCCCGGCACCGGCGTGATCGCGTGGGCCCGCGCCGCCACGCTCTCGAACTCGACGTCGCCGGCGAGCTTGCCGGTTTCCAGGCGATTGATGCCGATGTCGATCACCCAGACGCCGTCCTTCACCATGTCGCCGGTCACGGTGCGCGGGCGCCCGGCCGCGACGCACAGCACGTCGGCGCGGCGCGTGTGGGCGGCGAGATCCCGCGTGCGCGTGTGGCACATCGTGACCGTCGCGTGGCGCGCGAGCAGGAGCTGGGCGAGCGGCTTACCGACCAGACGCGAGCGGCCGATCACGACGGCCTCGGCGCCCGTGAGGTCGCAGCCGTAGTGGTCGAGGATCTCGAGGCAGCCGGCCGGCGTACACGGCACCACGCCCGGCGTGCCGGCGAGCAAGCGACCGAGGTTGGTCGGGTGCAGACCGTCGGCGTCCTTCTCGGGCGCGATCGCCGCGATCGCCTCGTCCTCGTCGAGCCCGGCCGGCAGCGGCAGCTGCAGCAGGATCGCGTGGATCTGGGGATCGGCGTTGAGCCGTCGCAGCAGCGCCAGCAGCGCCGCGCGGTCGAGCCCCTCGGGGTGGATGTGATCCTGCGCGGCGATTCCGACGGTGTCGGCGGCGCGCTTCTTGTTGGCGACGTAGACCTTCGACGAGGCGAAATCGCCGACGAGCACCACCGCGAGAGTCGGAACGACGCCCGTCCGGTCCTTGAGGCGCGCGACTCCCGCGCGCACGTCGTCCAGCACCTTCTGGGCTACGGCTTTGCCGTCGAGGATCAAGCCGCGACGCGGAGCCGGCGAATGGACGTCGCGCGGCCGGTCTCGGGCTCGACGACGATCACGACTCCCTGCAGGGCCGCGGGGCCTTTGGCGGTCTCGAAGCGGATCGGCATCTGGTTGAGGAAGCGCTGGATGATCTGATCGCGGTCCACGCCGATCACGCCCTCGGTCGGTCCGGTCAGACCCAGGTCGGTGATGTACGCGGTGCCGCCCGGCAGCACGCGTTCGTCGGCGGTCTGCACGTGCCGATGCGTTCCCACCACCGCGCTCGCGCGCCCGTCGAGGTACCAGCCCATCGCCAGCGACTCCGACGTCGCCTCGCAGTGCATGTCGACCAGGACGATCGGTGTCTCCTTGCGGAGCTCGGGCAGGATCTCGTCGGCCTTCCGGAACGGGCAGTCGATCGGCAGCATGAAGACGCGGCCCATCAGGTTCAGCACCGCCACCTTGTGGGGCCCGGTCTTGACGGTGACGTAGCCCACACCGGGAGTTCCCGCCGGAAAGTTCGCGGGGCGCAGCAGCAGGTTCTCCTTGGTGATGTACTCGACGATCTCGCGCTTGTCCCAGATGTGGTTGCCCGACGTCATCACGTCGGCGCCGGCCTCGAGCACCTGGCGGGCGATCGCCGCGGTCACACCGAAACCGCCGGCGGAATTCTCGACGTTGACGACCGCGAAGTCGATCGCGTGTTCCTGGCGGAGCCGCGGCAGGAGCTTCGCGATCGCCTGCCGGCCCGGCTCGCCGTAGACGTCGCCGACCATGAGGATGTTCATGATCGTCTACTTCGCCACTTCGACGGCGCGCGTCTCTCGGATGACGATCACCTTGATGTGCCCGGGATATTGCATCTCGGCCTCGATGCGCTTGCTGATGTCCTTCGCGAGCTGGTGCGCGTCGAGGTCCGACACGATGTCGGCCTTCGTCATCACGCGCAGCTCGCGGCCGGCCTGGATCGCGTAGCACATCTCCACGCCCTTGTACGAGAGCGCGATCTCCTCGAGCTTCGCCAGCCGCTTGATGTACGACTCGAGCACGTCGCGCCGGGCGCCCGGGCGCGCCGCCGAGATCCCGTCGGCGGCCTCGACCAGCACGGCCTCGACCGTCTCGGGCTCGACGTTCTCGTGGCCGCAGAGGGCCGCGTTGATGACCTTCGCCGACTCGTTGTACTTCGTCAGCACCTGCAGCGAGAGCTCGGGGTGGCTCCCCTCCTGCTCGTGCGTGAGCGCCTTGCCGATATCGTGCAGGAGCCCCATGCGCTTGGCGAGCTTGACGTCGGCTTTCACCTCGGCCGCCATCATGCCGGCGAGCCAGGCGACTTCCTTCGAGTGCTGCAAGCAGTTCTGGCCGTACGAGGTCCGGAACTTCATCCGGCCGACCAGCTTGACCAGCTCCGGATGCAGGTTGTGCACACCGACCTCGAAGCAGGCCTTGTCGCCCTCTTCCTTCAGGTGCTGGTCCATCTCCTTCTTGATCTTCTCGACGACTTCCTCGATGCGCGCCGGATGGATGCGCCCGTCGGCGATCAACACTTGAAGGCTGCGCCGCGCGATCTCGCGCCGATACGGATCGTAGGCCGAGATCAGCACCGCCTCGGGCGTGTCGTCCACGATCAGGTCGACGCCGGTGTGCAGCTCGAGCGCCCGGATGTTGCGGCCCTCGCGGCCGATGATCCGGCCCTTCATGTCGTCGGAGGGAAGATCCACGACGGAGACCGCGGTCTCGACCGTGTAGTCCGGGGCGAGCCGCTGGATCGTCGACGCGAGCACCTCGCGGGCCTTCACCTGCGCGGTCTCGCGCGCTTCCTCTTCGAGTCGCATCCCGATCAGCTGCGCCTCACGCCGCGCCTCGACCTCCATCTGCGCGAGAAGCTGGCGCTTGGCTTCCTCGGCCGTGAGGCTCGCGATCGACTCGAGCTTGCGCCGCTGCTCGTCGAGCGCGACCGCGAGCCGGCTTTCCTTCTCGCCGACCGCCTTCTCGCGCCCGGTGAGCTCGCGATCCTTGCCGGCAGATTCGTTCAGGCGCCGCTCGAGCTGTTCGAGCTTGCGCGCGAGCTCTTCTTCCTTCGAGAGCACGCGCTGCTCGATCTGCTGGACCTTGCCTTCCCGCTGCCGCGACTCTTCCTCGAACGCGGCGCGCGCCTTGAGCGCGGCCTCCTTGGCTTCGAGGTCGGCGGCCTTCAGACGGTTGGCGGCGTCGCGCTCGGCGTCGCGGATGATGCGCTCGCCGTGCGTCGTCGCGTCACCGATCTTCCGCTCGCTGATCCACTTGTGGAGGATGAAACCGAGGACTAAGGCAAGGACCGCGATAATCGAGTCGGCAATGAGCCAAATCCCTTGCATTGCCGCAGTATAGGGGGCGTTGAGCGAGGGAGTCAAATCCCCGCCTCTGCCGTGTGCCGTGGTGTTTCGAACCTGGTATCACCAGGTGGGCGCCGTTAATTAGAGGGCTTCAGGCTTCCCCTTCGAGAGGGGCTTGCACACGACCCTCGTTTACAGCTCCCCTTTTGTTAACGAGGTT
>CAYVHH010000318.1:0-3415 GCA_964450175.1 uncultured bacterium | reverse complement strand
GCGCAGGGCCCGCACCAGGTTGCCCAGAAGTTGAGGACGACGAGCTTGTCGCGATGGTCCGCCAGGGACGCGCGCCCGCCATCGAGCGTGGCGAGGGTGAACGCCGGCGCTTTCTGGCCTTCCTTGAGCTCGACGACGCCGGCCTTCTCGAACGGATCCAGAGTGGACGTCGCGCCGTGATGTCCGTCCTCGCCGGCGCGCCGGAGCGGCAGGAACCAGACGAGCGCGCCGAGCAGCACGATCCCGAGCGCGACGCGGAGCAGCACCTCGCGCCGGCTCGCGCCGAGAAGCGCGTTAGACGCCCAGCTTCTCACGCGTCACCCGGCTCTCGCGCAGCTCGCGCGACGAAGCTTCGAACACGATCGAGCCCTTCTCCATGATGTAGCCGCGATCGCACACGGAGAGCGCGACCCGCGCGTTCTGCTCGACCAGCAGCACGGTCACGCCCAGGCGCTTGAGCTCCGAGATCATGTCGCGGATGTGCCGGATGAACGCTGGCGCCAGCCCCTGCGTGGGCTCGTCCATGAGGATCAGCCGCGCGCCGGCCATCATCACCCGCGCGATCGCCAGCATCTGCTGCTCGCCGCCGGAGAGCGTCTTGCCCGGCTGCTCGATCCGCTCCTGGAGCCTCGGGAAGTGGTGGAACACTTCCTCGAGGCGCCGGCGCCGGAGCGCCGCGGAGCGGTCGGGGGCGGCCGAGAGGCCGAGCTCGAGATTCTCTCGGACGGTGAGGCCGGGGAAGATGCGGCGATTCTCCGGCACGAAGCCGACGCCGAGCCGAGCGATCTCGTGCGGGGCTCGACGCCGGAGATCGACGCCCTCGAACTCGATCGAGCCCCGCCAGGGAGCGAGAAAGCCGATCGCGGTCTTCATCAGGGTCGTCTTGCCCATGCCGTTGCGGCCCAGGAGCGCGACCGCCTCGCCGGCGCGCACCTCGAGCGACACGCCGAAGAGGATCGGCGTCGCACCATACCCCGCGTGCACGTCCGCGAGCTTGAGCAGGTTAGTCCTCCGGCGGCCCGAGGTACGCCTCGATCACCTGTGGGTCGTTGCGAATCTCCTCCGGCGCGCCCTCGGCGATCTTCTCGCCGAAGTGGAGCACCGCGACCCGGTCGGAGATTCCCATGACCACCGACATGTCGTGCTCGATCAGGAGCACCGTGAGGCCTCGTGCCGCCGCGATCCGACGGACGAGCGCCGTGGCCTCTTTCGTCTCGCCCGGTGTCATGCCCGCCGTCGGCTCGTCGAGGAGCAGGAGGGTCGGCTCGGTGGCGAGCGCCAGACAGATCTCCAGGTAGCGCTGCTCGCCGTGCGAGAGATTCTCGGCCGGCTCGTCGCGCTTGGCCGCGAGCCCGAACGCGCCCAGCAGCTCTGCCACGCCCGTCTCCACGTCCGGCAGGCGCCAGAGCGAGGCGAGCCGCCCCGACTCGCGCGCACGGGACTGCGCGGCGACGCGCACGTTCTCGAACACCGAGATCTGCGGGAAGATGTTGGTGATCTGGAACGTCTTGGCGATACCCAGCCGGTTGATCGTCTCGGGCGCGAGCCCGGCGATCTCGCGTCCCCGGAACCGCACGCGGCCGGCGCTGGGTCCGTGAAGCCCGGAGATCACGTTGAAGAGCGTGGATTTCCCGGCGCCATTGGGCCCGATCACCGAGAAGATCTGGCCCTGCCGGACGGCGAAGCTCACTTTCGAGAGCGCCGCGAGGGCGCCGAAGCTCTTGGAGACCGACTCGACCTCGAGGACTACGCCGTCGTGCGCCATCGCCGGCCGCCGAGGAGCTCGCGGATCCCGAGCAGGCCCTTGGGCATGAACAGGACGATGAAGATCAGGACCAGGCCGATCACGATGAAGTACCAGTCCACGTACGACGAGACCTTCTCCTGCAGCAGGACGAAGAACGTGCCGCCGACGACCGGGCCCGCCAGGGTCCCCAGCCCGCCGATCATGACCATGATGATGAACTCGCCCGAGACGGTCCACAGCATGAGGTCGGGCGTGGCGAACCCGGAGCGGCCCGGGTAGAGCGCGCCGCCGAGGCCGGTGAGCAGCGCCGAGATCATGCACGCGGCCATCTTGTAGCGCTGGACGTCGTAGCCGAGGAATCGCGCGCGGTCCTCGTTCTCGCGGATGGCGACGAGCACGCGGCCGAAGTGCGAGGTGACCAGGACGCGGCAGGCGAGGTAGGCGAGCCCCAGGTAGACCAGCACCAGGTAGTAGTTGCGCAGCGGCGTGTCGATCGCGAAGTCGCCGATGAGGCGCGGGGCGGCCACGCCCTGGATGCCGTCCGAGCCGCCGAAGGTCTGCGTGTAGCGGAAGAAGGTGTACACGACCTCGGCGAAGATCAAGGTCAGGAGCGCGAAGTAGATTCCGCGGCGCGCCGTCGAGAAGAAGCTGACCACGAGCGCGTAGAGGCCGACGACCACGAGCGCGACCAGGAGGCCGGCCCAGAGCGACACGATCCCGCGCTCGAGCAGGACGGCGCTCGCGTAGGCGCCGAGGCCGAAGAACGCCGCGTGACCGAACGAGACGAGCCCCGTGTAGCCTATGAGCAGATCGAGGCTCATGGCGATCGTGCCGAACAGGAGCGCGTCGAAGGCGAGCAGGAGATAGAACTTCGACATGAAGGGCAGGGCTGGCAGCAGCGCCAGTACGAACCACACGATCACCGCCCATCGCGAAAACACGCGCCCATGAACCGCTCTACTCAAGCACGCCCTCCCGGCCGAAGAAGCCCCGCGGCCGCACGATCAGGATCACGATCATGATGGCGAAGATCGCGATCGCGACCCGCTGCGGGTTCATCCAGAGCGTCAGGAGGCTCTGGGCGAGCCCGATGACGAAGGCGGCGACCACCGAGCCACCCATCGAGCCCATGCCGCCGAGGATCACGACGATGAACGCCAGCAGGATCATCTCGACGCCCATCTGCGGGTAGACCGTGAAGATGGGCGCCAGCAGGAGCCCGGCCAGCGCGGCGAGCGCGGCCGAGCCGGCGAACGTCAGGGTGAACACGCGCGGGACGTTGACGCCGAGCCCGTCGAGCATCTCGGCGTCCTGCACCGCCGCCCGCACCAGGATCCCCGCGCGAGTCTTCGTGAAGAAGAGCCAGATCGAGAGCAGGAGCAGCGAGGACGCCGCCAGGAGGAACAGGCGGTAGTTCGGATACGTCATCCCCAGGAGCGGCGTCGATCCCGTGAAGGGCGGCACGATGCGCCGCATGTCGCCGCCCCAGATCTGGCGAGCGCCCTCGCGAAATACCAGCGCCAGACCGAAGGTGAGGATCAGCCCGTAGAGCGGCTCACGGCGATAGAGCGGCCGGAGCGTCGTCACCTCGGTGACGGCGCCGATCGCGCCGACGGCGACCGGCGCGACGACGAGCGCCGCCCAGAACGAGTGGGTCGCCCCGATCAC
>CAYVHH010000317.1:0-6931 GCA_964450175.1 uncultured bacterium | reverse complement strand
TCGCCGTTCGCGTTCGGCTGCGCGCTGCTGACGTTCTTCCTGGTCATCGATCGGATCTACCACCTCACCGATCTCGTGATCACGAAGGGCGTTCCCTTCTACCTGGTGATGCAGCTCCTTCTGTTCATGCTGCCGTCCTTCCTGGCGCACACGTTCCCGATGGCGCTGCTGGTGGCGGTGCTGCTGGCGGGCGGGCGGCTGGCGAGCGATCTGGAGATCGTGGCCTTCAAGGCAGCGGGCGTGAGCGCGCTGCGGCTGTTCCGGCCGGTCATGGCCGTGTCGTTGCTCGTGACGGTGGTCACGGCGTGGCTGACCCTGGTCGTCAACCCGGCGGCGAACGGCGAGTTCAACCGGCAGCTCTTCCGTATTCTCCAGGCGCGGGCGGTGAGCGGGCTGCAGGAGCGCATCTTCAACTCGACGTTCGGCGACCTGACGATCTACGTCGAGGACGTGAGCGCCTCGCAGGTGGCGCTGCGCGGGCTCCTGGTGTCGGACGAACGCGACCCGACCTTGTCGCGCATCATCTCCTCCCGCGAGGGCCGGCTCCTCACCGACGAGGCCAACCGGCGCATCACCTTGCGCATGATCAACGGGGCCGTCAACGAAGCCGACATCGTGCCGGTCGACGTGCCGAAGACGATGGTCGACACGCCCTCGCCGACCGGTGGCGCGGCGGGCGCCGCGCGCTATCGCTACACGCGCTTCGACATCTACGACATGAGCTTGTCGGTCGATTCCCCGCTCAAGGGCGCGCCGCGGGTCGAAAAGCCCGAGAAGGATCTATCGCTTCCGGACCTCGACGCGAAGATCGTCGAGTACCGGAACGACCCGCACAGCCGCGCGCCGTTCGAGATCGAGCGCCACAAGCGCTACGCGCTGCCGGTGGCCGCCCTGGTCTTCGGGCTGGTGGCGTTTCCGCTGGCGATCCGCTCGCACCGGGGCGGGCGGAGCATCGCGCTGGTCGGCAGCCTGGCGATCCTCGTCACGTACTACCTGATGATGACCTCGCTCGAGGGCGCGGCGCTGCGCGTGAGCATTCCCGCGGTCGTGGCAATCTGGGGGCCGAACGTGGTGTTCGGCGTCACCGGGCTGGTGCTCCTGATCGCGACGGCGCGGGAGTGGCGGTGGCCGGCGATGCCGGCGGTGTGGCGCGTGATCGAGGCGGTGCGGCGCGCCCTGCCCGGTCGTCCCACCTGGCCCCGTCGCGGCCACTCCGGGGGCGGAGCGCGCGACTCGACGCACATCATCGATCGATACCTGGTGCGTGAGTACCTCGCGTTCATGAGCATCGGGCTCGCGGTCGCGGCGGCCCTGTTCGTCGTGGTCGATCTGGTGAAGACCCTCGACAAGTATCTGCGCGTGAAGCCGCCGCTCATGTACATCCTGGAGCACTTCGCGTACCGCCTGCCGGCGGCGCTCCACGACGGGCTCCCGGTGGTGATGCTGGTGGCGACGATCTTCCTGTTCCTGACCTTGAGCCGCTATCACGAGCTGACCGCGCTGAAGGCGGCGGGTGTGAGTCTGTATCGGGTCAGCGCGCCGGTGCTGGGCGTGGGACTGCTGGTGGCGATCGGCGCGGGCCTCTTCCAGGAGCTGGCGCTCCCGATCCTCAATGAGCGCGGCGACGAGGTCGACCGCGTGAAGATCCGTGGCCAGGCCCCGCGACACCTCCAGACGCGGCAGCGCCTGTGGGTGCGGAGCGCGGACACGCGCTTCTACCGGGTCGAGCTCCTCAATCCTGCGACCAACGATCTGTACGGGGTGACGATCCTCGAGCTCGATCGAGATTTCCGGCTGACCGGACGGCTCGACGCGCGGCGCGCGCACTGGACCCCGGGAGGCTGGGAGCTGAGCGAGGGAGCGTACCGGGAGATCGGCGACGGCGGCAAGGTGCAAACCGTGCCGTTCAGCTGGACGGCGATGGATCTCAAGGAGGAGCTGGACGACTTCCTGCGGATCCAGAAGTCGGTGAGCTCGATGAGCTTCTGGGAGCTGCGCGACTACATCGGCCAGCTCGAGGCGGCGGGCTTCCAGATCCGCAAGTACCTCGTCGAGCTCTACTCGAAGCTGTCCTTCCCGCTGGTCAATCTCGTGATGGTGCTGGTGGCGATCCCGTTCGCGCTGCAATCTCCGCGCGGAGGCCGACTGTTCGGGATCGGGCTGGCGATCATGATCATGGCCGGCTACCTCGTCGTCCACTATGTGGCCCTGGCCTTCGCGCGCGCGGACCTGTTACCACCGCTGGTCGCCGCGTGGACGGCCAACGTGATCTTCATGGGCATCGGCGTTTCGCTCCTGCTCCGCGCCCGCACCTGAGCCCGCTGTCCCGTTGACAGTTCCCCCGGACCGCCGCATCATTCGTCATCGATTTGCAGGCGGGTCCCGCCGGCGGAAGCCCCGAGGGCCTGCGGCGCGGACGACTTCGCGAACCCGTTCGGGGGAGACTCGATGACGATCACGGTGTACGGTGCCGGCGCGATCGGCGGCGTGACGGGCGCGGCGCTCAGCCGCGCGGGTCACGACGTGGTGCTCGTCGATCGCGCAGAAGACCATGTCGCGGCGATGAATGCTCACGGTCTGACCATCGAGAGCCGCGAGGGCTCGACCACGTTGCCTGTCCGCGCGATCACCCCCGCTGCCCTCGGTGGTGAGCTCGGTCTGGTGCTGCTCGCGGTCAAGTCACAGGACACACCGGCTGCTCTCGACGTCCTGGCGCCCCGGCTGGCCGGGAACGGTGCGATCGTGTCTCTGCAGAACGGACTCAACGAGGAGCTGATCGCCCGAGCCGTGGGCGCGGAGCGGACCATCGGCTGTCTCGTGAACTGGGCCGCGGACTGGATCGCGCCCGGCAGGATTCTTCACGGTGGCCACGGCGCCCTCGTGCTAGGTGAGCTCGACGGTCGCCTGAGCGACCGCGTCCAGGGCCTCGCCAAGCTCCTCGCGGTCGTGGCGCCGACCGAGGTGACGGGCAACATCCTCGGCTACACGTGGGCCAAGCACGTATACGGCTCGCTGCTGGTCGCCACCGCGGTCGTGGACGCCCACGTCTACGAGGTCGTCGAGCGGTCGCCCGAGGTCCAGCAGATGCTGGTCGCGCTCGTCGTCGAGAACATGCGCGCCGCCGAGGCCGCCGGCATCCGGCTGGAGCCCTTCGACGAGTACGCGCCCGCGGACTACCGCGCCGCGGCGCTCGGCGACGCCGCCGCCCGTCAGCGGGCGATGGCGATCATCGCGGAGCACTATCGCCAGCACACCAAGACCAAGACCGGTATCTGGCGCGATCTCGCCGTGCGCCGTCGCAAGACCGAAGTCGGCGCGCTGCTGGGCGCGACGGTGACGAAGGCCCGGAGCCTCGGCGTGGCCATGCCGCTGACGGAGCGGCTCATCGCGATGATCGAGGATCTCGAGCTCGGCCGGCGCGTCATGAGCTGGAGCAACGTCGACGAGCTGGTGGCAGCGAGCCGGAGGAGCGCATGACCGCGGCGTGGGACTATCGGGATCCGCTGGAGCCGGCGCTGTGGGCGCAGGTGTCGGACCGGACGCTGATGGAGCACGTGCGCACGATCGGCGCGCTCGAGCGCGAGTCGGGTAGTCCCGGTGAGGCACAGGCGTTCGACTACATCGAGCGCACGCTGAAGTCCTACGGCGTCGAGGTGGAGCGGCGCGAGATCGAGGCGTACATCAGCCTGCCCCTCGAGGGCCGCGTCCACCTGCCGGACGGCGGCGCCATCGAGGGGCTCACGCACTCGTTCTCGACGTCGGTCGAGGCGCTCGAGGGCGAGCTCGTCGATGTCGGCGACGGCCGCCCCGCCGATTTCGCGCGCGCGAACGCCGCGGGGAAAATCGCGCTCATCAACGGGCTCCCCGCCCCCGGTCGAGCCTGGGCCGCGCAGCGGGCGGGCACGCTCGGGCAGATCTTCGTGCTCATGGACCACCTGCACAACATGATCGTGACGACGATCTGGGGCACGCCGTCTCCGGACACGGCGTGGCGGGTGCCGGCCGTCCCGTGCCTCTCGGTGCTGGGCGTCGACGGGCAGCGCCTGCGCGCGCTGCTGGCGCGCGGACCCGTCACGGTGCGGATGACCACGCGCGTGCGCACGGGCTGGGTCCCGATTCCGCACCTGGTCGGCGAGCTCGCCGGACGCCACGAGGACCGGTTCCTCCTGTTCTCGGGCCACGTCGATTCCTGGCACTACGGCGCGATGGACAACGGCACCGCCAACGCCACCATGCTCGAGGTGGCGCGGCTGCTCGCCGCCCGTCGCGATGCGCTCCGCCGCGGCATCCGCTTCGCGTTCTGGTCCGGGCACTCGCACGGCCGCTACGCCGGGTCGGCGTGGTACGCGGATCACGCCTGGCGCGAGCTCCACCAGCGCTGCGTCCTGCACTTGAACGTCGACTCGACCGGCGCGCGGGGCGCCACCGACTATTCCGTGCTGCACGCGACCGAAGACGCGCAGCGCTTCGCCGAGACCGTCGTGGCCGACGTGACGGGCCAGCGCAGCCGCGGCCGCCGCTTCTCGCGTGCCGGCGATCAGTCGTTCTGGGGCGCCGGGGTGCCCTCCGCCTTCATGTCGCTCTCCGGGCTGCCCAAGCAGGACACCGATCTGTCGCGCGCCATGGAGCGTCTGGTCGGGAGCGCGGGCTTTCCCTGGTGGTGGCACACGAAGGACGACACGATCGACAAGATCGACGCCGATGTGCTCGTGCTGGACACCAAGGTCTACCTCGCCTCGGCCCTCCGCTGGGTGAACGCGCCGGTCCTGCCTCTCGATCACAGCCGTGCCGCGCGGGGGTTGCTCGCGGAGCTGGAGACTCTGCAGGCGAACGCGGGCTCTCGCTTCGATCTGGCCCCGGCGGTCGACGCGGCGCGCTCGCTCGTCGATCGGCTCGATCGGGTGGCCGCCGTGGTGGCCGGGCTCGACACCACCGCGCCGGCCGCGAAGCTCGAGGCGGTCAACCGCGGCCTCATGCGCCTCTCGCGCGTGCTCGTGCCGCTGAGCTACACGAGCGGCGATCGGTTCATCCACGACCTGGCGGTGCCGCTGCCGCCGCTCGCCGGGCTCCAGCGCGTGCGCGAGCTGACGGCGCTCGATCCGGACACCGACGCGTTCAAGTTCACGCGGGCGGCGCTGGTGCGCGAGCGCAACCGAGCCGTCCACGCTTTCGATACGGCGGCCTCCGCGGCCGACGACCTCTTGCGTCATTGAACGGCCCGTAAATTGAGGTAGTGCGCGCCGTACGCCGTCGCGGGGCTGGGGCCCCGCCGGCCGGGACGCGCCGCACATCAAGGAGCCAGCGCATGCGACCGACTCTTCGTTCACGATTCCTGATTGGCTGCCTCGTGCTGGGGCTCGCCGCGACGCTCGTCCCGGCGGCCTCCGCGCAGAAGCGCGGCGGGACCCTGACCATCGTGCGGCCGACGGATCCGGTCTCGCTCGACCCGAACCTCGAGACCACGGCGCCCGGGGCGTGGGTCTACTTCAACATGCTCGAAGGGCTCCTGACGCTCGACGAGAAGATGCAGGTCAAGCCGGCGCTGGCGACGTCGTACGAGGTCATGTCGCCGACCAAGGTGCGCTTCAAGCTGCGGCCGGGCGTCAAATTCCACGACGGCACGCCCTTCAACGCGGCCGCCGTGAAGTTCACGTTCGACCGGGCGCTGCGCGGCAACCCGCCGGCGCGCTGGGCCAGCCTCGCGGGCTCGCTCGACGGCGCCGAGGTGGTCGACGACCTCACGGTCGACGTGGTGACCAGGGAGCCCTACGGCCCGATCCTCCGCACCCTGGCCATGTACTGCATGGGCATCATCTCGCCGACCGCCGTGCAGAAGATGGGCTCGGACTTCAGCCGGGCGCCGGTGGGCACCGGGCCGTTCAAGTTCGTCGAGTGGAAGACCAACACCCACGTGATCGTCGAGCGCAACAACGACTACTGGGGCGACAAGGCGCTGGTCGACCGCGTGATCTTCAAGGTTGTGCCCGAGGAGGGCGCGCGCATGATCGCGCTCCAGACCGGGGACGCCGACATGGTGCTGTTCCCCTCGCCCGCGCAGCTGCCGGCGCTCCGCAAGGACTCGAAGTTCACCGTGCACGAGACGACCGGCATCCGCGTCGTGTTCGCCGGCCTCCACGCCGGCTTGCCGCCGCTCGACGACGTGCGCGTGCGGCAGGCCCTGCTCTATGCGGTCGACCGCAAGGCGATTCTCGACAACATCATGGAGGGCTCGGCGGGGCCCGCGCTCGGCGTCCTGGCGCCTGGCGTGTTCGGGTTCAAGGACATGCAGCTCGACCGCCTGTATCCCTTCGATCGCGCGAAGGCGAAGGCGCTCCTGAATCAGGCCGGCTGGGCGCCGGGCCCGGACGGAATCATGGTCAAGGGCGGCCAGCGGCTCTCGCTCTCGTGGCTGGCGGCGCGCGGACGCTACCCGAAGGACGGCGAGATCACCGAGGCGATCCAGGCCATGTTCAAGGATGTCGGCGTCGAGGCGAAGGTGCAGATGCTCGAGTGGGCGGCCGTGTTCCAGCAGGTTCGCGGCAATCCGCTGAACCACCACATGTTCACCCTGGGCTGGGCGACTTCGAACGCCGACGCGGACTACTCGCTCTACGCGCTCTTCCACAGTAAGCAGGTGCCGCCGACGGGCTGGAATACGTCACGCTACGCGAACCCGAGAGTGGACACGCTCGTGGAGCAGGCGCGGCGCAGCCTGAACCAGACCGAGCGGGAGAAGCTCTACGGCGAGGTGCAGGACATTCTCGCCAAGGAGATGGTGTGGATCCCGGTGTACACGACCAAGGAGATCATCGCCTCGCGGGCCAACGTGAAGGGCTTCCACATCCACCCGGTCGAATACAACCTGACCCTGTCCAAGACCTGGATCGACAAGTAGACTTGCGCGCCGGAGGCGGCGGATGTTGACGTTCAT
>CAYVHH010000316.1:0-20934 GCA_964450175.1 uncultured bacterium | reverse complement strand
CCGCGCACGACGTGATGGCGCAGATCCAGCGGACGCATCCCCCGGACACGAAGCCCCTGGCGGTGACCGTGTCCTCGCCCAACCCGCTGTGGCAGCTTCCGAAGATCGCCGAGGCGCTCGGCGGTGCCGTCTTTGTCTTCGTGCTGGTGGCCTTCATGCTCATCCAGCAGCGTGAGCTGCGAGCCCGGGTCGTCCGGCTCTTTGGCCGCGACCGGCTCGCCGAGACGACCCGCACCCTCGACGAGGCGGGAGCGCGCATCAGCCGCTACTTGCTCACCCAGACGGCGCTCAACGCGAGCTTCGGCGTCACGATCGCGATCGGCCTCTTCGTGCTGGGGCTTCCGTTCGCGCTGACCTGGGGCGCCCTGGCGGCGCTGCTGCGCTTCATTCCGTACGCCGGCGCGTGGATCGCGGCCGCGCTCCCGGTTCTGGTGAGCCTGGCGGTCTTCGACGGCTGGGTGAAGCCGCTGCTGATCCTCGGTCTGTTCGCCGTCTCGGAGACCATCGTCGCCTTCGTCCTCGAGCCGTGGTTCTTCGCCAAGAGTGCGGGCGTCTCGTCGATCGCCCTCCTGGTCTCCGTCGCCTTCTGGGCGTGGCTCTGGGGACCGATCGGGCTCGCCCTCGCGATCCCGCTCACCGTATGGCTGGTGGTGTTCTCGCACACGGTCAAAGGCCTCGAGTTCATCGGGATCCTCGTGGACGAGGATCCCGGCCTCGATCCGCACGTGATCTTCTATCAGCGCGTCCTGGCCGGCGACGACCAGGAAGCGGCGGAGCTCGTGCACGAGGCGGTGAAGAGCGGGTCCGCCCTCACCGCCTACGACACGATCCTGGTCCCCGCGCTCGCCCGCGCCCGTCGCGACCACGAGACGGGGCAGCTGCCCGACGACGAGTACACGCACGTGATCGAGACGACGCGCGTGGTGCTCGACCAGGCTGTCGCGGCGGACCCGGCCCCCGCGCACGCGACGCTCGCGCGCGAGGTCCCCGAGCGCGTGAGAGTCGCCGGCTGTCCGGTCCGGGACGAAGCCGACCGTGTGGTGCTGGCGACCTTGAGCCGCCTCCTCGAGGCGGACGGCTACTCGATGCAGATCGCGCCGGCCGGCGCGCTCGTCTCGGAGACGATCGCGACGGTCACCGCGATGAGCCCCGCGTCGATCTTCGTGAGCTCGCTGGAAGAGAGCGGGCGCGCCCGCCATCTCGTGAAGCGCCTGCGCACCGTCTGCCCCGAGACCACGATCGTCGTCGGGTGCTGGGGGCCACAGGGCTCGGCCAGTCCCAGGGCCGATCTCTGCGCGGCCGGCGCCGACGACGTGGTGACCACCCTGGGCCAGGCGCGGAGCGATCTGCTGCGCTTGACGCCGGTGCCGGAGCAGGCCGCCGCGGCGGCCGACGAGTCCGCCGCGAGTGGTCCGTATCTCGCCAGGTCCGTGAGGGAGGCTTCATGACGCTGTCACTCGGCTACAAGCTCTCGAGCGAGGAGCAATCGCCCGCCGATCTGGTTCGTCACGCGCAGATGGCGGAGGACACGGGCTTCGAGTTCGCGCTGATCTCGGACCACTACCATCCGTGGACTGACCGTCAGGGCCAGAGCCCGTTCGTGTGGAGCGTGCTCGGCGCCATCGCACAGGCCACTCGCCGCCTGGTCGTCGGCACCGCCGTCACCTGCCCGACCGTGAGGATGCATCCGGCGATCGTGGCGCAGGCCGCGGCGACGACCGCGTCGCTGATGCCGGGTCGATTCTTTCTCGGCGTGGGCACCGGCGAAAACCTCAACGAGCACATCCTGGGTGATCGCTGGCCCGAGACGGAAATCCGGCAGCAACGGCTCGCCGAGGCGATCGAGGTGATCCGGCTCCTGTGGCAGGGCGGCAACCGGAGCTATCACGGCCGGCACTTCACCGTGGAGAACGCCCGGCTCTACACCTTGCCCGATTCCCCGCCGCCGCTCCTCGTCGCCGTCGGCGGCAAACGCGGCGCCGAGCAGGCCGCGCGTCTCGGCGACGGCATGATCGGCACAGAGCCCGAGCGCGCGCTCCTCGCCGCCTTCGACGAGGCCGGCGGATCCGGCAAGCCGCGATACGCCGAGCTCACCGTGTGCTGGGCCAAGGACGAGGCGACCGCGCGCCGCCTCGCCCGCGAGCAGTGGCCCACGTCGGGCATGGACAGCAGCCTGTCCTGGGAGCTGCCGCTTCCCGCGCACTTCGAGGCGGTCGCGAAGCTCGTCAGCGAGGACGAGGTCGCCGAGTCGATCACGTGCGGTCCGGATCCCGCGAAGCATCTCGCCGCGATCCGCAAGTACGCCGCGGCCGGGTACGACCACGTCTGCGTGCACCAGGTCGGCAAGGACCAGAAGAGCTTCTTCGAGTTCTACGAGCAGGAGATTCTCCCGGAGCTGAAGACGCTGCGGGCGCGCCGGCGCACGGCCGGCGGCTCGCATCGGCGTCGAAGCCGCTCAGCGACGTCGATGGCGCTGATCCAGGCGATCGTCAGCCTCATCACGCAAACGGTGGGGCGGATCCTCTCGGCGCTGCTCGACTGGGCGGTGGTGAGCCTGTTCGGCCGCGTGACCGGCAACCGGAAGCTCTTCCTGTGGGGCATGATGGCCGCTGCCGCGGCCTGGCCCGTCCTCCTGCTCGGTGTCGTGGCGCCCAGGGCCGCCCTCTTCATCTTTGCCTTCGTCCCGCTCTCGAGCTCCGTCCCGCCCGGCCTGGTCCGGAAGATCTGGCTCGGCGTGGCCGTGCTCGTGCCGATCGCGGTCGGCTCGACGGTGGGCGTGCACGCTCCGTCGGGCCGCCGCGAGGGCATTGCGAAGAGCATTCTCCGCGGCTTTCCGATCACCGCGGGGCTCTCGGTCGCGTTCCTGATCCTGCTGGTCACGGTGCCGACTCTTCGCGTCGTGTCGTTGCTGCGCGGACGCCGCGACACGTACGTCCCGCTGGTGACGACCGTTGAGTCCTATCCAGTTGCGGCCAAGGTCGTGCTCGAGACCCTCGAACATCACGGCATCGAGCTGGTCCCGGTCGAGCCGCCGTGGTGGGCCGCGCTGCCGTCGATGATGCTCCAGCGTCTGGGCCAGGGCGCGTTCACCGGGTACGTCGCCGACCAGTCGGCCTACTTCCGGAGCGGCGACCTCGAAGCTGTGCTATACCCGAACGCACTGCTGCTTCGAGGACCGAGCGGCGTCGCGGCGCAGGCTCACGCGCTCGCAGTCGAGGCCCTCACCGGGCACCCCGACATGTTTCAGAGCGTGTCGTCCGATGCGCAGGAGATCGAGCGGCAGATCCAGCGGGTCTGGTCGGCCTATCGTCTCAATCCTTCCGCGCACGCGAATGCGTCGGCGCTCCTGTCGCGCTTCGACGAGATCGCGATCGAGATCGCGCGGCGACCGATGTCCTTCGACGACTGGCAGGTGATCTACCGGCAAGCGCTGCAGCTCGGCCGGGCTCTCGGCGGCCGGCGCCAGATTCTCGAGGTGACGTTACCGAAGGAGAATGTCATGGCATCCACGATGTCCCACGCATCCATCGATCCGGAGACCCAGTCGCTCTCGACGCGCCAGCTGCTGACGCGCCTGCTCGAGACGGTCTCGCTGCTGGTCACCAAGGAAGTCGAGCTCGCGCGGGCCGAGATCCGGGCCGACGTCAAAGCCGAGCTCAGCATGGTGGCGCTGCTCATCGCCGCGGGCGTCGTGGCGGTGTTCGCGGTCAACATGCTCCTCGTCTCGGCGGTATTCGCGCTGACCGTCTGGATGCCGGGCTGGCTGGCTGCCCTCGCCATCGCCGTGCTCTTGCTGGCGATCGGCGGGGTGCTGGCGCTCGTCGGGTGGCAGCAACGCGTGAGCGCGCCGCTGGCCGTGACCCGAAAGACGATGAAGGAGGACGTGCAATGGGCCAAGGAACGTCTCGTGTAGTCGACGACGGCGGCGCCAACGGCCGCCGCGTGCGCGAGCTCGGCGACGAGGTCACCGACGTGCGGCGGCGACTCGACGCGCTCGTCATGGAGCTCGACCGCCGGCGGCACAACATGACCGACTGGCGGCGTCAGCTCCGGTTGCACGCCCGTGCGATCGCGGTCGGCGTGCTCGTGGTGGCGGTCGCGGTCACGGCGCCGGTGGCGCTGGCCCGGGCCCGCTCGCGCCGCCGCGGCGCGTTGATCGGACGTGGCGCCGAGCTGCGGCAGAAGGCTCGGCGGCTGGGGCAGGCGTTCGAGCGCATCGCCGAGGACCCCGATCGCCTGGCGCCGACGACGGCCGGCCTGGGCCTGGGGTCGCGAACCGCCGTCGCGGTCGCGGCGATGATCGCGCAGGTCGTGGCGACGACCATTTTGCGCACCGTGGTCAGGCAGCGCGAGCGCTGAGATCGTCGTGAGGCGACCGCGCACCTTGCTCGGGCTCGCGCTGCTGGCCGCGCCGATCGTCTGCGTGATCGTGGCGGCGTGGAGCTGGTGGGCGCTGTCCCTGCCGAGAGGTGGGCCTCCGCCGATCACCTATCTCGACATCGACGGGCGCGAGCTCACGTCGCTGGAGAGCGAGTCGGGCCGCGTCCAGATCTGGGTTCCGCTCGAGCACATGCCGCCGGCCGTTCCGGCCGCGGTCATCGCCGCGGAGGACCGCCGGTTCATGCGTCATCACGGCGTGGACCTGCTGGCGGTCGCCCGGGCCACCCTCACCAACGCGCGCGAGGCCTCCGTGGTTCGAGGGGCCAGCACGATCACGCAGCAGCTGGCGCGCGGGCTCTTCCTGAGCCGAGAGCGGACGTGGTGGCGCAAGGCGCGCGAGATCGCCATCGCGCTCGTGCTCGAGCTTCGCTACTCGAAGCAACAGATCCTCGAGGCGTACCTCAACACCGTGTACCTCGGCCAGGAGCGCGGCGCAGCGGTGCAAGGCGTCGGCGCCGGGGCACGCCACCTGTTCGGCAAGAGCCTCGAGTCGCTCCGACTCGACGAGATCGCGCTGCTGGCCGCGTCGATCCGGGCGCCGAACCGCATCTTCGCCGAATCGCCGGCGCTCCTGCGGAGCCGGCGCGACCGCGTCCTCGAGGCAATGGTCAAGGACGGCGGGGCGAGCGAAGCCGAGGCGCAAGACGCCATGACACGGCCGACGCGGCCGGCGCAAAAAGCCGTGGCGGCGGCGCCGTGGTTCATGGAGCTCGTCCGCGCCGAGGTCGCCCGTCGCGGCGGCGAGGCGCTCGGCGGCGTGACCCTGGTCACGAGCCTCGACCGACGCCTCCAAGATACGGCCGAGACGGCGGTGCGAGAACGCCTGGCCCAGGCCGAGCGCTCGCGGCGTCAGCCGGCGAACTCCCTCCAGGCCGCGGTCGTCGCGATCGAACCCGCGTCGGGGCAGATCCGTGTGCTCGTCGGCGGCCGGCGCTTCGCGCAAAGCGAGTTCAACCGTGCGACGCGGGCGCGCCGCCAACCCGGCTCGCTCTTCAAGCCGCTCGTATACCTGGCAGCATTCGAGGCGCGCGCGCGCGAGCTCACTCCGTCAACGCTCGTGGACGACGAGCCCGTCGTGATTCCGGTGCGCGGCGGCGACTGGTCGCCCCACAACATCGACGGGCAGTTTCACGGGCCGGTCACCATCCGCCGCGCGCTGGAGCAGTCCCTGAACGTGCCGGCCGCGCTCGTCGCTCAGGGCGTCGGCCTGGGCTACGTGACGAAAGTCGCCCACGCGGCCGGGATCGCCAGCACGCTGGTGCCGGTGCCGTCCCTCGCGCTCGGCACGTCGGAAGTCACCTTGCTCGAGATGACCACGGCCTTCGCGACGATCGCGAACGGCGGGCTCAGGGTGTGGCCGACCACGCTCGGCTCGTCCGGCGCCGTCGCCCTCAAGCCGCTGCCGGAGCCCGCGCGGGTGGTCTCGCCCGAGTCGGCGTTCATCGTCACGCACCTCATGCGCGGCGTCATGCGCCGCGGCACCGGCGGCTCGAGCGCGCGCTGGGGGCTCGAGGAGATCACCGCCGGAAAGACCGGCACGACCGACGGCCTGCGCGACGCGTGGTTCATCGGCTTCACGCCGGATCTCGTCGTGGGCGTGTGGGTGGGCGCCGACGACGCGCACTCGATCGGGCTCACCGGCGCGGACATCGCGCTGCCGATCTGGGCCGATGTCATGGTGAAGGCGATCCGGCGCGCGGCGCCCTCGCCGTTCGCGCCGCCGCCCGGCATCGTCATGGCGCCGGTGGACTCGACCACGGGCCGCCGGGCCTGCGGCGACGAAGAGTCGATCAGCGAAGCGTTCCGCCAGGGCAGCGAGCCCGCCGCGTGCGAGTCGCTCGCCGATGCTCCCGTCATCCGCGACGTCGCCGACTGGTTTCGCGGGCTCTTTCGCTGAGGCGCTAGCGGCCGATCGTTGACAGCCGCCGACACCGGCGGTATGTGTCGGCCGTGCAAGTCGGCTCCCGGGCGGCGTCACGTCGGCCGCCGCCTGTCCTCTCGGCCCTGGTCGTCGTCTCCAGCATCCTCGCGCCGGCGTTCGGCGCGTTCATCACGGCGACGGTTCTGCCCTCGGCCATCGCGGAGATCGGCGGACTCCCGATCTACGCGTGGGCCTCGACCGCCTACGCGGTCGGCTCCATCCTCGGGAGCGCCGGCAGCCCGGTCGTGGCGCTCCGGGTCGGCACGCGACGCGGGGTGTTCCTGGCGGTCGGCGTCTTCGTCGCGGGCGCGGCGGTCTGCGCCACGGCGCCGAGCATGCCGGTCGTCGTCGCGGGTCGCGGCGTGCAAGGACTCGGCAGTGGCGTGCTGATCGCTTCGGCGCACAGCCTGGTCCGCGAGCTCTTTCCCGCGACCCTGTGGCAGCGCATGCTCACCGCGATCTCGTGCGCCTGGGCGATCCCCGCGCTCGGCGGACCGGTCGTCGGCGGTGTCCTCGCGGGGCTCGGGCTCTGGCGCGAGGCGTTCTGGGCGATGGTACCGATCGCGCTCGTGGCCGGCGTCTTCACGTGGAGCATCCTGCCGCGAGCCGAGCCGCACGACATCCGAGCCGCGCGCGTGCCCTTCGGGCGGCTCGCGCTCATCTGCGTGGGCGTAGTCTGCATCGGCTCGATCGCGAACACCCGCGCGACCGCCGCGCGCGCCGCGCTCTTCGGCGGCGCGGTCGTGTCCGTGGCGCTGATGCTTCATCTCGACGGCCGGACGCCGGCGCGTCTGTTCCCCACCGGCATGCTGTCGCTCCGGACCCGGATCGGCCAAGCGTTCTACATGGTCTTCCTGCTCGGGATGTCGACGACGCCCGGCGGCGTGTACGTGCCCCTGCTCGTGCAGGTGCTCCACGACGTCACGCCGGCCGGCGCCGGCTATCTCTACGCGGTGCAGTCCCTTTCGTGGACGACGGGTACGCTCCTGAGCGCGCGCGTCTCGCCGGCGCGGGCGCGCACGGTGATCATGCTCGGCCCGATCCTGACCGCGGCCGGATTCGCCGGCCTCTTCTTCACGATCGGCGCGGGACCGGTGGTGGCGATCGCGGCGTCGCTCATGCTGGTCGGCCTCGGCATCGGGACGTGCTGGGCCCACATCGGCACGGCCATCCTGTCGTCCGCGCGCCCCGACGAAGGCGCATTGACGGCGTCGATGATTCCGAGCACCCAGCTCTTCGCCGTCGCGCTCGGCGCCGCCCTCTCCGGCGTCATCGCCAACGCCGCCGGCCTGGCCGCCGGCGCGTCACGCCCGACGGCGGCGCTCGCCGGCGCGTGGCTCTTCGGGTGCTTCGTCGCGGCGCCGCTGGTCGCGGTCGTCATCGCGTCGCGACTTCGCCCGGCTCGGTGAGGCGCACGCGTACGATGGCAGAGGCCCAACGGCGCCACCTCCGCGGAGGCCGCCGTTGCGCTCAACAGCGCGATCATGGTCTCATTCGCGAGATTGGCCGAAAATCAGGGTGCGGCGCCTCTGGTCGTCTACTTGCCGGCCCGGGTCGGTTTTCTTCACCCCGACCACCGGATGCTGAATCAGATCGTGACGACGCTGCGCGCTCGCGGGATCAACTACGTCGACCTGACATCCTGCTTGAGCGCCCTCGACGTGTCCGAGCTCTTCATCGCGGGCCGCCCGCATTACTCGCCCAAGGGCAACGCGCGAGCGGCAGAGTGTTTGCGGCCGGTCGTCGAAGCGCTGCTGCGCGACCGCGGAGACGCCCTCGCCGCGGCGCCGGTTCGCTAGCGCCCCGACTCCGCGGGCTCACAGCAGCAGCGCGATCAGCTTCTTGACGATCTCTTCGGCCGGTACGATCGACAGCACCAGCGGCAGGAGCGGAATGACGGCGGCCCCCGCCACCTGGACGATCGTGTCCCGACCGAAGGGCACCGGCTTCATCTCGCCCACGACCGTATAGCTATTGCCGAGGTCCGCGAGCGACTGGATATCGGAGCTGCCCAGCAGCGGCTCGCCGGCCGGCGCGGCTCCCTCGATCCACTTCTCGTGGAACTCGGACGTGTAGCGCGCGGCCAGCACACCGTACTGCCGTCGTCCCTCACGCTTGAGCGTGAGCAGCGTCTTCATGAAAACGCTCGGCGGCCCCAGCACGAGGAGAAGCTGCAGAATGATGAACGCCGCGATCTCGTACTGGAACGACACCAGGGTCTTGCCGTGAAAGAGAATACGGCTGCCGATGACGGCGGAGAGCGCCACGCTCTGCGCCAAGATCACCAGCACGAACGCGTGAGCCCCCTGCCCCAGGAAGCTCAGCCCGCCGGCCCGGTCGGGGTGCGTCGGAGTCAGGCGCAGAGGCAGGCGCGACACGCGCCGCAGGAACAGAAACCAGACGAAGAGCCGGAAGTACCACCGGATGAGCAGAAACTGAAAAATCGGGATGCTCACGTGCACGTACCATTGGCCCGCGGTCGTCAGACGAAGCTGCGTGCCGTCCACGATCGCATACCAGGTGGAGCCGGTGAGCCCGCTCTCGCCCTGCCAGATCGTCCATCCGAAGCCGAAGACGCACACCACCATGGTCAGCTCGACGACCAGCGAGTTTCGCAGGCGCATGGCGCGGGCGATCGCGGCCTCGAATCGGGGAAGCGTCTCGGACGTGATGATCCCGGTATCCACGAACTGCCGGACCACCACCCGGATCCGCTGGTGCACCACGAGCTCGGCCATCAACAAGATCGGGACCGCGGCGAGATACCGGGCGTGGACCTCGATGTCGTACAGGAACGGAACCCGGACGCCGTGGCCGACGGCCAAGCCCTCGTAGGCGGTCAGGAGCAGTAACGGCAGCCACGCGACCGATGGAATGCCGATCATCCGTCGCGCCACGAGCTCCAGCGCGGGTCCGCACAAGAACAGGCGACGCCAGAGCTGATAGAGGGGACCACCGAGCACCAGCGAGAAGTCCTGCGGACGCGCAACCGGCGCCTGGGGTTTCATCGTCGTCCACTCCCGCGCGCTAGCGACCGGGCGGCGGCGTGCGGCCCAGCACGCGCTCGATTGCGATCCCGATCGCCAGCAGCCGCTGATCGCTCCCCCGAGGTCCGTCGAGCGAGAGACCGACCGGCAAGCCCGACGAGGACCCGAGTCCCGCGGGAATCGTCAGCCCGGGAATCCCGGCGTTGCTGCCGGGATCCGTGTTGCGGATGAACAGCAGGAACGTCGGCAGGCTGCTCGCCTCGGGGCCCTGCGTCGCCGCGACGGCCGGCGTGGTCGGCCCGATCAGCGCGTCGATGCCGTAACGCTGGAACGTCTCGGTGTAGACCTTGAGCAGCGCCGGGCGCGCGTCACGCATCGCCGCCGCGTACGCCGGCGCCGCGTCGACGACGCCGTTCGGGGCGGGCAGCTTCCGCGGCACGACCAGACCGTCGTAGGTGGTCTTCACATCCTTGCTCGCGATCGCCGCGGCCACCTGCTCGACGGTGACGCCGGTGTGGTACTTCGCGAGATAGGCCTTGAGGTCGTCGTACGCTTCGTAGAGCGCGACCGGGAAGCTGGCCGCGTCGTTCGCCTTCTGCAGATCCGGCATCTCCACGTCGACGATCGTGACACCGACCCGGCGGAGCTTCTCGAGCGACGCGTCCATGACCGCGCGCGTGTCGACGTCCAGATCCTTGAAGAAATAGCCGCGATAGGCGCCGAGTCGCACGCCGCTCAGCGGCGCCGGCGCCGGCGGATGGCCGCCGGTGATGACCGCATCGAGCAGCGCGACGTCCGCGACCGTCTGCCCCATGGGACCGACGGTGTCCCGCGAGTGCGAGATCGGCGTGACGCCGTCCTGGCTGTAGCGGCCGATGGTCGGCCGGAGCCCGGCCACGCCGGATAGCGCCGCCGGGATCCGGACCGAGCCGCCGGTGTCGCTACCGAGCCCGCCCGGCGCCAGACGTCCGCCGATCGCCGCGCCCGTGCCGCTCGAGCTGCCGCCCGCGATGCGCGTGCGGTCGTACGGATTGCGAGTCCCGATCGGCTGGGCGGTGAAGAATCCCTCGTTGTAGCCGGAGATCCCGAATGCCAGCTCGTGCATGTTCGTCTTGCCGAGGACGACCGCGCCCGCGTCCACGAGCCGCTGGACGGTCGGCGCGTTCTCCTTCGGGACGAACCCGCGGAGGGCCGGGGTCCCCGCCGTGTTCGGCAGGCCGGCCACGTGCGTGTTGTCCTTCACGACCAGCGGCACCCCGTGGAGCGCCCCCAGCGATTTGCGGGCCGTGACATCGGCGTCGGCGCGGCGCGCCGCCGCCATCGCGCCGGCCCGGTCCACGAGGATGTACGCGTTGAGACCGGGATTGGCGTCGGCGCGCGCGATGTACGCCTCGGTCAGATCGGCACTCGTCACCAACCCCTCGCGAATCAGGATCGCGGCGTCGGTGAGGCTGAGCTGCGTGAGGTCGGCCGGGCGCGGGGGGATCGTGACGCAACCGGCGACGGCCAGCACGGTGATCAGGATGGCGACGGCACAGTGCACACGCATGATCGTCTCCTTGGTCTCAGAAGGCGCGCCGGGGCCGACCGGGCTGCGTCACCGCATCATGCTCGGCAGCCAGAGCGAGAGCCACGGGAACGCGACCAGGATCGCCAGCCGGACGACGTCGGCCCACATGAACGGGAGCACGCCGCTGAAGACCGTCGACGTGCTCACCTCGGGAATCAGCGTCCGGAGCACGAACATGTTCATGCCGACCGGCGGGCTGATGAGCCCGATCTCGACCACGCACACGATGATGATCCCGAACCAGATCGGGTCGAAGCCCAGGTGCACGATCACCGGGAAGAACACGGGGATCGTGAGGAGGATCATCGACAGCTCCTCCATCGCGGTGCCGAGCACGACGTAGATCGCGCAGATCCCCGCGACGACCATGGTCGGGCTCACGTTGAACCGCGTGACCCAGCTCTTGAGGTCGCCGGGCATCGTGGTGATGTTGATGAACTCGGCGAAGATCAAGGCACCGATGAGGATCATGAAGAGCATCGCCGTGGTGCGCGCGCTCTCGAGCAGGGCCGCGTAGAGAGTCCGCCAGGTGAGCGCCCGGCGCGCCAGCGCGAACACCATCGCGCCGAAGGCGCCCATGGCGGCGCCCTCGGTGGCGGTGAAGAAGCCGCCGTAGATGCCGCCCATCACGAAGAAGAACAGCGCCGCCACCGCCCAGACGTCCTTGAGCGCCAGATACCGCTCGCGCCAGCTCGAGCGCTCGCCGGGCGGGCCCGATCGCGGATCGCGCCAGGTCATGTACTGCACCGCGCCGCAGAGGAGGAACGCGCCCACGATTCCCGGGATGATCCCGGCCGCGAACAGCTTGCCGATGTTGGTCTCGGTGAAGATGCCGTAGATCACCATGATCGTGGAGGGCGGGATCATGATGCCGAGCGTGCCGCCGCCGGCCACCACGCCCGCGGCAAGCCGATCGGAGTACCCGAACTTCTTCATCGACGGATAGGCGACCTTGGCGAAGGTCGCCGCCGTCGCGATGGACGAGCCGCAGATCCCGCCGAAGCCGGCCGAGGCCCAGACCGTGGCCATCGCCAGCCCGCCGCGCAGGTGGCCGATGAACGCGTAGGCGGCCCGGAACAGCTCCTGGGACATCCCGGCGCGCGTGACGAAGTTACCCATCAGGATGAACAGCGGCACGACCGACAAGGTGTAGTTGCGCCCGGTCTCGTAGAGCTTAGTCTGCGTCATCGCGAAGGCGACCGTCCAGTTCCAGTCGCGCATGTAGGCGTAGCCGGCGATGCCGACGATGGCCATCGAGAACGAGATCGGAATGCGCAGGCAGCACAGCAGCATCATCAGGGTGAGGCCGACCAGCCCTTCGATCATCGCCGCTCGATCACCTTGTAGAGGTGGATCACGCCCGCCAGGCCGAGGGCGATCGCCATGAAGTACACGAAGGGGCCGTAGACGATGCGCAGCACGTCGGTGGAGTCACGGTAGGCCCAGATGCGGTCGGCCTTGCGCCACACGAGCCAGGTCAGGAGGAACATGAACACCGCGCACGCCGTCTGGACGAGCCGCTCGAGCAAGACCTGGGCGCGGGGACCGAGCACGCGGTCGACGAAATCCATGACGGCGTGCTCGTCGCTGAACGAGACGAGCGGCAGGCCGGCGAAGATCAACACCAGCAGCATCAGCTCCGTGATCTCGAACGCCCCGCGGACCGGGCGGCTGAAGACGTAGCGAGCCACCACGTCGACCACCGTGAGCGCCATCATCGCCAGCAGGATGCCGGCCGCGGCCGCGCCGAGGACCAGGTCGGCGCGCCGCCTCCACGGGAGCGCGGGCGCGGTCACTTGCCGGCGGCGACCTTCTTCAGCTCGTCCTGGAACTCGGCGAGGATCTTGGCGGCGTCCACGCCCTTGGTACTCGCCTGCTTGACCCACTCCTCGACGATCGGCACCGAGCGCTTCTTGACCTCGGCGACGAAGGCGGGGTTGGCGTGGACGATCTTGACGCCGGACTTCTTCAGCGCCTCCATCCCTTTCCTGTCCGCTTCGTCCCAGGAAGCACCCGCGAGCCGCGCGATGTACTCACCCGAGAGCTTCTCGATCGCTTCCTGGTCTTGCCGGGGCAACTTGTTCCACTTCTCCTCGTTCATGAAGAAGCCGAAGGCGGAGCTGTACATGCCGCCGGGGAACAAGGTGGCCTGCTCGAGCACCGTGTCGAGCTTGAAGGAGATGATCGACTCCAGCGGGAAGAACACGCCGTCGGCGACGCCGGAGCTCAGGAGCTCGTACGATTCGGGAGCCGGTTTCACGAACGCGGAGGCTCCGAGCGCCTTCGCCACCTGCTCGGCGACGCCGCCCCCGGTGCGGATCTTCAGCCCCTGGACGTCGCCGATCCCCGCAACCGGCTTCTTGGTGAACATCTGCCCCGGGCCGTGCGTGAACACCCCCAGGAGCTTCACGCCGCGATACTCGCCGACCTTCTGGAAATACTTCCAGTGGATGCGCGAGTAGGCGACCGAGTTCACGAGCGCGGTGTCGCCGCCCCCGGGCAGCTCCGGCATCAGCGGCAGGATGTGCCGTGCCGGCGTGTAGCTCGCGGTGACGAACGACAGATCGACCAGCCCGTCCCGGACGGCGTCGAAGGTGCCCGGCGGCGCCGACGGGTGCTTCGGGAGCATCGTGAACTTCACGCGCCCGCCGGTCGCCTTCTCGACGTCGTTCGCCCAGACCTGGAGGACGTTGGCGGTCAGGTGGTGCTGCGGCGAGACCCACGAGGACATCGTGAGTGTCGTCTGCGCCGGGGCCGGTCGCGCGGCGGCGATGAGGCCGAGGAGTACGGTGGTGGCGACCAGGGGTTTCACGCGCAGCATGCGTTCCTCCGGTTCGAGGGGACGGCGGTCTCGTTGACGCGGGGTAGTGTAGCAGCCTTCCGGACCTCTCTTGACTCCGCCGACGAGGCGGGCAATCCTCTGGGGGCCGACAAGGAGGAACCCACCATGGCGCGCACGTACAACGTCATCGACGCCGACGGACACATCCTCGAACCGGTCGACATCTGGGACAAGTACATCGATCCCGCGTATCGCGACCGCGCGCCGAAGATGATCATCGACACCGACGGCAAGGAGCGCCTGCTCGTCGAGGGCAAGATCCTGGGCAGCCCCAAGGGCATGGGCGTCATCGGCGGAATCGGCTCCCGCGACGGCAAGATCAACGAGGCGACCATGAAATACGTCGAGGGCCGACCGGGCGGCTTCGACCCGCACGCCCGGATCCCGGACATGGACCTCGACGGCATCGACGCCGCGTTCCTCTATCCGAGCATCGGGCTCTTCAGCGGCGCGGTCCAGGACCCCGGGCTTGCCGCGGCGATGTGCCGGGCCTATAACCGCTGGCTCGCCGACTACTGCAAGCCCTACCCCGATCGGCTCTTCGGCGTGGCCATGCTCCCGATGCAATCGATCCCGTTCGCCATCGAGGAGATGCGCTTCGCCCGCAAGGAGCTCGGCATGCGCGGCGGCTTCCTGCGCCCCAATCCATATAACGGGCGCATGCTCCACCACCCGGACTACGCGCCGTTCTGGAGAGAGGTCGAGGAGCTCGACTTCGCGATCGGCCTGCACGAGGGCGCCAGCGGCGGCATGCCGCAGGTCGGCGTCGACCGGTTCGAGAAGCGCGGCGCCCGGCACATCATCTCGCACACGATGGAGATGATGCTGGCGGCGATGAGCGTGATCTGGGAAGGCGTGTGCGACCGCCATCCGAAGGTGCGCATCGGCTTCATGGAGTCGGGCGGCGGCTGGATCGCGCCGTGGCTCGACCGGATGGATCGCCACTTCGACGACCAGGGCTTCAACGACTCGGGCCTGACGATGCGCCCGAGCGAGCTCTTCCAGCGCAACTGCTGGATCTCGTTCGAGCCGGTCGAGGGCAGCCTCTCGGTGCTCGCAGACTACATCGGCCCGCACAAGATCCTCTGGGCGACCGACTATCCGCATCCCGACGGCTTCTTCCCCGGCGCGCCGAAGCTGATCGCCGACCGGCCCGAGCTGTCGGCGGAGACGAAGCGCCAGATCCTGGGCGGCGGCGCCAAGGGATTCTACGGCCTGAAGTAGTGGCAGCGAGCGCCCGATAAAAGGAGGCAGGCATGCCGTTCCACGGCGTCGACGTGAGGACTCAGTTCAAGAAGATGCGGGAGCTGGTGCCGGAGGCCTATCGCTCGTTCCTCGAGTTCGACCAGAAGGCGTTCAAGGACGGCGCGATCCCGGGCAAAACGAAGGAGCTGATCGCGCTCGGCATCGCGCAGATCACGCAGTGTGCGTGGTGCATCGACGCCCACACCAAGAAGGCGGCGACGGCGGGCGCCTCCGACGCGGAGATCGCGGAGACGACATTCGTGGCCATGGCCATGGCCGCCGGCGCGGCATGGAGCCACGGCGGATTAGCCCTCCAGTCTCTGCAAGAGCACAACCAGGCCCACAAGGGATGACCGGGCGAACGGAGCCACACGTGCCTATCACTCGCCACCCTCGGTGGTCCCGGTCTCAAGCACTCGATACATGAAATTCGGGCTGCGCTACGCGAGCCTTGGCCGCTACTCCAGCGGGCCCGCGGCGGTCGAGCTCGCGCAGGCTGCCGAAGCGGCCGGGTTCGATTCGATCTGGACCGTCGAGCACGTCGTGGTGCCCCACGGCTATCAGTCGCGCTACCCCTACTCGGACACGGGCCGCATGGGCGCAGGGCTCGAGGACTTTCCGATCCCGGATCCGCTGATCTGGCTCGCGTACATCGCGTCCGCCACACGCACGCTCAAGCTCGGCACGGCGATCCTGATCCTGCCGCAGCGCAATCCGGTCGTCACCGCCAAGGCCGTCGCCACGCTCGATCACCTCGCTGGCGGGCGCCGCGCGCTCCTGGGCATCGGTGTGGGCTGGCTGGCCGAGGAGTTCGCGACCCTGGGCGTGCCGTTCGAGGATCGCGGGCCGCGCACCGACGAGTACGTCGCGGCCATGCGCGCCCTCTGGAGCCAGGAGCGCGCGAGCTTCTCGGGACGCTTCGTCTCGTTCCGCGACGTCTTTTGCCGGCCCCGGCCCGCCGACGGCCGGGTTCCGATCATCGTCGGCGGCGACACGCGCGCCGCCGCGCGCAGGGCCGGACGGCTGGGCGATGGGTATTTCCCGGCGCGCGGCGCGGCGCCCGAGCTTCTGGACGAGATGCGGCGGGCCGCCGGCGAAGCGGGGCGCAATCCCGACGACATCGAGATCACGGTCTCGGCCCCGACCGAGCCCGCCGAGATCGAAGCCCTGGCCCGGCGCGGGGTGAAGCGCGTGGCCGTGCCGGTCAGTGGGGCCGCCGGGCTTCCGGCACAGGTGAGAACGCCCGACGACGTGCTGCGCTACGGCAAGACGATGATCGAGCGCTTCCGCGACTGAGGAACACGAGCGAGCCATGACGACGACACTGGACCTCGACGATCTTCGAACGCACATCGGGCGCAGCCAGACCGCGACCGACGTGATCCACGCCGGTCCCGCGAACTTCCTGCGGCTGGCGCTTGGACGCCCCGAGCCGGAATTCCGCGACGGCGACGCGCTGCCGCCGGCCTGGCTCGGCCTCTACTTCCTGCCGAGGGTCGCGTCGGACGCGCTGCGGCCCGACGGGAGCCCGCGGGACACCGGCGTCGTTCCACCGCTGGCGCTGCCCCGTCGGATGTTCGCGGGCGAGCGCGTACGGTTCCACGCCCCGGTGCGCGTCGGCGAGACCTTGCGGCGCGAGACCCGGCTGGCCGACATCTCGGTGAAGCAGGGTGGGACCGGAACGCTCGTCTTCGCCACCATCACCAGCCGCGTGTACGGCCCCAACGGTCTGGCGCTCGAGGACGAGCGCCGGACGGTGTTTCGGGAAGAGGTCAAGGCGGGCGAGCGCAATCAAGCCCCGCGGCGCGACTCGCCGCCGAGCGACGCGCCCTGGCGGCGCAGCATCACGCCCGATCCGGTTCTGCTCTTTCGCTTTTCGGCGCTGACCTTCAACAGCCATCGGATCCACTATGACCGGACGTGGGCCATGGACGTGGAGGGCTATCCCGGTCTCGTCGTGCACGGGCCACTGACGACGACCCTGCTCATCGACTTCGCGCGCGATCAGAATCCCGGCAAGCGGATCGCGTCCTACGCGACTCAGGCGCGGGCGCCCTTGTTCGACACCGCGCCGTTCGAGCTCCGCGGACGGCCGGCGAGCGGCCGCGGCTGCGAGCTCTGGGCCGTCACACCCGAAGGCACGATCGCGATGAGTGCCGAGGTCGAGCTCGCGTAGGTCGCGCGTGCCGGCGCGGCGCCGGCCATCTCGGGCTAGCGGCGCTCGAGCCGCGGCAGAAGCTTCGACGCCGCCTCGTCCACCTGCGCGAGCTGATCACCGCCGGCGAAACGCAAGGTGAAGTGACGCGCGCCGGCGTCGATCCAGCGCTGGAGCCACTCCGCGCAGCCCTCGATCGGCCCCGCGTACGCCGCCTGGCGGGCCAGGATCGTGCGCGCCGGCGCCGCGTAGTACGTCTCGAGAAACGTGTTGAGCCGCTGCTCGGCGGCGGCGCGATTCGCGTCGAGCGCGAGGGTGACGTACGCCGCGCCGGCCACCGCGTCGGCCGAGCGCCCCGCGGCGCGGGCCGCCTTCTGCACGCCCGGAAAGTGCTCGGCGAAGAATTCCACGCTCGGCCCCGTCGGGAACCACGCGTCGAAGCGCGCGGCCTCGCGCAGGGCCGTCGGACCGCTGCCGCCGATCCAGATCGGCGGACCGCCCGGGCGGTGCGGCTTGGGCTCCATCGTGACGTCGTCGAGCGTGAAGTGCTTGCCCGAGAAGCTCACGTGGTCCCGGCGCCAGAGGGCCTGACAGATCTCGATCGTCTCCAGGAATCGGCCGATCCGGCGCTCGAACGGCACGCCGGCGGCGGCGAACTCTTTTCGGATCGACGGATTGTCCGCGGCGAAGCCGACGCCCAGGATGACGCGGCCCTCCGCGGCTCGATCGAGCGTGCCGACGATGTGCGCCAGCACGACCGGATTGCGCAGCGCCGGCAGGAGCACGCCGGTACCCAGGCGCACGCGCCGCGTGCGGCCGGCGATCGCGGCCATCAAGGTCAGCGGCTCGTGACGCGGCCGCGCGATCAGCGAGTCGCCGATCCAGACGGAGTCGAAGCCCGCGGCCTCGGCGCGCTCGGCCATCGTCAGCAGCGGCGCCGTCTCCGGATGGCCGGACATGACGGCCTCGCGCGTCGGGATCAGAACGCCGAACTCGACAGCCATCGCGACCTCCCCTCGGCCCGCGACTCGGGGTCGTCGAGCCGGACATAGAGTCGTTTGTTGATCTTGCCCTTGTTCTCGGTCCGGACGATCGCGAAGCGTCCGACGTCCGCCGTCGTGGCGACGTGCGTGCCGCCGCACGCCTGCGCATCGAAGTCCGCGATCTCGACGACGCGGACCCGACCGTTGGAGATCGGCGGCCGGGCGTCGAGCGTTCGGAGCAGGTCACCGCGGGCGCGGAACTCGTCTTCGGCGATGTCGTACGCCCTCACCACATGGTGGCCGGCGAGCACCGCGTTGACCTTGCCCTCGAGCTCCGCGCACCGCGCGGCGGACAGCGCATCCAGCTTGAAGTCGATCCGCGATTGATCGACGCCGATCTGCACGCCGGTGATCCAGCCCCCATAGTCACGGAGCACGATCGTGTTGAGGACGTGCAACACCGTGTGATAGCGCGTGAGCGCGAGCCGGCGGGCCCGGTTCACCGCGAGCCTGGCGGGCCGGCCGACGAGATCTGGCGACAGCGACGACGCGGTGGCGTGCCAGACGATCTCGTCGGTGTCGGTGTATGCGGAGACGATCTCGAGCGGCTCGCCGTCACCGACCCGCACCGTTCCGTCGTCGGGCGGCTGGCCGCCGCCGCCGGGATAGAAGCAGGTGCGGTCGAACGCGAGCGCCCGATCCCTCACCGCGACCACGCGCGCCTCGGCCTCGAAGCCGTGGTCGGAGTCGAGGTAGAGCCGGACGGTGCCGACCGTGATCCCGCTCGCTACGCCGGCTGCCCCGGCGCGTACTTGTGCCCGAGCGCCTCTTCCCACCTGAGGTAGTTCTGCATGTCGGCGTAGTTCCGATCCGGTCCCGCCGGCACGACGTCGGTGGGCGGCGCCATCACGCCGGCGAGCCCCTTCTCGATCGGCAGGCCGGCCTTCTGCCAGGCGGCCATGCCGCCGTCGAGCACCGACACGTTCTGGTAGCCGAGCTCTCCGAGTGTGACCGCCGCGAGCGCCGAGCCGCGGCCGTCGGCGCAGGTCACCACGACCGACGCGGTCTTCGACGGCACGACGTCGCCGATCCAGAGCTCCATCCACCCCCGAGGCACCCAGCGGGCGCCGGGTACGTGGCCACGCGAGAACTCCTGGCTCGTATCGACGAAGATCACGGCCGCCGGTGGGGCGGCCTGCAGATCGCGCGGCGAGATCGCCTTCACCTTCGCGCGGGCCTCCTGATAGCCGGCGGGAATCTCCTCCGGCATCCCCGTCTCGAGCGCGCCGCCGCTCGCCGTCCACGCGCCGGTGCCGCCGTCGACGGCGAACACCTCGCGGAATCCCATCTGTCGATACCACGACGCGATCAAGGTGGCGCGCGCCTTCCGGTCGCACGCGAACACGATCTGGCAGTTCTTCACGACCGCGAGATCGTCGGAGCGCTGCACGGCCTGGCCCCCGGGGAACCAGCGGAAGCCCGGGATGTGGCCGGCGGCGTACTCCTCGGAGGTGCGCACGTCGACGAAATAGATCGTCGCCTGGTCGCGACGGGCCATCACGCTCTTCAAGGCCGGAATATCGAGATACCGAACGCCGTCTTCCGCCGCCAGCTTCACGGCGTAGGCTTCAGCGGCCGCGATACCCGCCGCCGACGGCTCGGGCAGCTGTACGCGATCGGCGCCGGTCTCGAGCTTGTGCCCGGCGAGCACCCATCCCGACGTCCCGTTCTTCAGGCCGAACACCCGGGGGATCCCCATGCGCTGCAGCACGCGCGCGCCGATGATGCTGCGCGTGCGGCCGGCGCAGTTCACGATGATCGTCGTGTCGGGATCGATGTTCTTGGCGATGTCGGTGATGCGCAGGGCCAGCTCGCCCCCGGGCACGCTGCGGCCGCCCGGGATGCAGAAGCGCCGGAACTCTTCGGGCGTGCGCGAATCGAGGATGACGAACTTCTCGCCCTTCTGGATGCGCGCCGCGAGGTCCTTGCACTCGACCTCCGGCACGTGGTGCACCACCTCGACCTTCTCGCCGAAGTCCTTGCTGGGGACGTTCATCCCCCACTCGGTCTCGAGTCCGTCGGTCACCCAGCGGTTGATCCCGCCGTCGAGCACCGACACCTGGCGATAGCCCAGGCGCTCGAGGGTGCCCGCCGCGAGCCGCGCGCGCCGGCCGTCGTCGTCGCACACGACGATCGGCGTTCCCTTGAACGGCACGGCCGGCGGCACCAGGGTCTCGAGCTGCCGCCGCGCGATCAAGCTCGCGCCGGGGATGTGGCTGCTGTTGTACTCGCCGGCTTCCCTGACGTCGATCAGGGCGAACGGCTCCTTGCCCTCGAGCAGGCTCTTGAGTGCGGCCGGGGCGATCGTGCTTGGCATTGGTGGCTACCTCCGTGCGACGAGGCGTCGGAAAACTGCGCCGTACTGGAACCCGTAACCCTCCGCGTGCTCAGCGGCGTTCTTCTTCACGCGGTCGCCGATCGTGTGCCCCTCCGGCACGTTGAAGCCGGGCACCTGGCTCTCGTGACGAATCAATCCGGCGATCTGCAGATCGATCGACTCGGTGACATCGACGATGATGTCGGGCTCGTCGGCTCCCCAGTACCAGAGCTCGCGCACCTTGTGAGGCTCGAGCCCGTCCCGCGTGATCTGCTCCGGGAAATGCAGATGATCGCGGGCAAACGGATAGACGGCGTCGGTCGCCGTGATGCCGGCTTTGCGATGGTCGCGGTGCTGGAATCCGCGGATGCGGTAGGGATCGTGCACGAAGACGGTGTGCGGCTGATAGCGGCG
>CAYVHH010000315.1:0-5832 GCA_964450175.1 uncultured bacterium | reverse complement strand
CCGTGTCGAGATTCTCACGCGCCGCGATCAGCCGGGCGCGCTCGGACTTCCTCCACGATTTCACGTCGTCGGCGTTCATGCCGCCCGGAGAGACGCC
This sequence comes from uncultured bacterium, assembly GCA_964450175.1. Classification (GTDB taxonomy): domain Bacteria; phylum Methylomirabilota; class Methylomirabilia; order Rokubacteriales; family CSP1-6; genus AR31. Next base: position 5,735 of record CAYVHH010000315.1, on the reverse strand, counting down.
GCCAACCGCTGGCACGCCTCGATGTTGGTGACGTGGCGTGTCTTCATCTCTTCGAGAAACCCGCCGACTGAAGCAGGGAGGGTCTCGGCGAGGAGACGATCCAGTCGTTTGACGACCCATCCTTGCCCCCGGTTGAGCAACCGAAGCCGGGCGGCGAGAGTGGGCTCGCTCATCACCTTCTCCGCGAAGTCTCCCTTCTTCTCCGAGATGATCCCGCCCAGCGTCTTGATCGAGCGGACGAGCCCGGCGCAGGACCACGCCTCGTCGTCTCTGACCCCCTCGAAGAGCTTCTGCATCTCGGCGCTTCGGGCCTCGGGGAACAGGCGAGACAGCGTGTCGACTCCCGCCCGCTCTGCCTCGAGGAGCTCGTTCAACCGGTCGATCGCTGTCAAGGTTCTCTCCTCCTCTCCGAGCACCATCAGCATACGACCGGGGACGCGACGGTGGAAGTCACCGTCGACACGCTCGGCGTCGACGGCCATTTCGGATTCCGATCTCGCTCGACCGCGCGCTTGACTTCAGCGGCCGGGGGCGCGATTGTGGCGCCCGGCGGGGCGGGGCAGGGCAAACTCCGAGCTCTCCGCCAGACCAGCGACTCACTGAGAGAGGAGAATCGCTATGCCGTTCTACGAACGAGGCGCCGTCCGCATCCACTATCACGAGGTCGGTTCCGGCTTCCCCCTGCTGCTCATTCCGGGCGGCGGGCTCAATTCTGCTCTCTCATCCTGGCAGACGGCCTCGCCCTTCAATCCGATGGAGAGGTACAAGGACGACTTCCGGTGCATCTGCGCGGACCTGCGCAACGCCAACCCCGGTCGATCGAGCGGCCCGCTCGAGATCGATCGCCCGTGGGACGCTTACACCGACGACCAGCTTGGCCTGATGGACCATCTCGGCATCCGCGAGTTTTTGGTCATGGGCTTCTGTATCGGCGGGCCGATGATTCACAACCTCATTCGCCGGGCTCCGGAGCGCGTCGTTGCGGCTGCGATGATGCAGCCGAGCGGTTTCAGGCCGGAGATCCCGGATCTCTTCTATCAGAACAACATCAAGGGCTGGGGGCCGCCGCTGTGTGCGAAGCGCCCCGATCTCACGATGGACATGGTCCACAACTTCCTCACCAGCATGTACACCAAGCGCGCCGACTTCGTGTTCACCGTGTCGCGCGATTTCGTGCGCTCCATCAAGACGCCGCTCTTGATCGCGCCGGACGACGTGCCCGCGCACCCGTACAAGGTCGCGATGGAGGTGGCCAGCCTCGCCCCGAAAGCCGAGGTGACCATCTACCCGTGGAAAGACTCACCGGAGCACATCGACGAGGTCGTGGAGCACGCGCGACGCTTCCTCAAGGCGCACGCACCCGTCACAGCCTGACGTAGGTGAGCCGGTGGCCTCGGAAGCGGGCGGCGACGGCCTGATCGCAGGATCGCTGCCCGCTCCCGAGGTCCTCGGGCGGCCGCCTACCCCTGGCTGAGAATGAGATCAGACCGGTCGTACTCCGGGCTCGAGTCGGTCGCGGCCGGCTGCACGTCCAGGGGCTCTCGCCAGGCAGGCATAGGGACCGCGTCGCTCGCCGTCCCCGGCTCGCTGACTGCGGCCCCACCTTGCCTGTGAGAGCTGCTGGACGCCTTCTCGAGAGCCCAGCCAGTACCCAGCACTGCGAGCACGACGAAGGCACTGACACCGAGCGTCCGCCGAGTCCTGTTCATCACCCGGTCCTCCTCCGCGAAGCTGAGAGTCTTTGCAGTCCACGCCTGACAACCATGCTGGCTGTCCTGCCGCCTGCGACCCAAAGAACCGGCAACAACAGTGCCAACGAGGAAGAGCGCGAGAACCAGGTGCACCCGAGGGCCTTCGGACTCTCTCCGAAGAATCTCCGCCGAGCGAGATACCGAGACTTTGCGCCCGGGACACGGCCGCGATTTCGGTGCCTTGCATTGTCTTCGTGGATTCCGAGGCAGTAGCGGACAGGCGAACTGGCCGGCGAGCTATCGGGCGGTGCCGGTGTTACGGACCGCCCAGGACGCTCCGAATCTGTGCGTCGGGCACGCGCACGCGCTGTAGGTACGCGCGAGCGATCGGGCGTTGTGCCTGATCAATCCCCGAAATGCCTTGCCCGGCGGCCTCCAACGGCGAGGCGGCCGCAGGCGGCTTGCGCGCGGATCAATTGCCTGAAAGGTGGTGAACGACGAGTCGTGGTGTGGAAGCCCCGACTAGGGGCGAACGACGTCGAGATGGACGAGCTACAGGATGCACATCCGCTGGGCCCGGATCGTCATTTCGGAGTCATCGGGCGGCACCCAGATAGATCGACATGAAGCGATTGCGCTCCGATTGCAGAGTCTTTCGTCGATCGCGTTCAAGGGTTGTTTTGATCTGGAGACTCGAACGAGCCAGACACGCGTCGTAAAAACGCCTGAGGCCCTCGGTGCCGCCGGACGCCAGCGCGCTTTCCGCCTGGTCCTTCAGCTCCCAGTCCGGGATCAGGTCCTTGCCGCCTTCGTAGATTTCCATGACAACGGCCAGCATCGCTGCTCCTCGGTCCATTTCGGCCTCCTGGATTCCTCGAGCCGATCAGACATGACATGAGTCGTCATGGGCGCCAGCATCGTCTCGGGCGGATCCTGGCTCTCGAGGAGGCGAGCTGCAGGACGCGCCCGATGACGCGGTACAGGTTCGGTCGAGTCGAAGGCGGCTCGACAATCAGCGGACGACGCGGCGTTGAGGGAGCCCGCCGGAAGAGGGCGGGGACCCACCACGGCGAGCCGCTTTCAACTCGGCTACGCGCCGTCGTCTCGCGAGTCGTCGGAGTCGTTGGACAGCCTTATTGGTTTTCGAGTGGGTGGCCATAGACTCCCATCCTGACGCTATGCCTTGGTCTTCGCAAGCTCCTCGGCGCATGCGTTCGCGAGCCCCGTATTAGGCGTCTTGTCCCCTCCCGGAGTGGCCCATCCCCCGGCTTCGATGAACTCCCGCTGCTTCCACGACTCGATCTTCTGAAACTCCGCAAGCTTTGCGGCCGCACCCGGTTGCTGCATGAATCTCGTGACGCACGACGGGGTGAGCGCGACGACGACGGCCGCGTTGGTGCGTTCGGCCGCCATCCGCTCCGCGGTGCTGCCAAGGGTCCAGCCCAACCAGGTGAAGCCGACGATCATGGTTGCGATGGCGCCGACGACCACACCCCACGCAGCGGGTTTGAACCACGGCAGTTGCAGGTTCATGTGACACCTCTTCGGTTGTCGAAGTAAGACTTCTTCGTACGGCCCGAGGCGTTGCCGCCGAGCCGCGCGCTACCAGCGCCCGCCGCGTGAAGATGCACCGAAGCCGCGTGAGCTTCCGCCACCGCCGCTACGGGCGCCACCGGGCGAGGCCTTCTCCACCTTCAATTGCCGGCCGTCGAGGTCCTTGCCGTGGAACTGCGCGATCGCCTTGTCGGCCTCTTCCGCCGTCGCCATCTCGACGAAGCCGAAGCCGCGCGAGCGACCGGTGTCACGATCGGTCACGACGGCCGCCGATTCGACCTGGCCGGCCGCCGCGAACACCTCGCGAAGCCGCTCCGTCGATGTGGAGAATGCGAGACCGCCGATGAAAAGCTTTTGTGCCATGGGACGTCTCCTTTGCTGCTTCCACGCTCTGAGTTCATGCGCTCCAGAGGCACGTGGAGGGGCGCTGGAGTCATGGCCTGGCGAAACACGGTACACCGGGAGGGACAACGTCAGGCAAGTCAGATAGTACCATAAATTATATAAAAGATACATCGTATATAAGTCATGCGGCGCGGACGGCGCGAACGAGTCGATTCTAGCGCGGGGCGAGGAGGCCCGGCGAACGACGACTCGAACCCATCCTGTTCGTGCTCACTCGAGTCGTCGCGGGCGCTCGTACGATTTTCGGCGTCTGCTGACGCGCGCCATCGGTATCGCCAAGAGCACGCAGCGGCAGCCCGGATGAAACGGCGGTATCGCCTCGAGCTGGGCTCCCACCTCGCGGGTATTGAAGGGGTCGCAGGCGGGGCACGGCAGGCGCATGTCCTGGCGCGCGACTCGCGCTCGGATGCCTTGACGGGCGAAGTGCGCGCGCGTGGTGGACCGGCGGGCCAGCATATCCTGCCACTCGGCAAGCAGACCGAGTTTGCGCAGGCGGTACGCGTCCGCTTCAGGCGTATCGGCGGGAGGGGCTCGGTGGAGGCCCTCCCATCGCGGTGGAAAGATTCGGGCGGCGGCAAAGGCCGCTTGCCACCGATCGAAGTCGGGCCACAGGAAATCCGGAGTGCTGGGCTCTGGCGCCATCGCCGCCCGTTCGATCAATCGCAGCGGCCCGATGCGGATAGGGTCGAAACGGCGACGACGCTCACGGCGTCCCTCGGCCCGCGGTGACGCGGGCCAAAGCGACCGGCGGCCCCGAGATGACGAGCAGGCCCGCCGCCGCCAGCGACCGGATGATCGGCCATGAGGGATCGAACTCAGATCGACGCAGGCTGAATTTCGCCGAGCGCGGGTGGGCGTGATGGTTGTTGTGAAGACTCTCGCCCCCAGTAATCCAGGACAGGAGCCCCCAGTTGTAGGCGGTATTGTCGAAGTTCTTGGTACCGCGCCAGTGGCCGAGGGCATTGATGAGCGGCGCCAGCACGAAGACATAGAGACCCGCGTGCAAGAGCCCGGCGATGAGGCCGGACCAGAGCCCGATGAGCATACAGAGCAGACTCAGTCCGATCCCGATGCCGAGGAATCCACGCGAGAAAAACAGGCGATCGAGCCGATCCGGCCGGAGATCCGGCGCGAATGCTTCCAGGGTCTGGGCGTTTCTCGCCTCCCGCATGTAGTAGGCGACGTTGAAGAGCTGGACGCGCCAGAAGCCGAGCAGACGCGGGCTGTGCGGGTCTCCCGGACGATCGGTGAAGGTGTGGTGTTTGCGATGAACGGCTACCCACTGCCGCCGGGATTGTCCCGTCGTCAACCACAATGCGACCCGGAACGCCATGTCGGCGATCGGGTGCAGATGCAGCGACCGATGCGCCAGCGCCCGGTGCAGGTAGATGGACGTCGTGATGACGGCGACCTGCGTCAGCGCGATGGTGACGCAGGGCACGACCCACACCGGGGTCATGCGCCTGACCTCGATCGCTGCCGACTCGCCCGGCTGTGAGGCCGTTCCGGCGCCCTCGGCCGGCGACCCGCCTCGCTTCGAATCCGGCGGACCGTCTCGGCCTGACGGCCGACATTGGCCAGGAGGTCGGGATTCGTCGGCCGCTTCAAGCCCTCCTCGATCAGCGCTCTGATCACGATCTGCAGACTCACGGGCAGCTTCATGGATATCGTCGCCCGGCCGGCGAGACCTCGCGCGCGATCGACCAGCTCACGGGGCAGGATGATGAGAACCCGCGTCTCGCTCTCGAACATTGGGCCGCTCTCCTCCTCCAAACATATATATCATATATCTCACATATAAATTATGAGCAGACCCGTCGTCGAACTCTGATATGCTCCGTGCCGCGCGGGAGGCTGGGACAGCTTGGCAGGCGAGCGCGGGAGGTCTGAGTGAGGTGGCGGCTCGAGTTCTACAGCGAGCGGCGACAGATCCTTGCTCACTACCGGGTGGAGGCGCCGACACCGGCCACGGCGCTCGTGCTGGGCCGACGGAGGGTGCTCGACGAGTATCCTTCCACGCTCGCGCGGCGAACGCGGAGCCTCTTCGGGCAGGCTCAGCGCCTCGCCAGCCAGGGCGCCGACGGC
>CAYVHH010000314.1:0-16780 GCA_964450175.1 uncultured bacterium | reverse complement strand
GGCGACGGCGACACGAGCACGGCCACGCAGAGCTGACGCGCTGAGGCCTCGACCGCGTCGAGAAAGGGGCCGATCTCCTCGATGTCGTAGCCGATGTGCGACATGAGCGCCACGTCCGCCGTCGGGGCGCCGTGCATCGGAAATCGGGACGGAACGATCTCGATGTTCGAGATCCCGTGCTCGGCCATGCCGGCCTGGAGCACGTTGCGCATGCCCTCCGAAGGCTCGACGGCGATGACCTGCTTGGCCAGCAGGGCCAGGGGCAACGCGTATCGCCCGCCCCCGGCGCCGACGTCGATCCACGTCTCGCCCGGCTGCACCAGCGCGCGCAGCACGTCGAGCGCGGGCTCATTCGTGCGGCGCGGATCGGCGCGGAAGTCGGGGGCCACGGCGGCATAGAAGTCGCGCGGCGGCGTGCCTTCGCGGAGGCGCTCGGCCTGCGCGCGATTCGCGCTCACACGCTGGCGCCAGGCCTCGAGCGCGCTCGCCGCGTCGGGACGAAGCAGGTCGGACATGTGCCGCAGGTCTCTAGCGCGCCCGCCCGGTGAACGCCGGCATGACCTCGGCAGCAAACCACTCGAGCTGCTCGAGCATCACCGACTCCGGCGCACCCATGGGATGGCTAACCGACACGCGCTCGAGGCCGGGATAGTCCTGCTCCAGCCGCTTGAGGGTGTCGATGATCTGCGCGGGCGGACCGCAGAGGTAGGCCCCCTGCGCCGCCGCTTCCTCGATCGTCGGAAGGCCGGCGTACGGCGCTCGCTTCGGATCGGCCATCGCGTCGATTTGCGTCTCGGACATCGAGCGCACCAGACGCAGCGGCCCGAACATCTTGAGGTTCTCTTCGAAGTAGCCCGCGGCGGCCTTGATCGCGTCCTCTTTCGTCGCGGCCAGCTGGAAGTGGAACCCGATGCAGAGGCCCTCGCCCAGCGCGGTCTCCCGCCCGGCCCGGCGCTGGGCGTCGCGATAGGCCTCGACGACGGCACGCATGGCGCCGCCCTCGGCCACACCGCCACCGATCAGTCCCTTGATCCCGTGCTTCGCCATGAAGTCGAGGCCGCGCGCCGTCGCGCTCTGGATGGGCTGCCAGCACTCCACGGGGTGCACCGGCCGCGGCACCAGGGTGAGGTCCTTCAAGTCGTAGCCGCGATACGGGACGCGGGCCGGAATGGTGTAGTGCTTGCCTTCGTGCGAGAACGCAGCGGCGTTGAACGCCTTGAAGATGATCTCGACCTGCTCCTCGAACAGCTCCCGGTTGGCGGCCTGGTCGAGCAGCGGGGCGCCGAACGTGTCCACCTCGCGCGTGTGATAGCCGCGTCCGACGCCGAAGCGCACCCGGCCGCCGGTGAGCACGTCCACCATGGCGAAGTCTTCGGCGAGCCGGAGCGGATGCCACATCGGCGCGATGTTGAAGCCGCACCCGATCTTGAGCCGCTCGGTCTGGTGGGCCAGATCGAGCGCCATCATCAGGACGTTCGGGATGCATTCGTAGCCTTCGCGCTGGAAATGGTGCTCGGCGAGCCAGAAGGTGTCGTAGCCGCAGCGATCGAGCAGGCGCGCCAGGCTGCGCGCCTTGGCGAAGGTGGTGACCAGGTGCTCGTTCGGAAACACGCGGCTGTTCACGGCGGTGCCGCCGTAGCCGATGTCGTCCATGTCGACGTGGCCGGCGTACAGGCTGTCGAACGTGGTGATCATGCGCTGTCTCTTCCTTTCGCGACCGGCCGCCTAGTCGAACAGCGACAGATCGATCGCGTCACCCATCGCACGATAGCCGAGATCGCTCGGGTGGAGGTGATCGCCGCAGTCGTAGATCGGGAGCATCCGGGTCGGGTGGTCGGGATCGCGCAACGCCCGGTCGAAGTCGACGATGGCGTCGAAGCCTTCGGCTTTGCGCAGCCATTCGTTGACGGCCTGGCGCACCGCTTCGCGCCTCGGGTTCCAGGCGCCGGGCAGGAACGTCTCGTTCTCGAACGGCGTGAGCGTGGCGCCGACGACCGTGATCCCGCGGGCCCGGCCGCGCACCGCGAACTGCTTGAGCCCGGCGATCATCTGCGGCGCGGTGACTTCCTCTTCGGGCTTGCCCGGCCGATTCCGCAGATCGTTCGTGCCGAGCATGACGATGGCGTGGGTGGCGCCCGGCTGCGCCAGCACGTCCCGGTCGAAGCGGCGCAGACCGCTGTCGCCTCGGATGTCGTGCAGGATGCGGTTGCCGCCGAGTCCCTGATTCATGACCGCCATCGGCCGGCCGCTCGTCCGCGCCATCAGCCGGCGCGCCAGCTGCGAGGGCCAGCTGTGATGGCCGTCGTGGGTGGAGATGTTGGCGTCGGTCAGCGAATCGCCGACCGCGACGACGGCGCCCGTCTCCCCCGGCGCGACGACGTCGACGCCGCAGACGAAGTACCAGTCGTCGGTGAGTCGCCCGACCGGCAAGACGTCTTCCGCGGCGAAATCCCCGGGCGGTGAGACGTAGTTCGTCTGCCGGGCATAGCGTCCGGTGATCCCGAAGCTCGCTGGCAGATCTCCCGGCAGGTGCACGCTGACGGCAAGGTCCGACAGCGGCGCGACCTCGAGCTCGACCGGATCGCTGACGATCAGCGCGCCGGCGGCGATCGTCGCGCTGGTCTCACCGCCGAAGGTGAGCCGCCGGTTGGAGCCTGCGACGACGGCCGGCCCCGCGCTACGCCGGCCCGCGAACGCGGCGCCGACCGCCAGCGGGCGCGTGCCGTAGGCATTCGAGATGCGCACGCGCAGGACGCGGCCGCCGATGCTGACCCGCGGCATCATCCGCAGGGTGTGGTTACTGAAGGCGGCGCCTTCGCCGGGGGCGGGGGTGGCCGTCCAGGTGCCTACCCAGTGGGGGTTGTCTCTATTGGCCATTGACGCCTCCTTAACATACTCGAGCCCCTCGCGTCGCTCCCGTGTCGGCAGGACCCTGCCAAACCCGGGTGCTATGCTACGCGCAATTCCGGCGTGGGAGGTCAGGTATGGCTGGACCCCGAGCCCTCACCGAGTTCAAGAAGCTCACCCTCGATTCGCTGAAGGTCGGCGAGGAGTTCGTCTCCGACGACCATCTCGTCATCCCCGAGGACATCGAGGCGCACGGCTTCGCCGTCGAGGACGATCATCCCTGGCTGGCCGAGCAGACCGCGCCGCCCACGTTGATGGCCAATCAGGCGCTGCACCTGCGGCACAGCAGGTACATCGTGCACGCCGGGCTGCACGCCCGGATGGAATTCAGCTTCCTGGAGCCGATCCGGCTCGGGATGCGCGTCCGAACGCGCGGCAAGGTGATCGACAAGTACGAGCGCCGGGGAAAGCCCTACATGGTGACCGAGTACGTCACCGAAGACGAGACCGGTCGGGCGCTCGTGCGCGGGCAGTTCACCCAGATGATCATCCCCGAGCCGGAGGCGCCCCATGGCCACGCGCGTTGAGACCGACATCACGATCGGGCGGATCCTCCCTTCGCTCGCGAAAGAGGTCTCGCAGCGCCGGATCGACGTGTACTCCGGCGTCAAGCCGCGCTCAATCCACAGCGACGAAGCGTGGGCGCGTCAGAAGGGCTTCCGCGCCTGTCTGGCCCAGGGGATGATGTCGACGGCTTACGTGTCTCAGATGATGGTCAACTTCCTCGGCCCAGGCTTCGCCAGGGGCGGCACTATGTCGATGGCGTTCATCAAGCCCGTCTACGCCGGCGACCGCCTCAGCGTGCACGGGATCATCAAGGACAAGCAGCCGGACAACGGCGCCACACGCGTGGTCGTCGAAGTCTGGGTCGAGAACCAGCACGGGGAGAAGACGGCCGTCGGTCACGCGACCGGTCTCGTGTCCTGACCACCCAAACGGATCCATGCATCCCTGGCACGACGTGGAGCTCGGCGACGCCATCGAGAATGGGTTCCTGGCCGTCATCGAGATCCCGAAGGGCTCGAAGGTGAAGTACGAGCTCGACAAGCACACGGGACTCCTCCGGGTGGACCGGGTCCTCTACAGCGCGGTTCACTATCCGGCGAACTATGGCTTCCTGCCGCAGACCTATTGCCTCGACGGGGACCCGCTCGACATCCTGGTGCTCGGACAGGAGCCGGTCGTCCCGCTGTGCATCATGCGCGCGAAGGCGATCGGCGCCATGACGATGGTCGACGACAAGGGCCCCGACGACAAGATCATCGCGATTCATGCGGACGATCCCGAGTATGCGCACTATCGCGACATCTCCGAGCTGTCGCCTCATCGCCTGCGAGAGCTCGAGCGGTTTTTCCTCGACTACAAGGTCCTCGAGCACAAGGCCGTGAGCGTCGGCGACATGCACGGCCGTGCAAATGCCGAGCGGCTGATCCGAGAGGCGGTCCGACTCTACCGAGAGAAGATCCGGCCGACCACGCGGTGATACCCTATCGTCCGAGGCGATGAACCAGCTACCGACACGCCAGCTCGGACGGACAGGCCTGCAGGTCACCATGCTGGGCTATGGAGCCATGGAGCTCCGTGGCGCCCCGCGCGGGCGCGACGTGACCGACCAGCAGGCCGAGACGATTCTCCACGCCGTGCTCGACAGCGGGATCAACTATATCGACACGTCGATCGACTACGGCGTCAGCGAGGAGCGCATCGGCCGCTACATCGGCGACCGGCGGGCCGAGTACTACCTGGCGAGCAAGTGCGGCTGTCTCGTCGGGGCGCCGCCCGCTCCGCGCGGCCAGACGAGTCCGCACGTCTTCACCCGCGACAATATCCTGAAGGGCGTCGAGCAGAGCCTCGCGCGCATGCGCACCGATCATCTCGACGTCCTGCAATTCCACATCTCGCCGTCGCGGCAAACCCTGGAGCAGCACGGCGCGCTGGAGACGGCGCTGGAGCTCAAGCGCACCGGCGCGACACGGTTCGTCGGCATGTCCGGCACCCTGCCGCACATCGTCGACCACATCGCCATGGGGGTCTTCGACGTCTTCCAGATCCCTTACTCCGCGGTCGAGCGCGAGCACGAGTCGATCATCGCGGCGGCCGCGAAGGCGGGGTCCGGCATCGTGATTCGCGGCGGCGCCGCCAAGGGCGCGCCGACCGAGGGCAAACATGAGGGCGTGCAGTGGGAGCGCTGGCAGAAGATCGACCTGCGTGATCTCCTCGGCGGCTTGACGCCGATGGAGTTCATCCTGCGCTTCACGTTCACGCACCCGGACCTGCACACGAACATCGTGGGGACGATCAACCCGGCGCACCTGCAACACAACGTCGACGTCTTGCGGCAAGGTCCGCTCCCCGCCGACGTGTACGCCGAAGCGAAGCGCCGCCTGGACGCCGCGGGCTCCCGCCCGCGGGCCGCGTAGCGGAGCGCTCCCGATGGTCCGGCCTGGTCGCTGGCTTGGGGCCGTCGCCTTTGCGCTGGTGTCGGCGGTTCTGGGCTACGAAGTTCTGACCACCGCGTTCGGGGCGGAAGAGGCGGTCGTCATCCCGGCGCCGTCGCTCGACAACCCGAAGACCGCCGGCCCGCTGCAGACCGCGGTCATTGCGGGCGGCTGCTTCTGGGGCGTGCAGGGCGTCTACCAGCACGTGCGGGGCTCTCGCCAGGTACTTTCTGGCTATTCCGGTGGATCGAAGGCGACGGCCGACTACGAGACGGTCAGTCGAGGCTCGAGCGGCCACGCCGAGTCGGTCGAGATCCGCTTCGATCCCCAAGAGCTGTCCTACGGCGAGATTCTACAGATTTACTTTTCGGTGGCGCACGATCCGACCCAGCTCAACCGCCAGGGTCCCGACACCGGCACGCAGTACCGCTCCGCCATCTTCTACGCCGACGAGTCACAGCAGCGAATCGCCGAGGCCTACATTGCCCAGCTCGACCGCGCGAAGGTGTTCCGGCGCCCGATCGTCACGAAGGTCGAGCGGCTGACGGCCTTCTATCCGGCCGAGGCCTATCACCAGGACTTCTTGCTGAAGAACCCGAGCCACCCCTACATCGTGATCAACGATCTGCCGAAGATCGCGAACCTCAAGACCGTGTTCCCCGCTCGGTACCTCGACCAGCCCGTTACCGCCGCCCAGAGCTCCCGCTAGGCTGCGCCTCGCCCGCGCTCAGCGCGGCGATGCCGGCTTCGCGAATCTGCTCGACGGTGATCGCTTCCTCGTGCAGGAAGCGCGCGATCGGCTCGGCGCCCGCCGGTGCGCCGGTGATGTCGATGCGCTCCGACCGCGCCCGCGCGCGCTCGGCCAGCCGCGAGCGCCGTGCTTCTATTCGATCGTCGCCGCTCCTGCGGCGGCGATGACGAACCGCCCGCCGGGATCGCGCGATGGGAGCGGACCCGCGCGGCGGCCGTTCTCGCGTCGCCACAACCCTTCCTCGCAGGCACGCGGGCGGGCGACGCACCGCGAGCGCCATGAGCGAGCGCCGGCCGTTGTAGCCGAAGCTCTGCTTGTAGTCCGTGGACGTCATCGCATGGTGCACCAGATGCGGAGCTTACTCCTTCAGTCCCGCGGTGACGAAGCTCTCGAGCACGTAGCGCTGTGCGATGACGTAGGCGATCAGGGCCGGCACGATGGCCATCGACGCGGCGGCCATCAAGGGGCCCCAGTTCGTTCCGCCTTCGAGGCTGACGAACTCCTGCATTCCGACCGGGAGAGTCTTCATGGTCTTGTCGGTCGTGACCAGCAGCGGCCAGAGGTATTGATTCCAGGTGTTGATGAAGAAGAGCACGCACAGCGCCGCGATCGCGGTGCGCGTCGCCGGCACGACGATGCGCCACAGGATCTGCCAGCTCGTCGCGCCGTCGAGAATGCCCGCCTCGACCAGGCTCCCCGGAAGATTCTTGAACGTCTGCCGGAGCATGAAGACCCCGTACCCCGTCACCACCTGCGGCACGATCAGGCCCGCGTACGTGTTCAGCATGTCGAACCGCGCGATCAGCAGGTAGTTGGGAATCATCGTGACCTGGAAGGGCACCATCATCGTGGCCAGGAAGAAGCCGAAGCATACGCCGCGGCCCTGGAACCGGAAGATGGCGCACGCGTAGGCGGCGAGCGCGCTCGTGAACGCCTGGGCGACGGTCACGACGAGCGCGACCAGAAGGCTGTTCCAGAAGAGTCGGAGCATCGGCACCTGAGTCATCGCCACGACGAAGTTCTGCAGGGTCGGATGCGCGGGCCAGAGGCGGAACGTACCGGCGAAGATCTCCCCGGGCGGCTTCAATGCGGTCGAGAACATCCAGAGCATCGGCGAGACCATGACGAGGCAGGCCAGCACGAGCAGCGCGTGGATCGCCCGGACCTTACCGGCCATAGTGGATGCGCGACTCCGCCAGATAGAACTGGAGCGCCGTCAGGACGAGGAGGACGAGAAAGATCAAGGTCGCGGCCGCCGACGCGTACCCGACGCGAAAGTACTCGAACCCGAGCTGATAGACGAGGTAGCCGAGATTGTTACTGGCCTCGTTGGGGCCGCCCTGCGTGAGGATCTGGGTCGGCACGAAGAGGTTCTGCGGACTCAGGATGAACGTCGTGAGCAGGACGAACAGCGTCGTCGGCGCCAGCAGCGGAATCGTGATGTGCCAGAAGACCTGGCGCTCGGAGGCGCCGTCCACGCGCGCCGCCTCGTACATCTCGGCCGGGATCGCCAGGAGCCCTGCGACATAGAGCACGAAGTTGAAGCCGAAGGTCTTCCACACCGTGACGATGATGATCGCCCAGATGGCGGAGTCGCCCGAGGAAAGCCACGCGGGTCCCTGGATGCCCACGACGCGAAGCACGGAGTTGATGACGCCGTAGAGCGGGTGGAACATCCAGAGCCAGACCGCGCAGGCGATGGCCATCGAGATCACCGTGGGCGAGAAGAGCAGAACCCGGTAGACGTCGCGCCAGCGACCGGACACTTTCAGCACCGCGACCGCGAGGAACAGCGGGGCGATGACCGTCAGCGCCGTGAAGGCCACGGCCGCCTTGCCGGTGTTCACCAGCGCCAGCCAGAACGCGCGGTTGCCGACCAGCTCCCGGTAGTTCTCCCAGCCGACCGCGGACCAGGTCGGCGAGACCAGGTTCCAGTCGTAAAAGCTCAAGGTCGCGCTGGCGATGAGCGGCCAGTAGACGAACACCAACGTGAGCGCGAGGCCGGGCGCGAGATACAGATAGGCGATCAGCTGCTCGCGCCGGCGCCGCGTCACCTGGCCAGGAGCGCGTTGGCTTGCTGCGACGCCTCCTTCAAGATCGGCTCGGCCGGCCGCTTGCCCTCGAGAACTTCCTCACGCGCCTTGATCAGGATCTTCGTGATCTCGAGCCCGCGCGAGCCGGGGAAGCTGACCCAGGGCTTCGCGTACGGGAACGTCTGCAGCGCGGCCTTCATCATCGGCGCGTCGTCGAAGAACGGCTTCAGGTACTTCGGGTCCGTCGCCAGCTCGGCGCGCGGCGGCAGGTAGCCGGTGCCTTTGGTCCAGATCGTCGCGCCGTCCGGCGAGAGCAGGAACTTGATCCACTCCCACGCCGCCTTCTCCTGTGCCGGGTCGGTCGCGAAGATCATCAGCACGTTGCCGCCGGTCGCCGTCGCGAGCGGTTTGCTGCCGAAGCGCGGTACCGGCACCGCCCGCACCTGGAAACCGCTGGCGTTCTTGCGCATGTGGTCCTGACGGCCGATCGTGGTCAGGCACATCGCGATGTGTCCGCTCAGAAACGCCTGGAGCCCTTCTTCCCAGGTCAGGTTCGCAGCGATCTTCGTCTTGGTGACCATGTCCTGCCACATCTGCATCGCCTCGATGGCCTGCGGCGAGTCCCAGCCCACCCGCTTGCCATCCTCCGACAGCGGACGGCCGCCGTTGCCCCAGATCAGGGTTTGATCGATCCACTCGTCGTTCGGCTGCTGCAGGTACACCGCGAACTTCCCCGTCTTCTCCTTGATCGTTTGCCCGGTCCTCAGCATCTCGGCCCACGTCTGGGGCGGCTGATCCGGATTGAGGCCCGCCGCCCGGAAGAGATCGGGGTTGTAGAACATCACCGGGGTGCTGACGCCGAACGGGATGCCGTGCAGCCCGCCGCTCAAATTGCCGAGGGCCATGATGTTGTCCGGGATGCCCTTGAAGAACGCCGGGTCACTCTGACGATACTTGTCCAGCAGCACGTGAGGGAACTGTCCGGCCGCGTACGCCGTCAGGTTGTACCCGATCTGCGCGACGGCCGGTGGACGCTTCGCCGCGAGCGACACCTGGAGCTGCTGCATCAGGCCCGTGTACACGCCCGGCTGGAACTTCTCGGCGATCTTGATCCCGGGGTGCTTGGCTTCGAACACCTGAACGAGCTCCTTGACGGCCGGCCCGCCGAACGTCGGCGAGTTGATGTGCCAATACTCGATGGTGACGGGGTCGGCGGCGTCAGCGGCCGGCGGGACCGCCCCGACGATGAGAAACGCCACGAGCAGAAGCCTGATCGTCATCGGTAACCTCCTCGTCAACGGAACGCTACGCCCAGCGAGAGCTGACCGCGGATCTTCACTTCGACCGCGCCGGCCTCATCGAGTGACAGCTCGCCCCAGCATCCCGCGGGACCGTTCGTGATGCCGGCGTCCACGAGCGACATCAGGGTCACGAAGGGCAGCCCGTCGATGACCTCGACCGTATTGAGGTGCATGTGGCCGTTGAACACGGCCTTGACCCGGCGGCTGCGCGAGAGAATCGCCCGCGCACGCTCCCGGTTGCCCGCGCGTGCATGGTCGCGATGGTCCTTGAAGTACCAGTGCCGCGAGGGATCCTGCTCGTCCAGCGGATGATGACAGAAGACGATCGTGGGCGCCTCGCCGGCGGCCAGGTCTCGCTCGAGCCAATCGAGCTGCGCATCCGAGAGAGCTCCGCCGATCAGCTCGACGGTCGGATCCTGTGAGTTCAAGACCACCAGGTGGTAGCCGGCGAGGTCGAGCGACTCGAAGTCGGCCCTCTTGCCCATGATCGCGCGCGCCTCGGCCGGCGGGACGTTGATCAGATCGTGATTGCCCCACGCGTAGAGGATCGGCACGCCAACGGTCTCGAGCATCCGCCGGACGTCGGCGAGCCGCGTCTTGTCCGTGGCGGTGTCGGTGTCGTTGATCCGGTCGCCCAGGTCGACGATGAGATCGGGATGGAAGTCCTCGCGCATCCGGCGGGTGAACTTGGCGAGGAGCTCCGGGGCGGCATGGCCGATCCGGACGTCGACGTCCGGCCCGTGATGGATGTCGGTCACGAGCCCGATGCGCAGCGGCATTTCGCCGACACTATGCGGTAGAAATTGCGGCTGCGCTACGTGTTCGTGAACTGTTGGCGACCCTGGGCGCTCCGGGCCGGGACATGCGCCGGATGCTACAATGCGCGCCGTCTCCACGGGGTTCCGCTTCAGGCCACGGCGACCAGACCCCGCGCGGCTGGGTGGAAGGCCAATTGAAAACCCGGAGGTTCCGATGGCGGACAAGATTCGAGTGGGCATCGTGGGCGCGACCGTCACGCAAGGGGGCAGCGGCTGGGGGCAGAATGCTCACGTCCCCGCCCTGAAGGCGTTGCCCAACTACGAGCTGAAGGCGGTCTGCACCTCGCGCGAGGACACCGCCAAGGCCTCGGCGGCGGCATTCGGCGCCGCGCGAGGATTCCACCGGTTCAGCGACATGGCCGCGCATCCGGACGTCGACCTCCTCGTCGTCTGTGTGCGAGTGCCCGGTCACCGCGAGCTGGTCATGGCCGGCCTGCAGGCCGGGAAGCCCGTGTTCTGCGAGTGGCCTCTGGGTGCGAATCTGGCCGAAGCGGAAGAAATGGCCGGGCTCGCGCGTCAGCGCTCGCTCCCGACCATCGTCGGTCTGCAGGCACGTAGCGATCCGGCGATTCTCTACGCGCGCGACCTCGTTCAGCAGGGCTACATCGGCGAGGTGCTCACGGCGAACCTCAACACCGTGGCCCAGGCCCAGCTGCAGCGTGGGCCCGGCCGTATCTGGCAGGGCGTGCGGGCCAACGGCGCCAACACGCTGACCATCGCCGGCGGCCACGCCATCGACGCGCTGTGCGCGGTGCTCGGAGAATTTACCGAGCTTTCGGCGCGGGTGTCGACGCGAATCCCGGAGTGGCGCACGCTCGAAGGAAAGCCGGTTCCGGTCGACGCGCCGGACAGCATCAACGTCGTCGGCCGCATGGCGAGCGGCGCCGAGGTGTCGATCAACGTCGCCGCGGTGCCCTCGAATCCCAGCGGTAACCGGCTGGAGATCTACGGGCGGGAGGGCGCGCTGGTCATCCGGGCGAATGGCGCGCTCAGCCTCGGACCAAACCAGATGCACGCGGGCCAAGGCAAGGAAGCGATGGCGCCGATGGCCGTGCCGGCCAGGTACAGATTCGTTCCCGAGAACACTCCGGGCGGTCAGCCGTACAACGTGGCCCAGGCGTATGCGCGCGCCGCCGACGCGCTCCGGGGTGCGCGGTCGTTCGACGTCGACTTCGATCTCGCCGTCCGGCGGCACAAGCTGATCGACGCGATCGAGCGGTCGTCCGCGACGGGCCGGTCGGTGAAGCTGGACCAGTGACGGAGCCCGCTCGCACCTTCGTGGCCGCCATGGAAGACATCTACTGCTTCGCCGGGAACCCCCTGGATCGGGCGAGCGAGCGCCGAGGTGATCGCGCGTGGATCGCCAAGCTGCTCGGCGACGCGGACACTCGCATCCTGGCCCTGCGCGACTTGAAGCCCTTCACTCGCGGCACCGGGGCGCCGGCGCTCGATTGGCAGCCGGTCGGGCCGTGGCGCGACCAGATCGACTCGGGCGCCACGCTGCTCTTTCTCGGCCTCGGCGACGGGCGCGCGCATTTCGCGATCGACGCGACGGGGACGAGCGTCGCGTCCGACATCGACACGGAGCTGATCGACGTGCGCGCCCTCGCGCCGGCCATCGCCACCGGCGAGGCCGCCATCCTCGCCGAGGCTCGCGCGCTGCTCGACTGGCACGCGCGACATCGTTTCTGCGCCCAGTGTGGATCGCCGACCGATGTGGCGTCGGCGGGCTGGGTCCGGCGCTGCCCGGCTTGCCGCGCATCGCACTTCCCGCGCACCGATCCCGTCGTGATCATGCTCGCGATCCACGGTGATCGCGCCCTGCTCGGCCGGAACCGGCGGCGCGCGGGCGCCCGGTTCTCGTGCCTCGCCGGCTTCGTCGAGCCGGGCGAAACGCTGGAGGAAGCCGTGCGCCGCGAGGTACGCGAAGAGTCGGGGATTCGCTGCGGGCGCGTGCGCTACCTGGCCGCGCAGCCGTGGCCCTTTCCGTCGAGTCTGATGATGGGGTTTCTCGCCGAGGCCTTGACCGAGGAGATCACGGTCGATCCCGAGGAGCTGGCCGAGGCGCGCTGGTTTCGCCGCGACGAGATCCGCGAGATGGTGGCGCGCGCCGCGGCCGGCACCGACGATCCAACTCGGGCGTCGTTGCCGGCACCGGTCGCGATCGCGCATCATATCTGCCGGCGATGGTCGAGCGGCCTCGACAGCCTGTGACCGCCGCTCGTCGCTGAAGGGAGTCACCGCCATGTCTACGTCGATCTGCCCACTGCGTGGCTCGTTCGCGGGAGAGGTCTCGGGGTTGGACATCTCCAAGCCGATCGGCCCCGCGGAGGTGGCGGCGATCGAGGCGGGGATGGACGCGTATGCCGTGCTCGTCTTTCGCGATCAACCGCTCGCGGACGAGCAGCAGATCGCGTTCACGCGCAATTTCGGCGAGCTCGAGAACTACAAGAGCCCCGGCCACATCCGCAAGCGCGAGGACCATCGCCTCGGCCCGGGCATCGCGGATTTCTCCAACCTGGACCGCCACGGCAAGATCATGTCGGCCGAGGATCGCGTCTGGTTCTTCAAGCTCGGTGATCGGCTCTGGCATTCCGACAGCTCCTTCCGACCGGCGCCGGCCAAGTACTCGCTGCTCTCGGGCCGCATCATTCCGTCGTGGGGCGCCAACACCGAGTTCGCCGATATGCGCGGCGCCTACGACGCGCTCGACGCGCGCACGAAGGCCGAGATCGCGGCCTTGATCTGCGAGCATTCCCTGGTCTACTCGCGCGAGGCGATCGGCTTCGTCGACCTCACGCCCGAAGAGATCGCGGCCTTCGCCCCGGTGCGTCACCCCCTGGTGCGCCGGCACCCGGTCACCGGCCGGCCGTCGCTCTTCCTTTCGGCCCACGCGGGGGCCATCGTCGGCTGGACCGTTCCCGAGGCGCGCATGTTCCTGCGCGACCTGACCGAGCACGCGACGCAGCGGGAGTTCGTGTACTCCCACGCGTGGCAGCCGGGCGACCTGGTCATGTGGGACAACCGCGCGACGATGCATCGCGCCCGGCGCTTCGACCATCGCGAAGTTCGCGACGTCCGCCGGACCACGCTCGCCGGCGACCCGCCGCTCGTCGCAACCGCTCACGTCGCTTGATGAGGACGCGTGATGCGAAGCATTGCCTGGGCCTGCCTGACCGGATTGATCCTCTCGGGCTGCACCGCCGCGCTGCCCGGCGAGCAGCTCGCTGACGCGGCCCGCGTGCGGGTCACCACTGACCGCGCGCTCGCTCGCGACTGCGTGTTCGTCGGGATGGCGAGTGACACCAGCGAGACGGATCTCCAGAGGAAGGCCGCCTGGCTCGGTGGCGACCTGGCGGTCGTCACCATGGACTCGCAGGAGGCCAGGGCTTCGACCAGCTGGTACCAATCCGTCACCACGACTGCCGAGGTGTTCCGCTGCGAGGGGGCGCAGTAGTCAACCTGGAGGGCACATCATCGTTGCGCGAGAATCTGACCCGCGTACGGACATACATGCATAAGGCGCTCGCCGTCGTGCTGCTCGCGGCCGGGTGCGCGACCGCCGCCCCCCCAGCCCTCTCTCCTGAGCTCGAGGAACACCAGCGGCTCGCCAATGCGCTCCATCCCCGAGTTCGTGTCTATGGGGGGTGGGCCCCAGAGGACTATCTCGGCGTCGTGCAAACCGTGCCCTTCTGGAAGGGCGGCTTTGGCGGGCTCGCCATCTGGCTGCGGGGAGACGTCGTGGGCACACAGTGCGGTCAGTACGTGATCGCCAGCCTCTTGGCCCTGCGGGAGCATCCCTCGGTGGACCGGCGCACGATGAACCAAGAGGCCATCAAGAACCTCGTGTCGGTCGGGTGGAGCGCTCAGGCCGCCGAGGCCGCGATCGCCTCATGTCCAGGGACTTCAACCGGCGGAGGCGAGCGATGATGCGACCGCGACGAGGCTCCTGCGCCGCCGCCGAGCGCCGAGGAACTCGCCGCGCGGAGCACCCAGCTGTTCCCGCGCTGGCCTAGTCGCGATCGCCGAACGGGAACGGCTCTACCGACGCACCAGAGCCCAGCCAGCTTTGTGGAGGTCCGACATCACGTCGCGACGGCGTCGCTCGCCGTTGCGTCGCTCAGGCGTGACCTGCTTACGGACCTGACGACGATCGGATTCCCGACGGTCGAGGATCACGACATCTCCGCTTTCGCTGACGAGTTTCAGGTAGGCGAAGGTGCCCGGTTTCGTGCGTGACACAATCAACAACGAACCCGCCATCACTGTCTCCCTCGGGTTCCTCCAGATCAGAGCAAATGTCGGCACGGACGAACAAGACAAGATGGTAGATCCCGGGATGTCCCAGAAAGAAACTATTAAGTCACTGGCCGACCCATACGAGCCGGCCGGATCGAAGTGCGGGCGGTGCCGGTGGACAGGTCGGTTCATCTGTTGACCACCGGCTGGCGACATTCTAGTCTCGGCCGGCGGTTCCGACCTGTGCTGGCCCGAGATCCGCTGACGGGATCCTAGGGCCCGATCGGCGCCTCTAGAATAGAGCTCCATTCCCACTACGGAGGAACACATGCCCAAGATACTGGTGATCCACGGCGCCGGCATGAATATGCGCGGCAAGGTCCAGCTCGACGTCTTCGGTCCGATGACGCTGCCGGAATACGACGAGCGCATTCGCGGCTATGCCAAAGAGCTTGCCGTGGAGATCGAGATCTTCCACTCGAACGTCGAGGGCGAGATCGTCAATAGGCTCTACGCCGCCAACGATCAGGGCTTCGATGCCGCGATCTTCAATCCCGCGGCGTTCGGCACCGGCTACCCGGCTCTCGTGGCGGCCATCTCGCAGGTCAAGTTTCCGATGACGGAGGTGCACATCTCCAACCCGATTCGTCGCGGTCCCGCCTCTCAGACCGCCGCGGTGAGCCAGAGCGTCGTGGCTGGCTTCGGAATCGCCGGTTATGCGCTGGCCTTGCGGGGAGTCCGCGACATGCTGGCAGCAAAGAAGTAGCCGAGACCCATGACCCACGACCGACTTGTGCTGACCAACGCGAACGTCATCGACTGTGTGGGCGAGCAACCCATCGTTGGCGGCAGCGTCGTGATCGAGCGAGGACGGATTCGCGAGGTCCTCGATGGAACCCGTTCGGCCGACACTCGTAATGCCGACGTGATCGACCTGAAGGGCGCGTATCTCCTGCCGGGGCTCTGGGATGTCCATATCCACCCCGACTATCTCGCCGAGACCGGCGCCAACGTGGTCGACCAAACCATCGCGTTTGGCCATCGCCTGAGGGAGGCGCTGACCGAGGGGGGCGTCGTGGGCGTGCGGTGCGCGGGCGCCGCGCACTTCATGGACGTGGCCTGGAAGCGCGCGTTCGAAACGGGCCAGTACGTGGGCCCGCGTGTGTTCGCGGCCGGGCACTTCCTCACCAGCACGGGTGGTCACTTCCTGACGTCGGGCCATGCGCTCGAATGCGACGGCCCGTACGGCTTTGTCCGCGCGATCCGGGAGCAGATCAAGAACGGGGTTGACCACATCAAGCTGAACCTGACGGGTGGGATCATGGGCCCGTCCTGGGATCGACACGGGCAGTCGTTCCTGCTCGAAGAGGAGCTCGAGGCGGCGTTCACGATCTGCCGCGCCCGTGGTTTTCGCGTGATGGCTCACGCCGCCAACCCCGAAGCGGTGAAGACGGCCGTCCGGCTCGGCGCGCACAGCGTCGAGCACGGCTACACAATGGATTCAGAGTGCGTCGAGCAGCTCCGCGCGAGCAGCACATGGTACGTGCCGACGCTGGCGATCAGCCATCTCACTCCCGATCAGGCGAGCGATCCGTGGGAAAAACGATGGGTCGAGCAGCGGAGCCTGTCCGCCGACCTGTGTGAGCGGGCGGACCAGGCGTCCGGTGAGCATCGTGAGTGGTTCCGGCGTGCGCTCGCGGCCGGCGTGCGGATGGCGCTCGGTTCTGACATCCGGCCGCTCAAGGAGGCGGCGCTGCTCGAGCTCGGCCTCTGGGTGAAAGACGGAGCCACGCCGCGGCAGGCGCTTCTCGCCGCCACGCGCGATGCTGCGGAGCTCTGCGGGGTGGGTGCCGAGCTCGGAACGATCCAGCCGGGCAAGCTCGCCGATCTCATCGTCGTCGACGCCGATCCCCTCCAAGACATCACGAACCTGCGCCGGCTGCGGCTCGTATTCAAGGCGGGCCGCCTCGTCTCTGACCGTCGTTCGAAGGCCTTCTGACGTGCCGGCCGCCTCGTCAATGGGCGTGCGCGCCTCGGCGGTGGGCTGAGGTGTCGTGCGAGTGGGGATGCTACGGGCACCCGCTGCTCCTGAGCTGGAGCTAGGGTGTGGGGCGCTAGTTACACTGACGATACAGGCCTTTGCCCCAGCACGTCGCACCGTCAGTGTTCCAGTAGTATCCCGAGCTGTTCTTGTAGTTCCAATGGTTCCCGCGGCTGTCAGTGCCACGCTGGTCGCCATTCGGCATGATGGTCTGATTCCACTGAGTCCCGGTGCCGAAGTTTGATCCTCGGA
>CAYVHH010000313.1:0-11195 GCA_964450175.1 uncultured bacterium | reverse complement strand
CTACGACGCGGTGATCGGCCGGTGGCTCTCGTCACGAGCCGCCGGCCGGCTGCCGGCGCTCAGCCCCCGAAGATCGCCTCGGGAATCAGGGCCGACACGACGTAGTTCGGCACGTCGACCACGTTGCTGATGCGAAGGTCGGCCGCCACGCTGCACAGGACGTACGCCTGCTCGCGGCTCCAGCCGCGCTCTTGCAGCAAGTCGATCATGTTGAGCAGCGCGTTCCGGCAGGCGAGCGTCAGGTTCTCACCTTCGTTCACGCCGTCCTCGCGGATCGGCATCCCCATGGCGGCGACGAAGCCTCGCGGAGACGCCCACTCCGGCGGCGCGAAGTAGCCGGCATGCGAGAAGCGCGGCCCGCGCAGCGCGCGATTCGCCGCGCCGCCCTTGATGACACGGAAGCGAACCGAGGCGGTCGCGCCCATCTCGACGGCCGTCACGCAGACCTCTCCGTCGCCCTGGGCGAAGTGGCCGTCGCCGGTCGAGAACAGACCGCCCTCGACGGCGACCGGCAGGAGCAGCTTCGAGCCCTTCGTGAGCTGCTTCACGTCGAAGTTGCCGCCGTTCTCGCGGGGCGGAAGCGTCCTGAGACCTTCGGTCGCGGCGATGCCGCGGCCCGGGACGGCTCCGGTCGCGTCCGGCGGAAACACCATGCCGCCGCGGGACATCAGCTCATTCTCGCGCGCCGTCCACGCCCGGACTTGCGGCGCCGACGGCGCCACGCCAGACACGCCCATGAACGGCGCGCCGGGAATGCGCACACCCGGGAGCTTGGCCGACGTCGCCCAGCCGTCGCGGATCTGCCAGTGCACCAGGTAGGGCGTCGTGAACACGTCGCGCAGGAAGCCGAGGCCCGGGACGATCGCGGTGAAGGCAAACGGCTGGGGCGCGATGTCGAGGAACTCGACCTCGAGCACGTCGCCCGGCCGAGCCCCCTTCACGAAGACCGGGCCGGTGAGGGGATGGATGGCGCCGGCCTCCATCTTGGCCATGTCCGCCTCGGTGGTGCCGGGGCCGAGCTGGCCGTCGACGCCGTCGCGGGTCGCCAGAACCACCTCTTCGCCCTCGTCCACGGTGACGATCGGCGGAATGTCCGGATGGAACCGGTTGTGGCCGGTGGCCGGCTGATCTCTCAAGCGCTTGCCGCGGTCGATCTCGACGCTCTTCATGAGCGGCCCTCCTGTAAACTACGGAGCCATCATGACCGACAAGACTCCGCACGTCTACGTCATCCTCGGAAATGCCCCGTGGGACTTCGCCGATTGCCAGACGGCGCTGAGCCGCGTCCCGGCGCGCATGATCTCGCTGTCCCCGTTCGAGGGCGAGGACGACATGATCGGGCGCACGCGCGACGCCGACGCGCTCATCGTCTCGTCCGCGCGCGTCACGCGCGGGGTGATGAGCGCGCTCGAAGGCCTCAAGGTCGTCGTGCGCACCGGTATCGGCTACGACGTGATCGACGTGCCGGCCGCGACCGAGCTGAACGTGATCGTCGTCAACATCCCTGATCTCTGGATCCGCGAGGTCGCCAATCACGCGCTCGCGTTGCTCCTGGCCTGGAACCGCGGCGTCGTGGTCATGGACCGGCAGGTGCACGGCGGCCTGTGGAGCGGGCGAGTGCCCGGCAATCACACCGGGGCGCTCCACGGCGAGACCGTGGGTATCGTCGGTCTCGGCAACATCGGGAGCGCGTTCGCACGTCGCGTGGCCGCGCTCGAGACGAAGGTCATCGCCTGCGATCCCTACGTGGACGACAAGCACTTCGCCGCGCTGGGAGTGGAGCGCGTCTCGCTCGAGGCGCTCGCCGAACGGTCCGACTACGTCTCGATCCACACCTTGCTGAACGCCGAGACCCGCCACCTGATCGGCGAAGCGTTCTTCAAACGTATGAAGCCGACCGCCATCCTCATCAATACGTCCCGCGGCCCCGTGGTGGATGAACAGGCGCTGGCCCGGGCGCTCCGCGACAAGCGCCTGGCGGGCGCGGCCCTCGACGTGTGGGAAGAGGAGCCGGTGACCAGCGACCATCCGCTCCTGCAGATGGAGAACGTCATCGCGACCCCACATGCGGCCTATTTCTCGTCGGCGGCGGTGGCGCAGATCCCGCGGCGTTGCGGCGAGGAAGTCGCGCGCGTGCTCAGCGGGCAGCGCCCGCTGAACGTCGTGAACCCGGAAGTGCTCGGGCCGGGAGCTATCTGCCGGGCGCATGGACTTATGACCTAGGTCATATTGCCAGGGCGCTCTTTCCTGCTATTGATCACGTTGAAATTCGCGCTCGTGGCTGGAGGGCCAGGGCATGACTGACGCGCCGCGATCGGGTAACGAGCCTGTTCCGCTCGGCCAGCGACTTCTCGACCGCCCCTTCCTGCTCCTGCTGGCCGGTCTCGTCGTGATGTTCGGCTTCTACACGCTCTGGGGGCTCTACGAGATCTGGAGTCTGCCCAGGGCCGCACTTCCCTGAAAGGAACGGCCATGGACCAGACGGAGGCCCATTCGGCGATCGTGCCGCCCCGGGGTATCTGGTGGCGGCCTGCAGGCAAGCAGGAAAAGCTGTGGGTCACCCTCGCATTCATCTGGTGCATGGTCCTCTTCGCGATGATGCCCATCTGGCATTTCAAGGGTGGCCAGAACCCTTCGGGTATCCGCTCGAGAGTCACGCCCACGGACTATTTCGCGCGCGTCGAACGGTTCGTCGCCGATTACAAGGTCGGCGAGGACGGCGGGATGCCGGTGGTGGCGCCGCCTCCCGGCAGCGAGGTCTACCTCCTCGGCCAGATGTGGCGCTGGTATCCCGTCCTCAAGCTCAAGGAAGGCGCTCCCTACACGCTGCATCTGTCCTCGCTGGACATCAATCACGGCTTCAGCCTCTACCCGGTGAACCTCAACTTCCAGATCGTGCCGGGGTACGACTACGGCCTCAAGATCGTCCCGAACAAGGCGGGCGATTTCCGCATCGTGTGCAACGAATTCTGCGGCATCAATCACCACATGATGGTCGGCCGGGTCATCGTCGAGTAGGCGCCGACAGGAGAGGCCCATGGCAACGATGGCTCAGGCCCTGATCGCCGGACCCCGATCACGAACGTGCGAGGTCACCGGCCTGACGGTCGAGTGGCACGCGGAGACGCTCCTCAAGGTCAACGCCGTGGTCGCCGTCGTGAACTTTCTGATCGGCATCATCGCAGCCTTCGGGGTCGTGATGACGCGATGGCAGGCCGTGCACCTGCTGCCGGCCGATCTCTTCTATCGATTCCTGACCCTGCACGGGCTCAACATGTTGATCTTCTTCATCATCTTTTTCGAGATGGCCGTGCTCTACTTCGCGGGCCCCGTTCTGCTGAGCTGCCGCTTGCCGGCTCCCAGCCTCGGCTGGCTCGCCTTCGGCTTGATGGTGCTGGGCATGCTCGTCGTCAACACGATGGTCCTCCAGGGCCGCGCCGACGTGCTCTTCACGTCCTATCCGCCGCTGCAGGCGCACCCGCTCTACTATCTCGGGATCATCCTGTTCGCCGTCGGCGCGCTGATCGTGACCGCGCTCTTCTTCGCCACGCTCGTGGTGGCGCGCCGCGAGCGGACGTACGAGGGCTCCATCCCGCTCGTCAGCTTCGGCGCGTTGACCGCGGCCATCATCGCGGTCATCACCTTGCTGCACGGCGCCGTCATCTACATTCCGACCTTCCTGTGGTCGCTCGGTTACATGACCGTCGATCCCGAGGTGTATCGCATGGTGTGGTGGGGCCTCGGGCACTCGTCACAGCAGATCAACGTGGCGGCTCACGTGTCGATCTGGTATCTGCTGGCGGCGCTCACCGTCGGCGGGATAGTCGTCAACGAGAAGATCAGCCGCATGGCTTTCGCCCTGTACGTGCTGTTCATCTCGATGGCGTCCGCGCACCATCTGCTCGTCGACCCCGGAATGGGGCCGGCGTGGAAGGTGTGGAACACCAGCTACGCGATGTACCTGGCGGTGCTCGCCAGCATGGTGCACGGCTTCACCGTGCCCGCCGGCATCGAGATGGGCCAGCGGCTGCGCGGCTACACGCGTGGCACGTTCGAGTGGCTCAAGAAAGCGCCCTGGGGCGATCCCGGCTTCTCGGGGATGGCGCTCTCCGTCGTGATCTTCGGCTTCATCGGCGGCATCACCGGGGTCACCATCGGTACCGAGCAGATCAACATCATCGTGCACAACACCCTGCGGGTGCCGGGGCACTTCCACTCCACGGTGGTCGGCGGCACCGCGCTCGCCTTCATGGCGGTCACCTACTACGTGCTGCCGCTCATCTTCAGGAAGCGCGTGGCGTTCTGGGGACTCGCGAAGATCCAGCCCTACATTTTCGGGCTCGGCATCGTCATCCTCTCGATGTCGATGATCTTCCAGGGTATCTTCGGCGTCCCGCGCCGCCACTGGGACGTGTCGTTCTCGAACGCGCCCTTCCAGGTCGAGTACCACCCCGCCGTCCAGCTCTTCCAGGCCACCATGGGCTTGGGTGGGCTGCTCGCGATCGCGGGAGGCCTGGCCTACATCGTCATCGCGGTCGTGTCGGTGTTCTTCGGGCGTCCGTTCCGGCTCGGCGACTCGGGCGACCCGTCGGGTGTTCCGCCGGGCGTGTGGCGCCTCCCGCGCCAGATCCACGACGGCGCCAGCGTGGCGGCGGTCCACCAGACCGGCACGCCCGGTACGCTCGTGCTCGTGCTGATCTTCTTTGCCGCCTTCGTCCTGTACTACTTCGCCAACTGGAAGATCCTGTCCTTCCTGTGGAAGGTGGGGTAGCCCATCCACGCGGCCGCGCTACCCGCCGTCTTCGCGCTGTGGCTGGCGTCGACCCTGGTGTGGTGGGCGTTCGCGTTCATGCCTGTGCCGTCGGCGCCTCCGGCCTGGCTCACGGCGGCGCGGCTGGCGTGCTTCGGCTCCATGGAGAACGGGCTTCCTGGTGCCGCCGGCTGGATGATGCTCGTCCTCGCGCCGCTGAGCTCCCTGCTCGCGATCGGGGTCCTCTGGGGAGGGGAGCTCCCTGGCGCGTTGCGACAGGCTGCCCGACGACGGCTCGGGCAGGGCGTCTTCGCGGTTCTCGCGCTCCTGACGATCGTGGAAGGCGTCTGGGTGCTGCAACGCGCGCGCACCGCGTGGGCCATGAGCGCGTGGACGGCCGGTCCGCTCGACGAGACGACATTGCCGGAGAGCTATCCCCGGCAGACCCAGCCAGCGCCGGACTTCGCGCTGGTCGACCAGCACGGCGCTCGTATCTCGCTCGCCGATTTCAAGGGGCGGCCGGTCGTCGTCTCGTTCGTCTTCGCCCACTGCCAGACGATGTGCCCGTTCGTCGTGGCCACGTTGAAGCGGGCCGCTTCCGAAGACGCCGAGGTGCTGCTGATCACGCTCGACCCCTGGCGCGACACGCCGAGCAGTCTGCCCGGCATCGCGCGGCAATGGGAGCTGCCGCCGGCGTTTCGTGTGCTCTCGTCGCGCGGCGTCGGCGACCCGCTACGCGTGGCCGCGCTCTACGGAGTCACCTTCGAGCGCAACGAGAAGACCGGCGACATCGTGCACCCCGGCCTCGTCTTCGTCATCGACACCGACGGCCGGCTCGCCTACACATTCGACAATCCTCCCGCCGCCTGGGTGCGCGAGGCTCTTCACCGTCTCGGGCGGACACGTACGCGTGCCGGTTGAAACCCACGCCCGCGGCGAGGCGTGGCGGCCGCCGGGGGCGCGCGGGCTCGAGACGGTCATTTCGAGAGTGGACGGTGTCTTCGACCGCATCTACACGTCCGCGTTCAACCCACTCTACCGAGCCGGCACGCTCGCCTCCCTGTGTCTCGCGGTGGCGCTGATCACCGGCATCTACCTCCTTTTCGTATACGAGATCGCCCGTCCGTGGGAATCGGTGGCGGCCGTCCAGGGCGATCCTTAACTCGGACGCTGGATCCGTGCCCTGCATCGATACGCCTCCGACGCCGCCGTTGTCGCCGTCGTGCTCCACGTCCTGCGCCTGTTTGCACAAGGCAAGACGTGGGGCCCGCGGGTGCTGGCCTGGATCACCGGGGTGCTGCTCACCGGGATGATGTTCGTCTCGGCCGTGACCGGATTCGTGCTCGTCTGGGACGCGTTCGGACAGAAGCTCGCCGTCGCGGGCGCTCGAATGCTCCGGCTGCTCCCGCTTTTCCCGGAGCCGCCCGATCGCGCGTTCGTAGGCGATGCGCCGGTGCCCGCGCAGTTCTTCTTCATGAACCTCTTCCTGCACGTGGCCGTCCCGCTGGGCATGGTGTTCTTCCTGTGGCTTCACACTGCGCGGCTCGCCCGGGCCGCCTGGTTTCCCGAGCGGCGCGTGATGCTGGTCGCGCTCGCCGGCTTCGTGCTGCTCTCACTGGCCTGGCCGGCGCCACTACCGCCCAAGGCGGACCTGCTGGCCATTCCGGGGCGCATCGCGACGGACTGGTTCTACGGCTTCTGGCTCCCACTCGCGAGCGTCTCTCCCGGGACGATTCTCGTCGTCGGCGTCGCGTTCGTCGCACTGCTCGTCGTGGCGCCGTGGCTGGTCCGGCCGGCTCCGGCAGCACGATCGGACTCGGCGGCCGTGGATCCCGAGTCGTGCGAGGGGTGCGAGCAGTGCTTCCAGGACTGCCCCTACGACGCGATCCAGATGGTGACGGGACTGCATCCGGAGCGGCACCCGCTGCTCGCGCAGGTTCAGCCCGATCTCTGCGTGAGCTGCGGCCTCTGCACGGGATCGTGCGCCTCGCTCGCGATCGGCCCACCCGGTCGAACCGCGCGCGATCAGCTTGCCGGCGCTCGGCGGTTCGTCGTGGACACGGCGGACACCACCCGGCGCTCGCTTCTCGTCGCGTGTCGGCACAACGGCGGGCTCACCGACCGGCTCCGGCGTCGGTGCGCCGAGGATCCCGCGGCTGCGCTCCTCGAGGTCGACTGCGCCGGCTCGCTCCATCCGGGGACCGTCTCGTATCTCGGTCGACGCTTCGCCGGCACGATGATCGTCACCTGCCCCACGCAGAACTGTCTCTATCGCGAAGGGACGACCTTGGCCGACGCGCGGATCGTCGGCGAGCGCCGTCCCGCCGTCGCGGGCCAGATCGGGCGCCTTCCGGTTCGTCTGCTCCAGGCGTCGGCCGGGGAGTGGGCCACGGTCGCCGCGGCGATCGACACGCTGTCGCGCTCGGCCGCATCCATCGGGGCGACGCGCCGTCCGCGCTGGATACTCGTCGCGGCGCTCAGCGCGACATTGCTCGCGCTGGTGGCCGTCGGAAGCCGCTCGCCACAGGGCACAGATGCCCGCCACGCCCTGCTGCGACTCGGCTGGCGCCTCAGCGGCCAAGTGCGGGAGCGATGCCGTGATCTCACCGCCGAGGAGTTGGCCGCAAGGCCGGTCCACATGCGCCGTCCGCGCGAGTGCGTCAGCGAGGTTCTGACGTACGATCTGGCCGCGACCGTGGATGGACAGCTCCGGACCCGTCAGCGCGTGAAATCGCCGGGGCTTCGCGCGGACCGGCCGCTGAGCGTCGAGGAAGATCTGAAGGTCGCACCCGGCGAGCACACGGTCACGATCACCTTCACGCCCGAGGAACCGGGCGGCGGGGGCAAGCCCCTGACGTTCGAAGGCCGAGTCCTGTTCACGCCGGGGCGCGTCGTGCTCATCACCTACGAGAACGGGCGGCTGATCGCACGGTAGCGCCGGGCGGCGACTACTCTGCGCCGTTCTTCGACCTTCGTACTGTGTTACGCTTCGCGCGCCGGCGAACGGCGATACCCCACCAGCGAGGTGCAACAGTGCGGCCGAACAAGATCAAGCAGATGTGGCGCGACGGGAAGTTCGTCACCCTGGGCTGGCTCTCCGTGTCCCATGGATTCACAGCCGAGGTGATGGCGCGCCAGGGCTTCGACGCTCTCTGCGTCGACATGCAGCACGGCACGACCGACATGAACGACGTGTGGCCGATGCTGCAGGCGATCTCGCAGACCGACACGGTGCCGGTCGTGCGGGTGCCGTGGAACGACCCGCCCACGATCATGAAGGCGCTCGACCTCGGCGCCTACGCGATCATCGTGCCCCTGATCAACACCGCCGAGGATGCGGCGAAGGCGGTGGCCGCGTGCCGCTACCCGCCGGTCGGCATGCGCTCGTCCGGGCCGGTGCGCGCCGTCCACTACGGGGGCCCCGACTACCTCGCGAAAGCCAACGACGAGATCGTGGTCATGGCGATGATCGAGACCAAGGAGGGTCTCGCCAACCTCGACAAGATCTGCGCCACGCCGGGGCTCGACGCGGTCTACATCGGCCCGTCCGATCTCTCGTTCGCGCTCGGGCTCGCGCCGCGCGGCGACAATCCGGAGCCGATCCACCTCGCCACCTGCGACAAGATCCGCGATGCCGCGCACAAGCACGGCATCAAGGCCGTCATGCACTGCGCCAGTGCCGCGTTCGCGGCCGGCGCCGTGAAGCGCGGCTTCGACATGGTCATGCTCACCTCGGATCTGGCGTCGATGATCGCCGGCGCCCGCCGGCAGCTCGACGATCTGAAGGCCGCGACCGCGTGAGCGTCGCTGGAGTCGGGCGGCGCCGGGAGCCTCGATGAAAGAAGTCGCGGCGCGCCCGACGATGCTCGAGGTCGACGTCGACGCCGCGGCGCACAACGTGCGCGCGGTTCGCCGGCTCGTCGGACCCGAGCGCAAGATCTTCGCCGTCCTCAAGGCGGGTGGCTACGGATTCGGCGCCGCCGAGATGGGCGCGGTGTTCGCCCGCCACGGCGCCGACTGGCTCGCGGTGGCCGATCTGGCCGAGGGCATCCGCCTCCGCCAGCACGGGATCTCGACGCCGATCCTCGTCTATCCGAACTCGCTGCCGTCGGCTGCCGCCGACGCCCTGGCGCACCACCTCGTTCCCACGCTCGTCGATCTCGAGTCGGCGCGGGCCTATTCCGAGGCGGCGACCGGCCCGCGCGAGGTGTTCGTCAAGGTCGACGTCGGGCTCGAGCGGCTGGGCGTGCCGGCCGAGCACGCGGTGAAGACGATCCGCGCCATGCTCGACCTGCCGCACCTGCGCCTGGCGGGCGTGTGCGCGCATCCCCACGCCGACGCCGGCGAGGATTCCTCGTATGCCGACTGGCAGCTCGGGCGATTCACCGGGGTCGTCGACGAGCTGGAAGCCCAGGGTGTCCGCGTGCCGGTTCGGCTCCTGGCCGCCACGCCGTTCGTGCTGCGCTTCCCGCACACGTACCTCAACGCCGTCGATCCGGGCCGAATGCTGTACGGGGTCATCATGCCGGGCGAGAGCCCGCCGGTGCCGCTCCGGCCGGCGCTTCGCGCGCTCAAGACCCACGTGGTCGCGCTGAAGGAGCTGATGCCGCGCGAGCGCTTTGCCGACCGCGCGCCGTTTCCCGTGACGGCCCCGATGCGGCTCGGCGTGGTGCCGATCGGCTCGGCCGACGGCATGCTCTGGCTCCATGCCGGGCGGGTGCTCGTGCGAGGCCGGGCGGCGCCGATCGTCAGCTCACCGTCGCTCGAGCACACGCGGATCGACCTGACGGGCGTTCCCGACGCCGTCGTCGGCGACGAGGTCGTGATCATCGGGCGCCAGGGCGATCTCGAGATCACGCCGGCCGAGGTGGCCTCGCGCCACGGCCTCGGGCTGCACCATGTGGCGACGACCGTTGGACCGCGCGTCGCCCGCGTCTACCTCTCCGCCTGACGGAGGACAACTATGCGCTATCGTGCGTTCGGTCGAACCGGGCTGCGAGTGTCGGTGCTGGGCTTCGGCTGCTGGCCGATGGCCGGCGACCGTTATGGAGCGATCGAGGACGACGAGGCCGTCAAGGCCATCCACCGGGCGCTCGATCGGGGGGTGAACTGCGTGGACACCGCCCCGGCCTACGGCGGCGGACACTCCGAAGAGGTCGTGGCGCGCGCGCTCGAGAAGACCCGGCGCGATGTGATCCTCGTAACCAAGTGCGGCGTCAAGCCGCCGCCGCCCGGCCAGCTCGGGCCGCTGCGCGACGCGAGCCGCGCCAACATCATGCGTGAGGTCGACGCGAGCCTGAAGCGGTTGCGCACCGACTTCATCGACGTGTTGCTGGTGCACTGGCCTGACGCGAACACGCCGGTCGACGAGACGATGCGCGCACTCGAAGAGGTGGTCGCGTCCGGGCGGGTCCGCTTCGTCGGCGTGTCGAACTTCACCGGCGCGATGATCGCTGACTGCCTGCGTACCCGTCGCGTCGACGTCTCGCAGGTGGGCTATCACATGCTCGACCGGCGGCAGGAGCACGAGACGTTCCCGACCTGCCTCACGAACGGCATCGGCGTCATGGGCTACGGCTCGCTCGCCCACGGTCTCCTCACCGGCGCCTTCACCACCGCGACGAACTTCGGGGATCCGTCGCGCGACTGGCGGGGCGGCGGCGTGGCCTTCGGCCAGCCGATCTTCCGCGGCGAGAATCTGAAGACCAACGTCGGCGTGGTCGAGCGCCTTCGCCACGAGGTCGCCGAGCCGCGGGGCGTGCCGCTCAGCCAGATCGCGCTGGCGTGGGTGCTCGGCAATCCCGCGATCAGCACCGCGCTCGTCGGCGCGCGCACTCCGGCGGAGGTCGATGCCAACCACGCGGGAACCGAGCTCGATCTGACGCCGGCCGAGCGCGGGAAGATCGAGACGATCCTGGCCGGTGCGGCCGGCCGCGTCAAAGAGTTCACGCCGCTGCGACCGGCGATGGAGCCGTGGGGCGAGGAGATTCCCGCGCGATGAAGCTCGGGTTCTCGCTGCTCAACAACTGGGGGATCGACGATGCGCAGGCGCTCGTCGATCTCGCGTGCCGGGCGGAAGAGCTCAGCGTCGACTCGGTGTGGGTCCACGATCACGTCTTCAACGTGGGCCACGTCTTCGACCGGATCGGCGGCAAGCCGTACTACGAGCCGCTGACGCTCCTGAGCTTCGTGGCGGCGCGCACCCGGCGGGTGCGCCTGGGCACCTCGGTGCTGGTGCTCCCGTACCACAACCCCGTCCGGCTCGCGAAGGCGGCGGCGACGCTCGACGTCCTGAGCGGAGGCCGGCTGATCCTCGGCGTCGGCGTGGGGGTCATCGAGCAAGAGATCCGCGCGATGGGGAGCCCTTACGCCGAGCGCGGCGCCTTTACCGACGAGTCGATCGCGGTCATGCGCGCCTTGTGGACTCAGGACGAGCCGAAGTTCG
>CAYVHH010000312.1:0-10071 GCA_964450175.1 uncultured bacterium | reverse complement strand
AGGAGCGGCCAGAGCGCGCACAGGAGCGCGGCGAGCAGGCCGAGCGCGAGCCCGCGCGCGAGCGTGCCGGCATCCCAGCGCACCTCGAGCGCGAACGGCGCGAACGGGGCGAGCGCCCGCACGAGAAGCGGCTGCGCCGCGACCCCGAAGGCGGCGCCGACCAGACTCCCGACGAGGGCCAGCGCAAGTGTCTGGATCAGGTACGTCGCGAGGAGGACGCGCGAGCTGGCCCCCAGGCACTTGAGGATCGCGATCGTCGGCAGCTGGCGACGGAGGAACGTGGTCACGGTCGACGCGATACCGACTCCGCCGACCAGCAGGCTCGCGAGCCCGACCAGGCCGAGATAGGTCGCCAGCTGTGAAAAGAACCGGCGCAGCCCCGGCTGCGATTCATCGAACGCCGCGATCCGTACGGCCGGGTCGGCGATCGTCCGGGCCAGGTCCGCCGCGGTGGCGCGAGCCGTCAGGCCGGCCGGCAGGCGCGCGAGCGTCCGGTAGCGGACGCGACTTCCGATCTGCAGGAGACCTGTCCGCTCGAGCGTGCGATCGGCCACGAGCACGTGCGGTCCGAGCGTGACCAGACCGCCGGCGCGATCCGGCTCGCGCACGAGCACGCCGGTGACGATGAAGCGTGCCGAGCCGATCTCCAGCGAATCGCCGACCGCGATGCCCAGCCGCTGGAGCAGTGGCGCCTCGACCACGGCGCCGCCGGCATCGCTGCGGTCGGCGAGCAACGTGTCGAGCGGCCCCGGCGGCGTCGTCTCGACACGACCGTACAGAGGATAGGCGCGCTCGACCGCTTTCAGCTCTACCAGAAGCGTGGCCCCGCGCCCCGGCGTCCGCGCCATCGCCACCATCTCGCGAACCGTGGTCGTGACCGTACCGCGGCGCGCGAGCTCATCGAGCGCGGCGCGCGCCGTAGGATCGAGCGGCTGCGCCGAACGGAGCTCGACGTCACCGCCGGTGAGCGTGCGTGCCTCGCGGGTCAAGGTTCGGTCGAGGTTGGCGGCAAAGGTGCCGACCGAGACCAGGGCGGCGACGCCGAGGGCGACGCAGCCGAAGAGCACCGCGAAGTGGCGGGCGGCGCCGCGGGTCTCGCGCCAGGCCATGCGGACCGCGAACCCGAGCTTCACGTCGCGCCGTTGAGAACCCGGCCGTCGTGCAGCCGCACGACGCGATCGGCGCGGCCCGCCAGGGCCTCGTCGTGCGTCACCAGCACCAGGGTCGACCCGCGCCGCCGGTTCAGCCCGAGCAACAGCTCGATGATCTGCTCGCCGGTGGCAGAGTCGAGGTTGCCGGTAGGCTCGTCGGCGAGGAGCAGCCCGGGATCGAGTGCGACGGCGCGGGCCAGCGCGACGCGCTGCTGCTCGCCGCCCGAGAGCTGGACGGGATAGTGGTGCGTACGGTCGACGAGCCCGACGTCGGCGAGCAAGACGCGCGCGCGCCCGAGCGCGTCGGGCGCGCCGACGATCTCGAGCGGCACCGCGACGTTCTCGGCGGCCGTCAGGGTCGGAATCAGATGGTAGGACTGAAAGACGTAGCCGAGCGTCTCACGCCGAAACCGCGCGAGCGCGTCCTCGTCGAGATCGGTGATCTCGACACCGCCGACGGTGATCGAGCCCGCGCTCGGGCGATCGAGACCCGCGATCAGTCCCAGCAAGGTCGACTTGCCGCTGCCGGAGGGCCCGGTGATCGCGCAGACTTCGCCGGCGGCGACGTCGAGCGTGACGCCGTCGAGAATGGTGAGCGGCCGGCCCCCGCTGGAGAGCCGCATGACGACGCCGCGGATCCTGATCATCGTCGAGCCTCATACTACACTGGCCCCGTGAGACGACTTTCCGCGGGCACGCTTGCGCTGGTCTGTGTCGCGTGGCTGAGCCTCGCGCCGGGCGAAGCGCGGAGCGAAGGCGTCGTGGTCGCGCTCGGCGACAGCCTCACCGCCGGGCTCGGCGTCGCGGCCGACGAGGCATTCCCCGCGCGACTCGAGGCGCGCCTTCGGGCCGAGGGCTACGCCTATCGCGTCATCAACGCCGGAGTGAGCGGCGACACGACCGCAGGCGGCTTGCGGCGGGTCGACTGGGTGCTCCGCTCGAGCCCGGAGGTGGTCATCGTCGCGCTCGGCGCCAACGACGGCCTGCGCGGTCAGAGCCCGCCGGCGATGCGCACCAACCTCGACGAGATCGTCGCCCGGCTCCGGGCCGCCGGCGCCCGCGTGCTGCTGGCCGGGATGCGCATGCCTCCGAATTACGGAGGCCAGTACACGAAGGAGTTCGAGGCGGTATTTCCGGCCGTCGCTCGGCGCGCGAAGATCGCGCTGATGCCGTTCCTCCTGGACGGTGTCGCCGGCGTGCCGCGCCTCAACCAGGCCGACGGCATCCACCCGACCGCCGCCGGCCAGCAGGTGATTGCCGACCACCTCTGGCCCTATTTGCGCCCCTTGCTGAGACCCCTCAAATAATGGGCACACCTCCTTCGTCTGATCGCGTAGCAACCAAGCGGCTGGAACCGAAGAGGTCGGATGTCTCGGCAGGGGACCGGCCGTATTCCGGCGCCGCCGGGCCAGGACGGACGCGCGGCTCATCGATATGGGGCGCGCCTCGCATTTGTGGTCTCCTGCGGGGCGCGCCCCCACGTGTAGGCGCTGGGCGTGGCGAGATGTTATTTCGGCCGGATTCTCGCCGGTGCCTCCATAGGATGGACCGGCCATGCTTCGCTCGCTCGCCCTCGCTGCGGTCCTGACCTTCGCGACCGGATGCGCGCTGATCCCGCCCTCGCATCCCGAGCTCGCCTACTACCCGTCGCCGCGGGACCCGGGAGCGGCCAAGATCTCGCACACGCTCCACCGCGCCGCCCTGGCCGTGGGCGACGACCCCGACCGCTACTCGTTCGCGTTGATCCAGACGAGGGCCGTCACGTCGTTCGTCGCCCCCGATGCGACGTTCTATTTCTCCGACGGCCTCGCTCGGCTCTCGCAGCGGCACGTCGACGCGCTCGTCGCCCAGAAAGTCGCGCACGAGGTGCTCGGGCACACGGGTAAGCGCCGCACGCTCTCGCTGTCGATCACCGCGGGTTTCGCCGTGCTGGGCATCTTCGTCCCGGGCGGCGGGCTCGCCGATTTCGTCGTGAATCCGCTCGTCGTTCGGGCCTACTCGCGCGAGCAAGAGCTCGACGCCGACCAGCGGACGCTCGAAATCTTGCGCGACATGGGCCACGCGGCCCCGCGCCGGGCGCTCGCCGGCGCATTGCGCGCGGCCGCGGCGGCGAATCCGCCCGCGTCCCCGTTCATCGAGCAACGCATCCTGGCTCGTGAG
The DNA here is from genome assembly GCA_964450175.1 of uncultured bacterium. Classification (GTDB taxonomy): domain Bacteria; phylum Methylomirabilota; class Methylomirabilia; order Rokubacteriales; family CSP1-6; genus AR31. The sequence goes on along the minus strand of CAYVHH010000312.1, from coordinate 6,760 downwards.
CCCGACCTCCAAGACCGCCTGGCCGCCCTCGAGCCGCTGGAAGCGACGCCTGTGCTCGCCGTCCGCAAGGTCGCCGCGCGCCGATAACGTCCCGGGTCCGAGATCGGCCGAGCGCGCCGATCTCGGGTAGAATCGTCCACCTGTGAACGGGATCGTCGCGTACGCTGCCTACCTGCCCTACTTCCGCCTGGACCGGAAGGCGATCGGCGAGTCGCTCGGTGCGCCGTCCGGCTCCGGCACGCGCTCCGTCGCCTCCTATGACGAGGACACCACGTCGATGGCCGTCGAGGCGGCCCGCGCGGCGTTGAGGGCGGCGCCGAACGCGCGGCCGGGGGCCTTGTACTTCGCCACGGCGGCCCCGGGATATCTGGACAAGACCAACGCGAGCGCGATCCACGCCGCGCTCGCGCTCGACGCGCAGGCGCCCGCGTTCGACATGCTGGGCTCGGTGCGCTCGGGCGCCGGCGCCCTGTCGGCGGCGATCGACGCATCCCGGCCGACCCTGGCCGCGCTCGCCGACATCCGCACCGGCCTGCCCGGGGGCGGCGACGAGCGCGAGGGCGGCGACGCCGCGGTCGCGTTCCTGCTGGGCGACTCGCGCGATCGCTCGGTGCTCGCCGAGCCGGTGGCACGCGCCTCGGCGACGGCGGAGTTCCTCGAGCGCTGGCGGCTGCCGGGCGACGCGGTCTCGCGCCAGTGGGAGGAGCGCTTCGGCGAGCACGCGTACGTCCCGCTCGGCGAAGCCGCCGTGACCGACGCGCTCAAGCAGGCCGGGGTGAGCGCAGCGGCCATCAAGAGCTGGATCGTCACCGGGCCCCACAGCCGCGCCAGCCGTCGCGTCGCCTCGGCGGTGGGCGCCGCCAAGGGGACGATCGCCGACGATCTGGCCGCGAGCATCGGCAACACCGGGACGGCCCACGCGGGGCTCATGCTCGCCGATGCGCTCGACCGCGCGAAGCCGGACGAGCTGATCGCGGTGGTCTCGCTGGCCGACGGCTGCGACGTCACGATCTGGCGGGCGGCGGCGGCGATCGCCGCGCGGAGGCCGGCGCCATCGGTGGCCGCGCAGCTCACGGCGGGCGGTCGCGTCACCTATGCGACGTTCCTGACCTGGCGCGGCTTCCTGCCGCGAGAGCCGCCCCGCCGGCCCGATCCGGAGCGACCCGCGGCGCCGCCGTCGTTCCGCGCCGAGTCGTGGAAGTTCGCGTTCACCGGCAGCCGCTGCCAGGCCTGCGGGACCCGACAGGTCCCGCCACAGCGGGTGTGCGTGAAGTGCCACGCCGTCGACCGTATGGCGCCCGAGCGGCTCGCCGATGTTCCGGCGACGATCGCGACGTTCACGGTGGACCGGCTCGCGTATTCGCTCTCGCCGCCCGTCGTCGCCGCGGTCATCGACTTCGAGGGCGGCGGCCGATTCCAGTGCGAGCTGACCGACGTCGATCCGGCGTCCGTGAAGATCGGCGATCGCGTCGAGATGACGTTCCGCCGGCTCTTCACCGCAGGCGGAGTCCACAACTACTTCTGGAAGGCGAGACCGCTCCGCGGAATCTAGAACCACGCCAGCAAGAGCCAGCCGAGCACGAGCGTGGCGAGCGTCACCGGGACACCCACCTTGCAGTACTCGACGAACCCGATCTCGATCCTGGCCGACCGCGCCGCCTCGACGACGATCAGGTTCGCGACGCTGCCGAGGATCGTCAGGTTCCCCGCGAGGGTCGAGGCCATGGCGAGCACGAGCCACGCGCGCCGAGGCTCGCCGAACGACGCGACCAGTGGCTTGAAGAGCAGGACCGCCGGCACGTTGGAGACAAGGTTCGAGAGCACCGCCGTGACGAGTGTGAGGACCGCGGGGCTCTGGAGATTCGCCGCCTCTGCCCAGCGCAGGAGCACCGCGATCAGCCCCGAGTGCTCGAGGCCGGCCGTCACGACGAAGAGGCCGGCGAACAAGACGAGCAGGCTCCAGTTGATCTCGCGGTAAACCTTCTCCGGATTCACCCGCCGCGTGAAGAGAGTCCACGCCGCGCCTGCGATCGCGACGATCGCGATCGGCACGCCGGCCAGGAACGCGACCAGCATGACCGCGGTCGCCGCAATCGTCTTCCACATGAGCGGATAGTGGACGGCCAGCCGGGTATCGGGCGTGATCTCCAGCGGCGCGTTGGGGAGCCGGCGCCGATAGACGAGCGCAACCGCCACGAACACACACACCAGCCCGACGACGGCGATCGGCGCCTCGCGAGCGAGAAAACTCCGATAGCTGATGCCGGAGAAGCTCCCGACGAGCATGTTCTGGGGATTGCCCGTCAGGGTCGCCACGCTTCCCACGTTCGCGGCGGTGACGAGCGCGACCAGATACGGCACCGGCGGCAGCGCGAGCTGGCGAGTCGCCTCGAGCACGACCGGCGCCAGGACCAGGCACACGACGTCGTTGACGAAGAACGCGGAAAGGACACCGGAGGCGACGACGACCGTGGCCAGCAGGGCGCGCGGTGTCCGCGCTCGTCGCAGCGCCCAGGTCATCACAAGCCGGAAGAAGCCGGAGAGACGAAGATACGCGGTGACGATCATCATCCCGAACAGCAGCACGAGCGTCGGCGCGTCGACCGACGCCACCGCGTCCGCCCACGGCACCGCACCGGACACGACCATCACGGCCGCCCCGATGATCGCAACGCCCGTGCGGTCGATCCGGAACCCGGGCACGCGTCCGAGGGCCAGCCCGACATAGGACGCCACGAAGGCCGCGACCGCGATCGCCCGGCTCCACTCGCTCACGGCCATGGCCCAAAGCATACCTGCGCGCTCGCGAGGGCCCTGATAGAATCGATCTTCGCGAAGCTATGCCGTGCGCGCCGCAAACGGTCGCGGGGCTGGGGCCCGCCCGCTGAGGCGCGCCTATCAATCGATCGGTGACCGGAGGAGGTCAGGCGATGGCGAGCAACGGGATCCGTGACCGGGTGGCGATCGTCGGCATGGGGTGCACGCCGTTCGGCGAGCACTGGGACAAGGGCGTCAACGATCTGCTGGTCGATTCCACGAAGGACGCGCTCGCCTCCGCGGGGATCGCGCTCTCCGACGTCGACGCGTTCTGGCTCGGCACGCTCTACTCGGGCCAGTCGGGTCTCACGCTCTCGCGCCCGCTGAAGATCGACTACAAGCCGGTGAGCCGGCTCGAGAACTACTGCGCCACCGGCTCCGAGGCCTTCCGCAACGCATGCTACGCGATCGCCTCGGGCGCCTACGACATCGCGATGGCCGTGGGTGTCGAGAAGCTGAAGGACTCCGGGATCTCGGGTCTTCCCGGCCAGCCCGTGCCTGGCGACGGGACCCGCGCCGGTCTCACCGCCCCCGCCACGTTCAGCCTGCTGGCGCCGGCCTACGGCAAGAAGTACGGCGTCGAGGACGCGGCGCTGAAGGACGTGATGACGCGGATCGCGTGGAAGAACCACAAGAACGGCGCCTTGAACCCGCGCGCGCAGTTTCGCAAGGAAGTCCCGAAGGAGACGATCGCCTGCTCGCCGCTCGTCGCCGGCCCGCTCGGGATCTTCGATTGCTCGGGCGTCAGCGACGGCTCCGCGGCCGCCATCATCGTCCGCGCGGAGGACGCGCATCGCTACACCGACAAGCCGCTCTACGTGAAAGCGCTCTCGTTCGTCGCCGGCCCGGCGGCCGGGCCGATGGATCCCGACTACGACTACACGACCTTCCCGGAGGTCGTCGCCTCCGCCGTCGACGCCTACGCCCAGGCCGGGATCAAGGATCCGCGGCAGGAGCTCGCGATGGCCGAGGTCCACGACTGCTTCACGCCGACCGAGCTGGTCCTGATGGAAGACCTCGCGTTTGCCTCCCGCGGCACCGCGTGGAAGGAAGTGCTCGCCGGGACGTTCGACCTCGACGGCGAGCTGGCCGTGAACCCCGACGGCGGCCTGAAGTCGTTCGGCCACCCGATCGGTGCCTCGGGTCTCCGGATGCTCTTCGAAGCGTGGCTCCAGCTCCGCGGCGAGGCCGGCAAGCGGCAGATCGCATCGGTGGCGCGCGGGCGCAAGCTCGCCCTCACCCACAATCTCGGCGGAGCGCCCGGCGAGTGCGTGTCGTTCGTCAGCGTGGTCGGTTCAGAGCCGGCCGCGTAGCGGGCGCGAGCGCGCGGATCGCGTCGAGCTGGATCGCGCGCCGGCGCGCCGGGTCCTGCTCGAGTGTCGAGAGGGCCAGAAACGCGGTGTCGACGCCCGCGTCCAGGTAGCGCTGGACGTGGGCGCGAATCGTCTCCATCGAGCCGCGGATGATCAGGTCGTTCATCACCTGCTCGGGGACCGCCGCCACCGCCGCCTTGCGATCGCCGCGCTGCCACGCATTCCACATCGGTCCGAGCGCTTCGCCGCGCCCGAGCCACTCCTGGAAGGCTCGATAGACGGGCACATTGAGATATGCCGTGACGTGCCGGCGCACCGACAGCTCCGACTGCGGGCTCGGCGGATCGACGTTGATCAGGAGCCGCGCGGTGATCTCGAGCGCGTCGGGATCGCGGCCGGCCATGCGCGCGGCCTCGCGACACACGGCGATCGACTTCGGCACGTCGGCCGCCGAGAGCCAGTTGATGATCACGCCGTCGCCGACCTCCCCGGCGACCTTGAGCATTCCCGGCCGTAGCGCCGCGACGTAGATCGGGATCGGGTGCTCCGGCGGTCGAGTCAGCCGGAAGCCATCCACCGAGAAGGTCTCCCCCCGGAACACGACGCGCTCGCCGGTGAGCGCCCGGCGCAGAAATTGCGCCGTCTCGCGCACCCGCGTCGCCGGTCGACTGAACACGCCGCCGTTCCACGACTCGACGATCGGCTGCGAGCCCGCGCCGATGCCGAGACAGAAGCGGCCCGGCGCGACCTCGGCGATGCCGGCCGCGGACATCGCCAGGGTCGCCGGCCCCCGCGTGAACACATTCGCGATCGCCGTTCCCAGCCGCATCGACGTCGCCGAGCCGACGACCGCGAGCGGCGCGAAGCAGTCGATGCCGTCGGCCTCGAGTGACCAGGCGTCGAGGTAGCCCAACCGCTCGGCGTCCCGGGCGATCTCCGCGTGCTCGGCCAGGGTAAAGCCGTCGAACGGAACCGAAAGGGCCAGCCGTCGTCCGGCGGTTCGCGAAACCATCAGGCCAGCCGCGCCGGCGTCGGCTGCTTCACGTAGGCGATCGACGAGCCGGCGCCATGAGCCTTCTCGGCGCGCGCCACCGCCTCCTCGACGCTGCCGGCGACCTCGAAGCCGAGATGGCGCGGTATCGCCGGATCGCGCGGCGCGGCCACGATGACGCGGCCGACGTGGCCGAGTCGCTTGAGCGGATAGACCGCGAAGATCGCGTGGACCGGATGAAACCCGAACCGCGAGCGGTACGCCTCGACGTAGTCCGGCCGTCGCGCATAGTCGTCGGCGTAGCGTTGCATGATCTCGTGGGGATCGCGCGTCGTTCCGAGCACCCGCTCCCAGACTTCCGGATACGACGGATGGGCGACGCGATCCCAGCGCTCCGGGACGGGCGTCGCCATGATCACGGTGCAGCCGGGCTTGCCGATCGCTTCGACGAGGCCGCCGAGGTAGCCGAGGCCCGACGAGATCAAGGTGAGGATCGGATTCACGTGGGAGAAGACGGCATACGGGCTCCCGTCGGGCACCCCGTACACGATGACGTCGAAGCGCTCGCTCGCCTGGTCGCGCCGCGGCGGGAACATCGCCGCCATCGCGCTCACGATCGCGCCTCGCGCGCCGGCGACCGAGCCGGCGACGACCGTGGCGACCGTGAACGGATCGGCGCCGAGCGTGTCGATCTTGAAGACCGGCCGGCCGAGCCGGCGCTCGAGATGCCGGCCCATCTCGTCGAGCACGGCGTGCATGCGGTTGCCGTGGACCGACATCGACATGCCGTCGGGCGTGTGGGTCACGCGGATCGAGTCGTAGGTCGAGAGCCCGACGCACACGGACTTCCAGCCTCCGTTGAAGCCGCGCATGTGCCCGGCGTTCACGTAGACGAGGAGATCCGATTCGGTGACGCACCGGTTCACGACGACCGGATAGCCGTGCTCGGGCGTCCGTCCGAGGTCGTCGAGACCGGCCGCGTTCTCCGCGTCGTGGCACGAGAGCCGCTCGCCGAACTCGGCGACGAGTGGCGCGCCGATGATTCGCGCGAGCTCGGCCGGGCGAAGCTTCCGATGGAGCGCGTTGGCGCAGATCAGCGAGACCTGCCCGCGCGCGACCCCGGCCGCCGCCAGCTCGCCCAGCACCGCCTCGATGGCGATCGTCCGGATCGGGCCGTACGAGGGCACCGTCGCGTCGTCGAACGCGATCGCCACGCGTGAGCGCGCCTTCACGAGCTCGCCCAGACGCGGCAGGCCGATCGGATGCGCGAGCGCAGCGTGGATGGCGGCCCCAAGGTCGCGGACCGGCGCCGGGGCGACCGATTCGCTGTTCGAGAAGACGCGCGTGCGCTCGGGGAGCGTCGCGGTCAGGGTGGTCTCGCCGTAGGGCAGCTCGACGTTCACGACGTCGAGATCTCGCGGAGCCGATCGAGGCTCACGGACTGCCGTAGATCCGGCGGTATTCGTCCCAGGAGAGCACGACCTTCTTGACGTAGAGGCGCGTCTCGTCGAACGGGATCTGCTCGACGAACGCCTCCATGTCGTCGCTGCGCCGCGTGTTCAGCCACTGGCGCACGCGATTGGGTCCGGCGTTGTAGGCGGCGAGCGCCAGCCGCGGGTCGTTGAACTCGCGCATCAGC
>CAYVHH010000311.1:0-12748 GCA_964450175.1 uncultured bacterium | reverse complement strand
GCGCGCGCGGCGGCGCTCGGCTGGCCGCGGGCCTGACCGAGAGCGACCCGCAAGTGCTCGGCCGGCCGCCGCTGGCCGTGAAGGCGCTCAACCCGCGCGCGAAGGCCACCGCCGCGCTCGTGAATCGCTTCGCCGCCGAGGCCCGACGGTTGCTCGCCGACGCGGCCCCCGCGAACATGGTGCTCCTGCGCGGGTTCGACCAGCTGCCCAAGCTCCCACGATTCCCCGAGGTCTTCGGGCTCCGGAGCGCCGCGATCGCGGCCTACCCGATGTACCGCGGCCTCGCGAAGCTGGTCGGCATGGAGGTCCTGAAGACCGGCACTTCCTTCGAGGACGAGCTCGCGACGCTCCGCGAGCACTGGGACACGCACGATTTCTTCTTCCTGCATTACAAGGACACGGACAAGGCGGGCGAGGACGGCGACTTCGACGCGAAGGTTCGCGCCCTCGAGCGCCTCGACCGGGCGATCCCGGAGATTCGCGCGCTCAAGCCGGATGTCTTGATCGTCTCCGGCGACCACTCGACGCCGTCGGTACTGGCCGGGCACGGATGGCAGCCGGTTCCGGTCCTGGTCTGGAGCCGCTACTGCGGCCCCGACGGCGTGACCGCGTTCACCGAGCGCGCCTGCGGCGCCGGGAGCCTCGGGGTCATCCCCTCCCAGCACCTCATGCCGCTCGTGATGGCGAACGCGCTCCGGCTCACGAAGTTCGGCGCCTGACCGGCGCGACCATCGACGTCCCGCGTGCGCGCGGGCCAGAATTCCCTTGCCCGACATCCGGGCAGCGTCATACTCCGGAGTGAGGTCGAGCGCCGCAAACTGTCGGGGATTCCTCGACGGTCGAGGCGCGCCCATCAACCATGGAAGAGCTCGAGCGGCTGAGGGAATCGATCAAGCTGCTGCTCGTCGAAGGCCGGGACGAGCGGCTCTCCGACCTCGTCGACGACGCGCACCCCGCCGACGTGTCGCGCGTGATCCGAGAGCTCCCGCCCGACGATCAGGTGCGGCTCTTCCGTCTCTTGACCCCGCAGCACGCGGGCGAAGTGCTCGCCGAGCTCGACGATCCCACCCTGCGCGAGCTGGTCGGCTCGTTGCCCGAGGTCGAGGTCTCGCGCGTTCTCGACCGGATGCCGCCCGAGCAGGTCGCCGACGTCGTCGAGGAGCTGCCGAAGAAGCAGGCGGACGACCTCCTCGAGCTCATGGAGGAGGAGAAGTCCGAGGAGGTTCAAGAGCTCCTCGAGTATCGGGAGGGCACGGCCGGGCGCCTCATGTCCTCCGAGTTCGTCGCGGTCCGCGAGGACGCGACCGTCGCCGAGGCGATCGAGCACATCCGCAAGGCGGCGTCCGGCGAGGGGGCCTTCTACCTGTACGTGGTCGACGATCATGATCACCTGGTCGGCGTCGTCCCGCTCCACCGGCTCCTGGCCGCCGACGCCTCGACGCCGATCCGCACCCTTCGCACCGATGAGGTCGAGAGTGTGCGGGTGGACACGGACCAGGAAGAAGTCGCGCGCCTGGTGCAGCACTACAACCTGATCCAGATCCCCGTCGTCGACGTCAACCGCCGCCTGCTCGGCACGATCGGGGTCGACGACGTGATCGACGTCATCCGCGAGGAGGCGACGGAGGACATCCAGCGCCTCGGCGGCGTCGCCGGCGACGAGACGGTCCTGGACCCGCCCCGTGCGGTCTTCGTCAAGCGCAACCTCTGGCGGTTGATCAACCTGGGCACCGCCGTGCTGGCCGCCTCGGTCATCGGGCTCTTCGAGTCCTCGATTCAGGCCCTGGCCACCCTGGCGGTCTTCATGCCGATCGTCGCTTCGATGGGTGGCATCGCGACGACCCAGACCGCGACGGTGGTCGTCCGGGGGATCGCACTCGGCGATATGACCGCGAGCGTGCTGCGGCGGGTCCTGTGGAAGGAGCTGTGGCTCGGGCTGACGACCGGCGCGGCCAATGGTCTGGTGATCGCGGTCATCGCCTACGTCTGGAAGGGGCAGCTGCTCCTCTCGCTGATCCTCGCGGTAGCCCTCGTGGCCAACATGCTGGTGGCCGCCGTGGTCGGCACCTTGATTCCGATCGCGCTGAAAACGTCCCGTGTCGACCCGGCGATCGCGTCGAGCGTGATTATTACGACCTTCACGGATGTATTCGGATTCTTTTCTTTTCTTGGGCTCGCGACGCTCTTGATCAGGTTTCTCCTGTAGAGTGGGCTTCAGGCGAAATGTAGCTTGGCAACGCCGGGCGGCCGTGGTTAAAATACGCCCGGCTCTCGGCTTCGACCGTCTCCACCCCCAAATCGACACCGCCGGAGGGCTCTGAGTGGACGTAGCGTTAGAGAAGAGGCAGGTTGAGCGCGCGTACGAGCTGTTAGCTCCAGTTTACGATTTCGTCTTCGACTGGATCTTCGCTCCGGGCCGCTCGGCCGCCATCGGCGGGCTCGATCTACAGCGTCACGATTCGGTGCTCGAGGTCGGCATCGGCACCGGCCTGAACCTTCCGCTCTACCCGTGGTCCTGCCACCTCACGGGGATCGATCTCTCGCAGGAGATGCTCGACAAGGCTGTCGAGCGCGTGCAGAGCCTGGCGATGCCCAACGTGGTCCTCAAGGTCATGGACGCCACGTCGATGGACTTCGGCGAGAACGAATTCGACAAGGCGGCGGCGACCTACACGATCTCGGCCGTCCCCGATCCGGTTGCCGTGCTGCGCGAGATGCGCCGGGTGGTCAAGCCGGGCGGCATCATCGTGATCCTGAACCACTTCAGGAGCCCGCGCCGGGTCACCGGCTGGGTCGAGGATCTGATGGCGCCGGTGTGCACGCGGCTGGGCTGGAAGTCGAATCTCATGATGGAGCCGTTGCTCGAGCAGGTCGGGTTGGTTCCCGAGTCGGTCACCCACGTCAACATGTTCAAGGGGTGGCGTCTCGTGAAGTGCATCAACCGGAAGTAGCCCGCCTCGCCGCCGTCGTCCTCGCTCTCGTCGTCGTCGCGCCTGTCGTCTGCGCCGGGCGGACGGCGCTGCTCGCCGGGGCGTTCCTCGTCGAGTTCCTGACCCGGGGACGCCCGGCCGTGCTCTCCGCGTTGACCGATACGCCCGGCCGCTTGCCGCTCCCCCTCCCCGGGGCGCACGCCGATCTCTACGTCCACCGAGGGCTCGACGCCGGCCGGCCGTTGGTACTCGTTCACGGCTTCGCACCGGAGGGCAAGGACGATCCTCGTGTCCAGGATGTCGCGGCGCTCCTGGCGCGAGCCGGCTTCGACGTCATGGTGCCGACGATTCCCGGGCTCACCCGAGGCCGGCTCGGGCCCGAGGACGTCGAACCGGTGGTCGCCGCCCTCGCCGCGCGCGCCGGGAAAGCGGTCCTCATCGGAGCGAGCGTCGGCGCCGGCCCGGCGCTCCTTGCGGCCGCCGACCCGCGCGGCCGCGAGCGGGTGAGCGTGGTGCTGAGTCTTGGAGGCTACGCCTCGGCGGCAGAGGTCCTGCGGTTCTGGCTCACCGGGGTGTACGCCTACGACGGCGTTCGCGGCTGGGTCGACCACGATCCGAGGCTCGTGCGCATGTTCGTGCGCGCCAACGCCGACCGTCTCGATCCGGCGTCGCGCGCGATCCTCGAGGCCGCCGATCCGGAGGCCGCGGCTCGGCTGCTCGACGCGCCGCCGCCCGATCTGAAACAGTACCTCGACACCTTCTCGCCGCTGCGGGTTGCCTCGTCGATCGGCGCGCGCCTGTTCCTGGTTCATGGCCGGGCCGATCACGCCGTGCCGTACACGGAGAGCCTGCGTCTGGCGGCGGCGCGGCCCGATCGGACCACGCTCGTGCTGATCGGGCTGGTCGGGCACGTCGAGGGCGCCGGCGGGCCCGGCTGGCGGGACGTCCACGACCTGCTCGAGCTGTGGCGGGTAATGTACGCGCTGCTGAGCGCGAGTCGCGCGTAGCGCGCGTCAAATTTCTTGGTCTCTCCGGGAGCCCCCTGCTAGGCTGCGCGCATGAGAACAAAAATCTTCGCGACCGCCGTGATCATGCTCTTTGCCGCCGGGTGCACCACGACGGCGGCTCGCCGCCAGTTCGACGACATCAACGTGCCGGCCGGTCTCGCCTACCAGCCACAGGATTCGATCGTGATCGAGTCGCCCACCGTCAAGGCGGGACAGCTCGTCTACCGCGGTCGCCTGGAGCCGGTGTTGCTCAGCGAAGCCATGCGCACGCGGCTCGAGGCCAGCGGCTGGCGTCACGTCTCGCGGACGAGCACGGCGCAGGACGGGTGGCGACAAGTCTTCGAGAAGGACGGCAACGCGCTCGAGGTCCACATCTACGAGGGGCTCTGGTACACGTATCTCGCGATCAGCGCGTCCGAGACGATCCAGCCCGCTCCGATCCAGACGGGGAGCGACACGCCGCCCGCGGCGCTCGCGACCGGCGTCGAAGAGCCGAAGGCCGCGGGTCCCTCGAAGGCGTCGGCGGACGCGGAGTCCGGCACGGTATACGAGACTCAGACCGCGCCCGCGAAGAGTGACCCGTCCTTCACCCAGCGCGTGAAGGACTTCTTCACGAACCTCTTCACCTGGTAGCCAGGGGGCGGGCTCCCACCCCTCGCCTCACTGCATCCGCACGTTGCTCGGCGGCCCCGGCGCGATCGTGTCGGCGGAGTCGCTCCACTCCTTGGCGGTTGTCCCGGCCCACTCCGGATTGTGCGGGACTCCCGCCGTCTTCTTATCCGTCACGTCGCTGGGGCGCGGATCGAGATTGAGATACCAGATGAGACTCTGCCCCGCCGCGCTCGACTGCGGCGCGCTGATCTCGCTCTGGATGTCGGCGAGTGACAGCAGTCCCGAGTAGATCTGGATGCCTCGGATGATGCCGTTGAACTCCTCCCAGCCAGGGTAGCCGCCCCAGGATTGTCCCGTCGAGCACGGCGGCGGTCCGCAGAGGTCGGGAGCCTGCCCGATGACAATGGCCGGGTTCGGCGGATTCATCGTTGCCCACGTCGGGAACTGAATTGTGCGCGCCAGCATTTTCGTCGTATCCGGCCAGTCGTAGTAGAACTCGTGATTCGTCGTCTGCGCGTCTGAGCGCCACACGCGGATCACCTGCGTGTACCAGCGATCCCAGGTGACCTCGGTCCCGGTCGTGTAGTCGTTGCTAAAGACGGAGATTTCCCACTGCCCGGGACCGTTCGTGGGCGGGACCGGGTAGGGATGCATGCCATAGTAGGTGTTCGCGTTACCATCGTCCCAGGCGAAAGGCCCGTTGTTGCCCCAGAAGAACGTCGTGTAGTAGCCAGTCGGAGAGTTCGCGGGGACGATCTTCTTGCGCGGGTAAACCCTGAAGATGTAGGTCGCAGGGTAGATCGGGAACGGGTTCGACCAGTAGAGCATGCGACGCACGGCTCCGTCGCCCGGCCACTCCAGGCCGAACGACGGCGAGGCGGCCTGTGTCGTGTGGGTCCCGGCGAAGAGCAAGGCAACGACCACCGTGGCCAGGATCCCTTTTCGGCATGCGCTCATCGTGTTGTCTCCTCGCACGAGCAGTCTGAGCCGGGCAACGCGCATCACTGATTCCCGACGGGTGTATTCATGTCCGCCTGGATCTCGCTCGGCGCGAGAGCGCGGTTGTAGATACGAATCTCGTCGATGAAGCCCTGGAAGAACTCGCCCCAAATGTTGTTGCCGCCGATGCGAAGCGCGCCGGTCGTCGTGACGATCGCGCCGCTGTAGGCGGCGCTGGCGACCTGCACGCCGTTGATGTAGAGCCTGAGCGCGGTCCCGTCGTACGTGGTCGTCAGGTGGCTCCAGACGTTGAGCGGCAGGGCGGTCGGCCCGGCGACACCGTGCTCCGTGCCCTGGGTGGTGCCCGTATTGAAGTAGCCGTTCGGCTGGTTCGTCGGTGAGCCGGCGTAGAGCGTGTAGGCGAACGTGCCGACCTGCTCCTTCATGACCACCGTGGCCCACTGGGTGAAGGTGGCCGTTGGCAACACCCACGCCTCGAGGGTCATCGCGGACGTGAGGTTCAGCGAGACGCTGGGCGACACGGTGACCATATTGGTGCCGTTGAACGCGAGCGCGGCGCCGAAGCGCCCCTGCGCGGTACGCGTCACCCCGGAGCCGAGAGTTCCCGTGTTGCCGTTGCCGCTCGTGTCGGTCAGGCTTGTGCCGCTCGCTTCGTCGAACGCGTAGGCTGCCACGAGGCCGGCCGCGGTCGTGCCCGAGGGCGGTGGAGGCGCCGGCGGGGCCGACGAAGACTGCGCGGTCGCGGGCACGAGACGGACGGCGTCTGCGCCCGCGCTGCCGTTGGCGTCACTGGTTTCCACATAGCCGGTCGTGCCGACATTGAAGGGGTAGCGGCCGTGGAGCACCCACTGACCACCGCCGCTCCGCTCGTTGAACGCGCGCGTGGTGGCTCCGCCCGCGTACACGACCGTGATCGGCACGCTCGTCGAGCGATTGGACGACACGGCCCACCAGACGTAGACGTCGTAGTCGCCGGCGACCTGGATGCGGGGCGTCCAGCGGTAGGTGTCGCGGCGGTTGCTGCAGCTCACGAGCGAGCTGGGGCCGAACTGGCCCGTGGCATTCGACTGACACCAGCGACCGGTGAAGGTACGACCGCCCGCCGTGTCCTGCACGCCAGCGTTGGCGTTGTCGATGATGATCTCCCCGGCCGCAGGCGGCGCCGAGATCGTGAACGTCAGGTTCGCCGACGTGCCGCCGCCGGGCGACGGCGTGAGCACGCTCACCGGCACCGCCCTCGCCGTCGTCAGGTCGGACGCGGCGACGTCGAAGCGGAGCTGCGTGGCGCTGACGAACGTCGTGGCGCGAGACGTGCCGTCCCAGCGCGCCACCGACGAGGCGACGAAGCCGCTCCCGTTCACGGTGATCGTGAGACCGACGCTCCCGGCAACCGCCGTGGCCGGCGACAGGCTCGTGGCCACCGGGACCGGAGCTTGCTGAGCCGCGAGCGTGAACGTGGCGGTCGCCGTCGTGCTGGCGCTTATGGTCAGCGTGCAGGCCGCGGTCCCGCTGCACGCTCCGCTCCAGCCGGTGAAGGTCGAGCCGGTCGCCGGCGTCGCGGTCAGCGTGATCTGCGTGCCGGCCACGACGGACACCGAGCACGTCGCGCCGCAGGCGATTCCGGCGGGCGAGCTCGCCACGTCCCCCGTGCCGGTGCCGCTCTTCGTGACCGAGAGAGTCACGGTCGTCGACGCCGTCCCCGTGCCGCTCACGCTCCGCGAAACGGTATCGGAGCCGACCGTGAAGATCACGTTGGACGCGAACGTCCCGACCGTCGCCGGCTGGAATCGCACGGTCACGGTCTGACTGGCTCCCGCCGCCACGGTGAACGTTCCACCCGACACGACGCTGAACGGCGCAGCGACGGTGGCCGCGCCGGAGATGCTCGCGGCGCTCGTGTTCTGCACGGTGAAGGTGCGATCCACCGCGGTGCCCGTCGTGAGGCTGCCGAAGCTGGTGGCCGTGGTCGGCGTGACGCCGAAGTCGCCCTGCGCCACCGCGCTGGCGGCGGCCGAGCATGTGCTCTCGTTTCCGGCGGCATCGACCGCGGTGATGCGACTGAAGTAGGTCGTCTCCGCGGTCAAGCCGGTCACGACGGTGCTCACCGTCTGTCCGGCCGTCGGCGCGGCGGTCGGCGCCGGCACCGTGCGGAAGAGCGTCCCGGGGCAAGCCGGAGAGCTGGTCGCGAGATACACGCGGTAGCTGGCCAGATCCGTGAGGGGCGTTCCGTCGGCATTCGTTGCGGGAGCGCTCCAGGTGACCGACAGCGAGGCGGCCTCAACGCTCACCACGTTGGTGACGAGCATCAGGCCGAAGACGAAAAGCCACGTGCGCGATACCTGCGCACGAGCGCGAAGATCGGCGTGCGTCATAGCGCGTGCTCTCCTCGTCACGCTTACGGCGGTTGGCAGCATGCAGCGGCTTCCCAAGACAGCTGGACGTCATGGCGCAGAACACTCGTGGGGTGTTCACCAGGAGCCGTCCCGCGAAGCAAAGAGCCAGGGCCGCGTGTTGCCGGCCATCCGCGCTATGTCAGCGCGCCCACAGCAATTAGGGGGGTCAACCTCGCGGGCGATCTAGGGGGTCATCCCCTGAATCGCTCGCCAGGGATTCCCCGAGCGCGGGACGAAGAAACTACCGGGGAGGGGCTATCGTGAAGGCGCTCCCGCGTGGGAGGCGGAACTCGTACGATCGACGGTTGGAACGAACATGCTGAGCAGCAGCGGGCTGCTCAGCCGATCCCGGACACCATTCACGTGCTCATCAATACGCCCTTCACACCGTGGAATCTGTACCGCATTGCTCAGATCGGGCTAGCCGAGAAATTCTCGGCAGAGCGCCTCCCACATCATCGCGGAGAGCTTCAAGCTCTCGGTGTCGACACGCTCGTTGTGGCCGTGGAACATCACCGGGTACTCGGTGTACGGGATGCGCAGCGAGTGCAGGCCGAAGCCGTACGCCGGGATGCCCTTCCAGCGGAAGAACTTCGCGTCCGTGCCGCCGGTCGTGATCGCCGGCACCACCGTGCTGTCCGGCATCATCCGCTTGCTCACGCGGCGGATCGCCGCGATCAGCGGTGTGTCGGTCGGCGACACGCTGCCGCCGCGCCGGCGGTCCGACGGCGTCTCGATCGTCACCTTCGACGCGAGCGGGCCCAGCGCCTCCTTGATCATCGCCTCGACCTCGTGCTGCTCGACGCCGGGCAGCGAGCGGATGTCGACGTCGATGTCGACGCGGTCGGGAATCACGTTCACCTTCGTGCCGCCGTGGGCGATGTTGGGCGAGAACGTCGTGTGGGTGCACGCGTGCGCCTCGCGGGCCAGCGCGAGGTTGTCGAGATCGCACACGGCATCGTAGACGCGATCGGGATCGGTGAGCGCCTCCGTCAGCCCGGGCTCGAGGGTCAACGACTGCACGTAGCCGCGCCAGGCGTCGAGGATGCGCGCCTTCGGCCGATACTCGGCGAGCCGCTGCACGACCTTGGCGGCGGTCACGAGGGCGTTGTCGGTCTTGAACGGCCGCGAGCCGTGGCCGGGCGTGCCGTGCACGATCAGGCGGCGCCAGTTGCCGCCCTTCTCGCCGACCGTGACCTTCAAGGTGTGGCCGGCCTTGGTCGGGATCGGCACGCCGCCGCTCTCGGTGATGACGTAGTCGCACTTCACGGCGTCGGCGTGATGCTCGACCAGATGGCCGGCGCCCAGGAACCCGCCCGCCTCCTCGTCGGCGACGGCCAGGTAGATGAGCGTGCCGCGCGGCCGCCAGCCGCTGGTGGCGAGCCGATGGGTGGCGACCGCCATCGTCGACGTCAGGTTCAGCATGTCGATCGCGCCGCGGCCCCACACGATACCGTCGACGAGCTCGGCGGCGAACGGATCGCGCTGCCAGCCCGACAGGCTGACCGGCACCACGTCGGTGTGGCCCATGAGCAGCAAGGTCGGCGCCTTGGGGTCGCGGCCCTCGATCCGGGTGATCAGGCTCATCCGTCCCGGCTCCGAGGTGTAGCGCTCGCAGGAGAGCCCGGTGCCGGCGAAGAAGTCCTCCAGCGCGGCCACGCTGCGCTCCTCGTGGCCGGAGCTGGCCTCGCCGGTATTGACGCAGCCGTTCCTGATCATCGTGCGGAGCAGCTCGGTGGCCTGGGTCTCGATCGCGGTGTCTTCGGTCATCTCGGCGCCTCCGCTACAGGCTCAGATTTCGTCCTTCGCCGGTGCCGGGGCGCTGGATGCCCCAGCCCGAGAGCTTGGTGAGCACAGTGTTGCGGTGCACGCCGAGACGCCGCGCCGCGCGGCTCACGTTCCAGCCGGTGCCTTCGAGCACGCGCAGGATGTACTGGCGCTCGAACTGCTCCATCGCCTCGCGCAGCGGCGGCCCCGTGTCCTCGCCGAGACGCGAGCCGGTCTCCGGCATCGCGACGTCGAGCGGCACGTCCTGCAAGTGGATGACCGGGCTCCGCGCCAGGACCACCGCCCGGTGCAGCACGTTCTCGAGCTCGCGCACGTTGCCGGGCCAGTCGTAGCGCGTGAGCACCTCGAGGGCGCCGGTCGACACCCCGCGCACGTCGCGGTTGCACTCGCGCGAGATTTTCCGGACGAAGTGCTCGACGAGCGCGGGAATGTCCTCGCGCCGCTCGCGGAGCGGCGGCACGTGGATCGGCACCACGTTGAGCCGATAGTAGAGATCTTCGCGGAATGTGCGGGCCTTCACGGCGGATTTCAGATTCACGTTCGTCGCCGCCAGGATGCGCACGTCGACCGGCACCGGCCGGATCCCGCCGAGCCGCTCGATCTCGCGCTCCTGCAGCACACGCAGGAGCTTCGCCTGCAGATCCATGCGCAAGGTGCCGATCTCGTCGAGGAATACCGTGCCGCCATGGGCCAGCTCGAAGCGGCCGAGCTTCTTCGCGTGCGCGCCCGTGAAGGCGCCCTTCTCGTGACCGAACAGCTCGGACTCCACCAGGGTCTCCGGAATCGCCGCCACGTTGACGGCCACGAAGGGCTGTCCGCGGCGCTCGCTGCGCGCATGGACCGCCCGCGCGACCAGCTCCTTGCCGGTGCCGCTCTCTCCGGTGATCAGCACCGTGGTCGGGGTCGACGCGATCTGCGTGATGAGCTGATAGATGCGCGCCATCTCCGGGTGGCGGCCGACCATTCTCTCGAAAGACCCCGCGACACCATTCGCGTCGGGCGGCCCGCCGGCCAGCGCGGAGCGAAGATAGAGCACCTCGCGCTCGAGCGCGCGCTTGTCGAGCGCGCGTTGCGCCAGCATCAGGATGTCGTCGACGTCGAAGGGCTTGGTCAGGTAGTCGTACGCGCCGCGCTTGAGCGCTTCGACGGCGGTTCGGAGCTCGCGGACCGCGGTGGCGATGACCACGACCGTGGAAGGATCGGCCGCCTTGATGCGCGGCAGCACGTCGATGCCCGGCTCGCCGGGCATTCGCTGGTCGAGCATCACGAGGTCGACCTCGTGCGCCTTCAGGATCTCGAGCGCCTCGGCGCCGTTGGCCGCCTCGAGGACGTCGCAGGTCTCTTCGAGGATCGCCCGCACCGAGGCGCGTACGCCCTCCTCGTCGTCGACGACGAGCACCGTGCCGCGGCGGGCGGTCTGCGCGTCGGCGGCGGTCACCGCTGGCGGGAGCGTTCCATCGTGAGGTACTGGTTCGCCCCGCCGCCGCTGCCTCCCGCGCGGTGCACGTAGATCAGGATCGACTCGCCCGGCTTGAGCGCGGAGAGCGCCTTGAAGAGCGTGGCCGGCTCGTCGGCCGGACGGCGCGAAATCTCCAGAATCACGTCGCCGCGACGGATCCCGGCCTTCTCGGCCGGGCTGCCCGGCTGCACCTCGGTGACGAACAGCCCACGCGAGACGGGCAGATCGAGACGCAGCGCGGCGTCGCCGGTGAGCGATTCCACGCTGAGGCCCCACTCGTCGTTGCCCGGCGCCTCGGCGACGACCGGCTCGTCGGCGGGCATCTCTCCGATCTTCACCGTGACCAGCACCGGCTTCTTGTCGCGGATCACCGTGAGCTTCATCGTCTGTCCCGGACGGATCGACGCGATCCGGCGCTGGAGGTCGGGCACTTCCTTGATCGGCGTGCCGCTCAGGTCGATCACGACGTCCCCGGCGCGCAGCCCCGCGGTGTCGGCAGGGCTCCCCTTCATGACCTCGGCCACCAGCACGCCCTCGCGCTCCTTGACGCCGAAGCTGCCGGCCAGCTGGTCGGTGACGTCCTGGATGACGATGCCGAGCCAGCCGCGCACCACCTTGCCGCGCGTGATGAGCTGCTGCATGACGTCCTTCGCCTGGTTGATCGGGATCGAGAACCCGATGCCCTGCCCTGCGGCGACGATGGCCGTGTTGATCCCGATCACCTTGCCGTCGATGTTCAGGAGCGGACCGCCCGAGTTGCCGGGATTGATGGAGGCGTCGGTCTGGATGAAGTTGTCGTACTGCGTGACGCCCACGCGCGTCCGCGCGGTGGCCGAGATGATCCCGACGGTCACGGTGCGGTCGAGTCCGAACGGGTTGCCGATCGCGATCGCCCACTGGCCGACGCGCAGGTGGTCCGAGTCGCCGAGCTCGGCGGCGGGCAGCGGGCGCGGCGCGTCGACCTTGAGCACGGCGATGTCGCTCTTGGGATCGCGCCCGACGAGCTTGGCGGTGAACTTCCGCTGATCGGAGAGGCGCACGATGATGTCCTGAGCGTTCTCGATCACGTGGTTGTTCGTCAAGATGTATCCTTTCGGATCCACCAGGACGCCCGAGCCGGTGGCGCGCGAGTCCTCGCGCGGACGGCGCCGGAAGTAGCGCTCGTAGAACTCGTCGCCGAAGAACTCGCGGAACCGCTCCGGAGCCTCCTCGCCGCCGCCGGGGCTCTTCTTCTGGACCGTGCTCACGTACACGACGGCCGGCGTGACGCGATCCGCGACGGCGCTGAACGCGTCCTCCATGGCGCGGAGGACGGCGCGCGGATCGGTCTTCGGCGCCGGACGCGTCTCGGCGGCCGGCGGACGTTGCTGAGCCCACACCGGGGTGGCGAACAGCACGGCGAAGATGAGCGCAATCAGTCGATTCATCGGCTCGCCCTCCTACTCTACTGGGGGCGGTCGGGCTGCGCCAGAGGGACCAGCGCCAGCTCGAGCACGCGCCGGGTCCGCGCGGTCACGCGTCCGGCGGCGCCCCGGCGCAGGTGACCGACCCAGACGATCGTGCCGCCCGCTTCGACCACCGGCACCCGGGCGCGATCCC
>CAYVHH010000310.1:0-12302 GCA_964450175.1 uncultured bacterium | reverse complement strand
CCGCCCCCAGGAGCTCTTTGGGCACGTGATAGCCGACGATCGGCACGAACCGGCTTCCGTCTTCGCTTTGGCGCCACGCGCCGCCGGTATCCGCGCCGAGCGCCCGCACCATCGCGCGCGTCGTGCGGCGCAAGATCTCGTTCAGCTCCAGGGTCGCGCTCGCGTCCTGGCTCACCGCGAGCAAGGTCTCCGTGTGGCGCAAGCGCTCCTGCGTTTCCTCGTGGAGGAGCTTGACGCCTTCGTAGAGCCGCGCGTTCTCGACGGCGATGGCCACCTGGTCGGCGACGATCTTCAGGAGCTGCTCCTCGTCGGCCTTCGCGCCGGGAGGCAGCACGTGTCGGGCGATCATCACACCGAGGGGACGGCCGCGCACCGTGAGGGGCAGCCTCCACTCGACTTCGGTCCAGTCGTCCGCCGACGGGGCGCCCGAGCCGGCCAGCACGCCCCGCGGCTGGGCTGCGGTGTCCTGGCGCACCGACACGTGAACGCCCGGCGGCTCGCTGAGCTCGACGCTCAGGCTGGTGCTGCCGACCGCACGGGCGAGGCCGCCCAGGAGCTTTTCGAGCATCGCGGCGACGCCCAGCTCGGAGGTGATGTCTTCCATAGAGCGATGAAGATCCTCGAGCTGTGAGGCGCGCCGGACGAAGTGCTGGTTCAGCCGCTTGAGCTCCTCGACCTGATTGAGCAGGCGGTAGACCAGCCGCTGGTTCAGCTCGCGAAGATAGACGCCTTCATCGTGGCTCTCGACTCGTTCGCGCTTGCCTCCCAGGAATTCGGCGACCTGCCGGGGAAACGCGTCGACGTCGATCGGCTTCTGGATGTAGCCGTCACAGCCGGCCACGAGGGTGCGCTGCCGATCGCCCTGCATCGCATACGCCGTGACCGCGATCACCGGTGTCGAGGCCAGATTCGGGAACGACTTCAAGATCGCGACGATCTCGTAGCCGTCGACTCCCGGCAGGTTGATGTCGAGCAGGATCAGCGCCGGCTCCTCGCGGATGGCCGCCTCGATCCCGGCCAGGCCGTCCTCGGCGTCGACGATCAGGTAACCCGCCGCCTCGAGCACCGCCCGGACGAGCATCCGGTTCTCGCGGTTGTCCTCGATGTAGAGGATCTTCACCTTCTGGTCGGCTGGACGTGCCGGCATGCGCGCCTCTTCTCCTCAGTTCAGCGGCAGCGTGAAATGGAACGTCGAGCCTTGGTTCTCACGGCTCTCCGCCCAGATGCGGCCGCCGTGGAGCTCGACGAATTTCTTGCTGATCGCCAGCCCGAGGCCCGTGCCTCCGGCGCTGCGGGCGACCGGGTTATCGAGCTGCTGGAACGGCTCGAACAGCCGCGCCAAGTCGTCCTCTCGGATCCCGATGCCGGTGTCGGCCACGCTCAGCCGGACGGCGTCCGGCTCGGCCACGACACTGACCAGCACCCGACCCTGCGCGGTGAACTTGATCGCGTTCGAGAGCAGATTGAGCAGGATCTGCTTGAGCTTCGTGCGGTCGGCCGACAGCGGCGGCAGCTCGAGCGGCACGTTCTTCTCGATCTTGAGCTGTTTGCCGCGCCCCAATGGCATCGACGACTCGATGCACTCGTCGACCAGCTCGTGCAGGTCGATCTCTTCGGACAACATCTCGAGCTTGCCCGCTTCGATGCGGGAGAAGTCGAGAATCCCGTTGATGAGCTGCAAGAGGTGTGCGCCGCTATTGTGGACCGAGCGGATGTAGGTCTCCTGCCGCTCGGTGAGCTCGCCGTCGAGCCGGTTGAGCAGCACCTTCGAGAACCCGATGATCGAGTTCAGCGGGGTGCGAAGCTCGTGCGACATGCTCGCCAGGAACTGGGACTTCAGCCGGCTAGCCTGCATGAGCTGGGCGTTGGAGTTCGAGAGCTCTTCGTAGAGCCGCGCATTCTCCAGCGAGATCGCGACCTGGTTGGCCAGCACCGCGAGCACTTCGAGCTCTTGATCGTCGAAGATGTCGCCGGACAGCTTCTCGCCGACCAGCAGGATCCCGGTGAGCTTGCCCTCGATCTTCAGCGGGACGATCAGGGCCGCCTTGATCGCGTCGAGCTCGTTCTCGGCCGTTTCGAAGTAGGCGGCGATCTCGGGATTGAGCTTCGCCTCTTCCTTGACCAGCACGCGGCCTTTCTGGTTCAGCCACTGGACGATCGGACTGTCGACCCGGATCGACGTGATACCGGCACCCTCACCGACCGTCGTGTCCTCGCGGTAGACGACGAACGCGCTGCGCTGCGGGTCGAAGATCATCAGGACGCAGTGGGTCAGCGGGACTCCGCGCACGAGGCCGTGCACGAGCGTCTCCATGAGGCGCCCGAAATCGAGGATCGAGCCCATCCGCTTGCTGAGGTCCAGCAGCGTCTCATAGCAACCACGGCGCCGGCTGAACATCAGGCGCTCGATGCGCTCCTCGAGCCGCTGGCCGATCGGGCTCACCAGCATGGTCAAGACGAAGCCGAGCGGCAGGATGACCCATAGCGGGTTCATCTGATCCCAATCCGCATACGACTCCGCGGTGACCAGGGTGCCGGTCAGCACGCCCCACAGCAGCAGGTAGATCGCGCCCTTCTTCACCAGCACGTTCACGTCGAAGAGACGGTAGCGAACGATCGACGTGCCGAGCATCAGCGCGAAGATCATGTTCGCCGGGATGCCCATCGGATACACGAGATCCGCCATCGGCACGAACCGCGTGAGGATGAACCGGGCGAAGTCGATGACGCCGCCGATGAGGCTCACGCCGGTGCCGAGCAGGATCAGGGTCGCGCGGTTTCGGCGGAAGCTGGACTCGACGTCCTTGTAGACCCGGATCAGTTGCAGCAAGCCGTAGATCAGGAAAAAGTTGAAATAGATGAAGAACGGCGTGTAGAGCGGCCCGGTCGCCGGCGCCCATCCCCAGTACGTCGACTTCACGCCGCTCATGAAGAGCGGCGAGCCGCTGAGGTTGATGATGCTGAATACGATCGCGAGGGTGTAGGCGGCCATCAGCGACATTCGATGGCGCGTCGTGCTCTCGAGGAAGATCAGCACGAAGTGGTAGTAGAAGGCCGGGAGCGCGATGACTCCCGTGTGGATCACGATCTCCCAGAACACGGCCGTCGGCTCGTCCGGCGAGCGGCGCAGCATGAAGACGCCAAGGTTCCAGACGGCCATCCCGCCCACGAAGTACGTGAACAGACGGTTCAGCCGGCTCCCGGAGTTGCGTAGGAGCGTGATCCCCGCGAGGGAGACGTTGAGGATCAGCGCGAGGAGCGGGAGGAAATTATGAAGCGTCACGCACGTCCCCCTCGGGACCGTCGAGAGGGAGATACACCCGGTCCTTCTTGCGCTGCTGCTCGATCTCGTGCTCCAGGATGCCGAAGACGAGCATGTCCCAGCACTGACCATCCTGGTATCCGGCCTTGCGGAGGATACCCTCCTGCCGGAAGCCATTGCGCCGTAGCGAGTTGGCGCTCAGCCGATTGTATTCGTACACTTTGGCCTCGATACGGCGAAGCCCCAGCACGTCGACCCCATAGTACGAGATCAGCTTGCCGGCCTCCACCCCAAATCCCCGCCGGATCGCCTTCGCGTCGGTCAGCATCACCTCCAGGAACGCATAGCCCTCCAGGAGATGAATGTTGAACAGGCGCGCGATCCCGAGCGGCGTCGCCCACTCGGGTTCTGCCTCGATGACGAGCACGATCTGGGTCGAGTCCATCAGGCACGCCTCGTAGAACGAAGGATCCTTGTCGTAGACGTGCTTGTAGGTGTTCAGGAACTCGCTGCCGACCATGCGCTCGAGGAAGGGATCCTCGGCCCAGCTCGAGAGATACTCGAGGTCCTCGGGGCGCAAGGTCCGGAGATAGACGCGGGTGCCCCGCGAGACCACACCCGTGCGGCGCGACCTTCTCCCGTCGGGCCTCTGTGACACGGACGGCATCTCTTCCACGGCGATCATTCCCCTGACGGTCGGGCGGCGTTAATCGAAGTCCACCTCGACGCGCACGGTCGGATCGCCGAGTGCCCGCTCGCCGGGCAGAACGGGAACCGCCCGACCGCGGTCGTTCTCGTACACCGCGATGTGATAAAGCGTGAACGGCAGACGGAACTTCCCGGTGAACGTCGCGGCGGGCGGCAGCGGGAATCCCGGCAGCACCGAGGTCGGCGTGAACGTGCTCCCGGGCAGGATGTCGATGAGGTGGCCGTCGGCATCGGCCACCTGGATCTTGCCCGCGAAGGTACCGTTCATGATGACGAGCTCCTGCGCGTCGGTCAGATTCGTCGCGTCGCTGTTCACGACGACCCAGAAGTTACCGCTGATCTGGCCGCCCAAGCTTTGCAGGCTGATCTGGCTGTCGCCAAGCGCGACGATCCGGCAGCGTGCATCCACGCGCACGTGAACCCCGCCCATTGCGAACAACGCTTTCGCATAGGCCTGCAGCCCTTCGGGGCACAGCGCGGAGCCGCGCCGGGCCGAGCCTTCGAGCGACGACGACGCGAGCCGCAGCGTATCCGTGAGCACGACGTGCTCCGTCAGCTCGTACAGGACCGCGTCCGGACTGCCGCCGCCGCCATGAGTCGCCTCGCTCGTCCCGAGCCCCGGTCCCACCAGGATCGCCACGGTCACCAGCACAACCGAGCTCACGCGCGTCCACATCGCACGGCACCTCGTCGTCACGGAATCCGGGACGAGCCCCGGCACCTCGCCGGCGATGCACCGCGCCGGCTCCACACCGCGGAGATCGTACGCCGCCATCACCTCGCTCACCGCGCTCACTTCACGCGGCACCACGCCAGACGGCTGAGACCCGACAGGAACGTCTGGCGGGCCTCGAGGACCTCGAAGCCGGCGCGGCCGAGCGTCTCGTGAAACTCGGTCGCGCCCAGATAGCGGTGCTCGCTCTCCCGGAAGAACTCGAATGCCATGGTCGGCAGGAGCCAGCGCAGCGATCGGACCGCCGCGCCGAGCCCCTCGGAGGCGCGTATGTCGTGGAACGTGGTGAGGCCGGCCCGGCGCTCGTAGGTCAGGAAGATCGCATGACCGCCTGGCTTCAGCGCCCGTCGACACGCGTCCAGGAGCGCCGACGGATTCGGATGCCAGTACAGCGTGTGCATGCTGACCAGGACGTCGAAAGTCCCGGCGCCGGGCACGTTGTCGCGCGCGATGTCGAAGTGCTGGAAGGTCAGGTTCGTCCCGCGCGGGAAGCTCTTCTCGCGCGCGATCTCGACGAGGTGCCTCACGCCGTCGATGCCGACGACCGTGTAGCCCTCTTTGGCCAGGCGGAGGCTCA
Organism: uncultured bacterium; assembly: GCA_964450175.1. Classification (GTDB taxonomy): domain Bacteria; phylum Methylomirabilota; class Methylomirabilia; order Rokubacteriales; family CSP1-6; genus AR31. The sequence continues at coordinate 7,022 of CAYVHH010000310.1, read as the reverse complement.
CGTTGCCGATCCCGCACGCCACGTCCAGCACGCGAGTCGCGCGCGCCGTCGTCGAGTCCGGCACCGAGCGTGCGACGAACGCGACGATCTCCTCGAGCATCGCCTCGTAAGGCGGGAAATGCGTCACCACGGCGTCGTACGTGACGCCGTACGTGACGGCAATCATGTGCTCGAGCGCTTCCCGAAAAGGCATACGATCTCCCGCCCCCACCGTGGCCGCGACCGGCGACACGCCGGCGAGGGGTTGCGATTGGTGTTGCGCGATCTCTCCGCGATTCACTTAGTTTTCAGCGTTCTTCCGCGCCCACACCAGGAGGCTCGCGTCCCCGAGAAACGTCCGTCGCATCGCCAGGATCGAGAACCCTGAACGACGCACCTGGGTGGAAAATGTGTCTTCGTCCCAGTAGTGAGGGCCGACCCGCCGGCGCATCGCCTCGAAGATCGAATTGGGCAGCACCCACAGAAGACCGTGGAGCGCCGCGCCCAGGCCATCCCGCCGGGCGAGCTCGCGCACGGTCGACCACCGGCCGATCTGTCGCGTGTGATTCACGAACACGGCGTGGCCCCCTGGCTTCAGGACGCGATACGCCTCGCGCAACAGCCGGTCCGGCGCCGGATGAACGTACAGGGCGTGGATGCTGACGATCTGATCGAAGGTCCCATCGCGGAACGTATTGCCCCGCGTGAGCTCGCCGTGACGGAAGGCCAGATTGGACAGGTGGCGAGTGCGCCGCTTTCCCTTCGCCGCGTCGACGAGCGCCGCGTACGCGTCGAGCCCGGTGACGGCGAAGCCGGCCTCGGCCAGCGCGCACGTGAAGTTCCCCGGCCCGCAGGCCACTTCCAGCACCCGCACGTCGCGCCGCTCGACGCGCGCCGGAACCGCGGCCTCCACCAGCTCTCGCACCTCCGCCTGGAGACGCTGATAGGGGCTGAAGCGCGGATAGACGTAGTCGTAGACCACGCCGTAGCCTACCGAGAGCACGCGATCCAACCACCCGTGCAGCGCATCGGCCGCCGCTTTCATGATGGTGGTTCCGGCCGCTTCCGCCGTCAAGGTCGCGGGCGCACTCGGCGGCACCCTGCGATCTCCTAGGCTTTGCTCGCGAGGACCTTGTCGACGGCCCCTCGGAGCTCCGACGGCGTGAAGGGCTTCAACAGGATGTAGTCGAAGCCGAGGCGAGTCGCCTCGTTGATGATGTCGGGGGTCCCGTGCGCCGTCATCAGCATGCACGCCATGCCGGGACGAATCCGGCGGGCCTGCTCGAGCACCTCGAAGCCGTTCATCCCGGGCATCTTGTAGTCGACCACCAGCAGATCGAACGGTTCCTTGCGGCACAGATCGAGCGCCGTCTCGCCACGATTCGCGGCACGGATAGCGTATCCCAGCGCCTGCAGCACGTTGACGCACAGGATCACAACGGGGCCGGCGTCGTCGACAACCAGGATCTTCGGCCGGGAGGACTCGGTCAATGGACCTCCACCAGCGGCGATATCGGCGAGTCGAGCGCCGGCGACCGCAGATCGAGGTGACGGCTGATCTGCTCGAGGCGCGCCGGCGGGATCGTCAGGAACGCGTCGGCGGCGGTCGGGTCGAATTGGGTGCCGGCCCCGCGGCCGATCTCCTCCAGCGCCGTCGCCAGTGGCCGCTTGCTCCGATAGGGACGGTCCGACGTCATCGCATCGAAGGCGTCCGCAACCGTCACGACCCGCGCGATGAGCGGGATGTCGTCACCTTTGAGGCCGTCCGGGTAGCCCTTGCCGTCGTACCGCTCGTGGTGGTGACGCACCGCCTTCGCCTCGCAGGCGAGGAACCGGAGCGGCTTCAAGATCTTGTCGCCCACCACCGGGTGGGTACGGATAAGCTCGAACTCTTCTTCGGTGAGCTGCCGGGGCTTGCGGAGAATATTGTCCATGATCACGAGCTTGCCGAGGTCGTGCAGCATGCCGGCCCGGCTCATCAGGACCACATCCGCCGACGGCACACCCATGACCGTCGCGAGCTCGCCGGAGTACAGGGACACGCGCGCCGAGTGACCCTTGAGGTATGGGTCCTTCGACTCGAGCGCGATGACGAACGACGAGATCGTGTCGATCAGGTTCTTTTCGAGGTTCTCGCGCAGCAGCAGCTTCTGCAACGCGACCGCCGTGGTCTGTGCGTACCCGAGCAGGAGCGCTTTCTCGTCCGGCAGGAAGCCGCCGTGCTCGGCGGCGCGGCCGACGCAGAGAATGCCCATAGCGTCGCCCACGCCCGGGACCATCGCGGCGAGCGCCTCGAAGCCGTGCTCGCGCTTGGTCAGCGCGAGCGTCTCGCGGCCGCCGGTCTTGACCACGTCGCCGAAGGATGCCTGCAGAAGCGCCAGGATCTGGCCGACCATCGACGGCTCGCCCTTACGGCTGGCGTTGAACTGCCCGCCCTGGTCGCGAAGCAGCATGAGCGCGCCGTCGCACCGGAGGCTCTGCATCGTGTACTCGACGACCTTCTCGGCGAACACGCTCGGCTCGAGACCCTGCAGGGCCACCTCACCGATGCGCGAGATCGCTTCGACGCCGCCCTGGCGCCTGGCCAACTCTTCGGTGAGCCCGGCAGGGTAGTTGACGTTGCCGTTGCCATCGGCCCGGTCGCGCCGGAGACGGCGGATGAGCTCCTTCACCTCGGTGACCGAGAAGGGCTTGGGCAGATAGTCGTAGGCGCCGTGCCGCAATCCGAAGACGGCCGAGTTGACCGAGGGCACGCCCGTGATCAGCACCACCGGTGTGCCGGGCTGCTTGCCCTTGACCGCACGCAGCAGATCGAGCCCGCTGAGCCCGGGCATCTTGATGTCGGACACCACAAGGTCGAAGGGATCGTCGCTCAGCTGCTCGAGAGCTTGCTCGGCGGTCCCGGCCGTCGTCACCTGACATCCGTTCGATGAGAACGCGGACGCCAGGAACCGGAGCACGGACGCGTTGTCGTCGACCAGCAGAACGCGAAGCCGCTCAGCCGGCGCGCTGCCGGGAACCTGAGTCTCGCCGTCCATCGTGGTCGTCACATGGACTCCTGTTACTTTGTCGCGCCGAGCTGACTGAGGAACTCCAGCCACTGGCGAGACAGCCCGTCCTTCGGGAAGCTCAGCGATTCGAGCTCCGGACGGTCGTCGACTTCGAGTCCAACCTTGCTCGCGGCTGGTGGCGTGGCCGGCTCGGCAGGCGCCGCCATCGCGGCGACCAAGGCCGGAGCTTCGACCGGAGTGGTGCTCTTCGTCGCGTGCGCGAAGAAGTGAGGTTTGGTCCCGTTGGGCTGCGATCCGGGTTTGGCCCAGACCGGCGGAGCCTGCACGGGGGCCGGAGCGTGTTCCACCGGCGTCATGGGAGCGGGAGCCGCCTCTGGCGCCGCCGGGACCGGAGCCTCAGGCGCGACGGCAACCGGCTCTTCAATCGGGGCCGTGACTCGCGGGCCAGTCTCGATCGCCGGCGCGACGATCGGTTCGGGCTCGGTGACGTGGCCATTCGTGTGGGCGCGCGTTGACGTGGTCTCGATGGCCTCGAGCACAAGCGCGGGCTCGACAGGCATCGTGACGATCGGCTCGGGCGCCGCCGGGACGACCACGGGTGCCGGCGGCACGCTCGCGGGCTCACCGACGACGCTCACGCTCGTCGGAACCTCAGCCTCGGCGACCACGCTGGGCTCCGGCTCCACCGGCTCGGGCACGCTCGGCAGCGCGGCGACCGGCGCGACGGGCTCGGGCTCGGCGGCGACGACCGCAGCGGACTCGAAGCGAATCGGCTCCGGAACAGCGGCCTTGGGCGGATCGAGCCGCTTGGGCTCGCTGACCGGCTCGCGCGACTCCACGCGCGTCGCCCATTCCAGGGCGGGCTTCGCCGGCTCGGCGCGAGACTCAACGCGCGGCTCGATTCGCGGCTCAACACGCGACTCGACTCGATGCTCGACGCGCGGCTCGACGGGAGGCGCCGCGATCGGGGCGGGCACAGCGGCCGCAGGCGCCGGGACTTCGCCCGGTGCATCGATGACCGACTTGCGAAGCCGCTCGACCAGATCGAAATAAACGACCGAAGCGCCGTTGACTTCCAGGTTGCGGAACTCGAAGCAATCGATCTCGAGGAAGCTGAGCTGCTTCACCCGGCGCAGGAACGCATCGGTCATCTTCTCGACGATGAACAGGATGCGCGGCGGCCGGGACGTCGACTGAGCCATCGGATAGAGACGACGGAGCGTGTCAGGATACTCGAGACACCAGGAGTAGGCGTCCATCACGCGGAGCAGGAGTCCGTCGTCAGCCGTGAAGTCGAGCGCGATCAGCACGAGGGAGCCTTTGGAGTCGAGACCGACGAGGTCGATCGCGGCTTGACCCAGGAGCAACCGCGAATCGACGACCTTCAGGCCCGGCTCGACGCCGTCGATGTTCTCGGCGACCAGCCGCTCCAAGTTGCCGATGTCCTTGACTTCCAGCTTCCTGAACGTCGGTCTCATCACACTCTCCCCTGGCCGTTTTCGTGCGAGGCTCGCACGAAGAAGTAGCAATTGGGAGACCAAGGGTCCGTTCGATCGTAAGTAATCATAAAATCAATCAATTTAAGATTTCCGGCTTCGTCCTTCAATGGCCGATTAGTTGCCAAGATTTCACAGAGCCGGGCGACCCCCATTCCGGAAAGAATTCAATTTCAACTAGTTGCGCTTATCCGGATCCCTGGGTCCGAAGTGGCCCCGAACTCACCAGTGGCGATGGACTGATCGGACCGTCACTCTTCCATCAGCTTCTTGCGAAGCGTCTGGCGCGAGATGCCGAGAATCTTGGCGGCTTTGCTCTTGTTCGATTCCACGCGCTGCATGATCTGAGCGATGTAGGCGCGCTCTACTTCGGCCAACGTTCGCGGCTCGTCCGTCGACGCTTCGGGAACGACGGCCTGACGGACCTGGGTCGCGAACTGCACCGGCAGGTGCTGCGGCTCGATGAGCTCGGAGCTGCCGAGGATCACGAGACGCTCGATCAAATTCCGGAGCTCGCGGACGTTGCCCGGCCACTGGTAGCCGACCATCAGCCGCTCGGCTTCCGGCGTGAACCCCTTGATGGATTTGTGGAAGCGCGTGTTCGCGTCCATGACGAAGTGTCGAGCGAGCGGCATGATGTCGTCGCGACGCTCGCGCAGCGGCGGGATGTGAATCGGAATCACGTTGAGCCGATAGAACAGGTCCTCGCGAAACAGCCCTTCCTTCACGCGCGTCTCGAGCGGGCGGTTGGTCGCGGCGATGATCCGCAGATCGACCTTGATATCGCGCGTCCCGCCCACGCGTCGGAGCACGCGCTCCTGGAGAACGCGGAGAAACTTCGCCTGGCTGTTGAGCGACATCTCGCTGACCTCGTCGAGGAACAGCGTGCCGCGGTCGGCCAGCTCCATCAGGCCCTTCTTCGCGGCCTTGGCGTCGGTGAACGCGCCCTTCTCGTGGCCGAACAGCTCGCTCTCGAACAGGGTCTCGGTGATGGCCGCGCAGTTGACTTCCATGAAGGGTGCGTCGCGTCGCGAGCTCTCGTAGTGCAGGCCTCGCGCGACGAGCTCCTTGCCGGTTCCGCTTTCGCCGTGGATCAGGATCGTCGCCGCCTCGCTCCGCGCGAGCTTCCCGATGAGCTCGCGGAGCCGGCGCGTCCCCTCCGACTCACCGATGAGCTGATCGACACGGTATTCCTTCTCCTGCAGGCGATGAAGACGCTGGATCTCGCGGCGGGCCCGCACCTCTTCGAGCGAGCGCGCGACGGCCAGCTTGAGTTTTTCGAGGTGTTCGAATGGCTTCTCGAGGTAGTCGGTGGCGCCGGCCTTCATCGCCTCGACCGCGCTCTGGATCTGACCGAAGCCCGTGATGATGATGACCGCGGTCTCGGGGTGGCGGCCCTTGAGAGCTCGGAGAACGTCGATGCCGTCCATATCCGGGAGGCGGAGATCGAGGAGTACCAGGTCGGGGCTCACTTCATCGGCCGTCTGGAGCCCCTCTTTGCCGGTGCCAACCCCGTGGACTTCGATCTGGTCCCCGGCCAACACCCGCGAACAGAGCGTGCGGATGTTCCGTTCGTCGTCGACGACCAGGATATTGTCCATATTCATAAAATAGCGGAACTAGAGCAGCCCTCGCCCAATTTCTTACCACCGCCGACGGGCCTATTCCCGGTAGCCACAAAGCGCCATACCCCTACGGACGGGATAGCGCGAGCGAGTACTTCACGACGTGCGGTTCCGGAAAATTCCCGGGCGCGAACCGATCAGTGATGGCAGGTGACGCACTCGAGGGGCGCGCGGCTTCCTCGAGTCGCGTTCTGCTCTCGATGGCACTCGATACACCACCCCATCGTCAGGGCTCGAGGGGGCGGGCGGAAGCCGACAAGCCGGAGCAGGTCATCGCTCAGCTTCGGCCCCGTGTCCGCGCCGACCACCCGCATTCGCTCGATCGGGCCGTGGCACGTTTGACACTCGAGCCCGAAGCGCACGTGAGGTCGGTGCGGAAAGTAGGTGAACTCCGGGAGCTTGAAGATCCGCACCCAGGGGATGAGCTGGCCGCGTTTGGCGTAGTCGTGAATCTTCGCGATCTCGGGATTGTCCTGGGCGCCGATGATCTTGTGACAGCCGAAGCAGCGCTCGACCGACGGAAGTCCGGCGTACTCCGAGCGGCGCGCGTCGGCGTGGCAGTACTGGCACGGAATCTGGAAGGAGCCGGCGTGAATCACGTGGTTGAAGAAGATCGGCTGTCTTGGCGCGCGGGGAGGTGACACGAGGGGCTTCGCCGCCTCTGCCTGAAAGGACGGCGAGGCGATCGTACGGAGGTACTGGATCACCCGGCGCGTCTCGGCGTCGCTCAAGTATGCGGACAGCGGCGGCATGCCGGGCGACAGCCCCTCGGCGGGTCCGCCGTGCATGATGACGTTGTACAGAAACTCGTCCGGGAGCCCGTTCATCAGGCGGCCGTCGGTCAGATCGGCGGGCTTGGTGGGGAACGAGGCGGCCGATGCGCCGTCGCCCCGCCCGGCGTCGCCGTGGCA
>CAYVHH010000309.1:0-2813 GCA_964450175.1 uncultured bacterium | reverse complement strand
CGGAAGCGGTTCGTCGAGCGATCGCCCCTCAAGCGCATGTCGACCGCGGAGGACATCGCGTCCTTGGCCGTGTATCTCTGCAGCGATGCCGCCAAGAATCTTTCAGGTCAGTGCATCGCGGTGACGGCCGGGGAGCCCGCGGTCTAGCGCTACCAGGCCTTGCGGCGATCCAGACGGTCTTCGACCCAGTCGAAGGACTGAACCGACACCCGATACGCGGCGGCGGTCGGTACCGCGACCTCGAAGTACGCCCGGTTGTTCGGCGGAACGTCGCGAACCCACGTCGTCGTCTTGGTCACCGTCTTCCCGGAGCCGTCGAGGCCCTCGACGAGCAGGATCATATGGGCCGCGCGGCGGTTCCCCGTGTTGTAGACGTAGCCGTTGACGTTCTTGCCGGCGCGGGACCACTCCAGCTGGAAGTAGCGATCGAGAGTCTCCGGCGCGTAGAGCTCCGCGGCGCGCGCTGGAGCGCTCGACGGACACGCCGAGCCCAGCAGGACGAGCGCCGTCCCGAGGCGCCAGAGGGAGCGTCGGATAGCCCGATTCACGCCTCCAGTGTGGCACGCGATCGACCGAGTCGCCATGCGAGGCGGGACGTCCGGCCGGGAAGACAGAGATGGGAAATTCGGGTATCTTCTGACGCACCGGCTGGTCTATCGCAGGGGAGGCGCAGGCATGGCACCGCTCACCGGATCCGATATTCTCGCCAAATCGCTTGTCTCGCAGGGCATGGACACGCTCTTCTACATCATGGGCGGCCCCATGATCGAGACCGAAGCCGCCATCATCAAGCTCGGGGCGCGCGCGATCGACACCCGCCACGAGCAAGCCGCGAGCCTGATGGCGCACGCCTACAGCCGCATCACGCGAAGGCCCGGCGTGTGCATGGGCGCCTCGGGACCGGGTGCGACGAACCTGGTCACCGGCGTCGCCAACGCGTTCGTCGATGCCGCGCCGATGATCGCGGTGGGCGGCTCGAGTCCGCGTGTCTTTCTCGAGATGGAAGCGTTTCAGGAGATCGACCAGCTCGCGGTCTTCAAGCCGATCACCAAGTGGGCGACGCGGGTCTACGATGCGCGGCGCATTCCCGAGCTGGTGGCCACGGCCTATCGCCAGGCCACGACCGGCAAGCCGGGTCCCGTGTATCTCGACATGCCCGGCGACGTTCTCGGCGAGACGGTCGACGAGTCGACGATCACGTATCCGAAGCCCTGGGCGCCCGCGCCGCGCACCCACGGCGATCCGAGCGCGGTCTCCGAGGCCATCGCGCTCCTCGCGAAGGCCGAGCGTCCGCTGATCCTGGGCGGCAGCGGCGTGTGGTGGTCGGATGCCGCCGCGGCGTTCCAGGCCTTCGTGGAGGCCACCGGAATTCCGTTCTACACGACGCCGATCTCGCGCGGAACCGTGCCGGAGGATCACGAGCTTGCGTTCCTCAATGCGCGCGCGAAGGCCTTCAGTGAGGTCGACGTGCTCCTGGCCGTCGGCACGCGCTTCAACTTCGTGATCCAGTTCGGTCGCCCGCCGCGGTTCGCCGCGGACGCGAAGGTCATCCACGTCGACGTCAACCCGACCGAGCTCAATCACAATCGCCCGGCCGACGTGCCGATCGCCGGCGACGCGCGCGCCGTGCTCGAGCAGCTCACGCGGGAAGCGCGCGGCAAGATCGACAAGAGCCGCTACTCGCGGTGGGTGTCGAAGCTCAAGGTCCTCGACACCGAGAAGGCCTCGGACATGGACAAGCAGATGAGCTCGGAGGACACCCCGATCCATCCGCTGCGTCTGTGCAAGGAGGTCCGCGACTTCCTGAAGCGTGACGCGATCCTGGTGGTCGACGGTCAGGAGATCCTGAACTACGGTCGCCAGTCGATCCCGACCTACGTGCCCGGCCATCGGCTGAACTCCGGCGCGTTCGGGTGCATGGGTGTCGGTCTGCCGTTCGGCGTCGGCGCGAAGGTCGCGAAGCCCAACACGCAGGTGGTCGTGCTCCACGGCGACGGCTCGTTCGGCATCAACGCGATGGAGATCGACACGGCGGTTCGTCACAGGGTCCCCGTCCTCTGCGTGATCAGCAACAACGGCGGCTGGACCGCGGATCCCAAGCAGGACAAGCCGGGCCGGAATCTCGGGTATTCGCGCTACGACAAGATGGCGCAGGACTTCGGCGCGCACGGGGAGTACGTCGAGAAGCCGCACGAGATCCGGCCCGCGCTCGAGCGGGCGGCGGCGTCCGGGAAGCCCGCCGTCGTCAATGTCATCACCGACTACAAAGCTCGGGCTTCGACGATTCGCTTCTCGGCGTACTCGACCTAATAGAATGGGGGGCCTCGAAGGGCCCCCAAGCCCCCCGCGCTCGGAGGCGACCCGGCGGAGCCGGGCCGCCCCTCGATGGGGCATGGCGTGATTCAGGCCTCGACGGGCCCCCTCGATGGGGTGTGTCGTGATTGGGGCCAGGACGGGGCCCTTCGGGTCGTATGGTAGCCAACTGGGAGGATCGCTCATGGCGAAGGCGCTTGAGGGGATCGTGGTGCTGGACCTTACCCAGTACGAGGCAGGGCCGAGCTGCGCACAGATGCTGGGCTGGCTGGGCGCCGACGTCATCAAGATCGAGCCGCCGGGGGGTGAGCCGGGGCGACGCATGGTGTCCGAGAACACCGAGCTCGACGCCTGGTTCTTCCTGATGCTCAATGGCAACAAGAAGGGCCTCACGCTCGATCTGAAGGCTCCCGAGGGACGCGCCATCCTCAAGAAAATGGTCGAGCGTGCCGACGTCCTCATCGAGAATTTCGGTCCCGGGTCGTTCGAGCGCCTGGGCT
>CAYVHH010000308.1:0-16970 GCA_964450175.1 uncultured bacterium | reverse complement strand
GTGAACGTCCCGAGGGGGATTTTCACCGCCATGCCCTTCAGATTGTGCTCGCGCGGGTTGTGGATCGTGATGAAGTGCCCGCTGCCCTTCCGCCGCGTCGCCGGGACCGGGATCGCGAGCGCGCCCGCGAGATAGCGGCCGGTCAGCGAGTCCGGGTTCGCCATGATCTCGTCGGGCGTCCCGATCGCCACGATGTGGCCGCCCAGCTCGCCGGCACCCGGCCCGAGGTCGACGACGTAGTCCGCCGACCGGATCGTCTCCTCGTCGTGCTCCACGACCAGCACGGTGTTCCCGATGTCGCGCAGGCGCTTCAAGGTGTCGAGCAGCCGCCGGTTGTCCCGCTGGTGCAGGCCGATGGACGGCTCGTCCAGTATATAAAGGACGCCCACCAGGCTCGACCCGATCTGGGTCGCCAGGCGAATCCGCTGTCCTTCTCCCCCCGACAAGGTGCCGGCGGGCCGATCCAGGGTCAGGTAGTCGAGCCCGACGTTCATCAGGAAGCCCAGACGCTCGCGGATCTCCTTGAGGACCCGGCGGGCAATCGCGGCCTCGCGCTCGGTCAGGCTGAGCCCCTCGAAGAAGACCGCGGCCTCCTTGATCGTCTGCCGGACGACCTCCGCGATCGACTTGCCCGCGATCTTGACGCCGAGCGATTCCGGCCGCAGCCGCGAGCCGCCGCACGCCGGGCACGGACGCTCGGTCATGAACATCGCGACCTCGGCGCGCGCCTCTTCCGACGAGGTCTCGCGGTAGCGGCGCTCGAGCGTCTTGATCACGCCCTCGAACCCGCCGTCGCGCTCGCCGTGGAGGATGATGTCGCGCACGGGTCGGCGCAGCTCCGACCACGGGACCTCGAGCGAGAACTTGTGGCGCTTGGCCAGCACCGCGAGCGTCTGCCGGAAGTACGAGGTCTCGCGCCCGGCCCACGGCGCGAGCGCGCCGTCCTTCAGCGCGCGCGCCGGATTCGGCACGAGCCGGTCCGGGTCGATCTCGTCACGCGAGCCGATCCCGCCGCACTCCGGGCACGCGCCGTACGGGTTGTTGAACGAGAACATGCGCGGCGACACCTCCGGGAAGGAGATGCCGCAATCGGCGCACGCCAGCTTCTCGGAGAACGTCATTGTAGCGGGGGCCGTGAGGCCGGCTTTGACCGAGGGTGGCCTGCTGGAGGTGCGAGCCGGCTCCGCTCCAGCGGTCTTGCCCGTTGTGCGTGAAGTCTCGCCGTCGACCGTCTCGACCGTCACGATACCGTCGGCTAGCCGGAGTGCGGTCTCGAGCGAATCGGCCAGACGGGAGCCGAGATTCTCGCGAACGATCAGCCGGTCGACCACCACGTCGATCGTGTGCTTGCGCTTCTTGTCGAGCTCGATCTCCTCGCCGAGCTCGCGGACCACGCCGTTGACGCGGACCCGCGAATAGCCCTGGCGCTGCAGATCGAAGAAGAGCTTCTTGTACTCGCCCTTGCGGCCCCGGACGACCGGCGCCAGCACGAGCAGGCGCGTGCCCGGCGCCTGGGTCAGGACGCGGTCTACCATCTGCTGCACGGTCTGGGCCGAGATGACGCGCCCGCACTTCGGGCAATGCGGTACGCCCACCCGCGCGAACAGCACCCGCAGATAGTCGTAGATCTCGGTGACGGTCCCGACGGTCGAGCGCGGGTTCTTCGAGGTGGTCTTCTGCTCGATCGAGATCGCGGGTGACAGCCCCTCGATCGAGTCCACCTCGGGCTTCTCCATCTGCTCGAGGAACTGCCGCGCGTATGCCGACAGCGATTCGACGTAGCGCCGCTGACCTTCGGCATAGATCGTGTCGAAGGCAAGCGACGACTTGCCGGAGCCCGAGAGCCCGGTGATCACGACGAGCTGGTCACGCGGGATCTCGAGGTCGATGTTCTTGAGATTGTGCTCGCGGGCGCCTCTGACGACGATCCGATCACTGGCCATGGCGACTCATTATAAAGGCTTTATACAGGCTCGACTCGGGCGGCGGCCCGAGCGTGTCTCAGCGGCTCGAGGCGGCGAAGCTCCACAGCCAGCTCGCGGCCCAGGCCAGAGGGATCGCCGCCAGCGCCGGGTACGCGCCGGCGACGGCTGCCCACGTCGGCAGGCGCGCGGCGAGCAGCGACACGCCGGCGAACACGATCACACCGGACAGCGAGCCGACCAGCCGAGCTCCCGGCTCGTCATCCGCGAGCAGAGGCGCGAGCATGGCCGACGCCGCCAGCCCGAGCCCGGTCAGCAGCGCACGTGAGGCATCGCCGCCCCAGAAGCTCGCGGCGCACGCGACGACGAGGAACGTTCGCATGATCGGACGGACGAGCCCGGCTCGCCCGCCCGTCGCGTCCGCCCCTTTCCCGTCGGGCGCGCGCAACGCCCGGTTGATGACATCGCGGAGCGCGAGCGTCGTGGCCGCGAACAGGACGAGGAGCACCGTGGCGCCCAGCACGCCGATGACCCGGCCCCGCGGCCCGGGAACGATCGCGGCGGGCAGGTCGAAGACGGCGGCGAGCGCGGGCACACCGATCGAGAGTCCGGGAGCGGCATAGGCGCCGAACACGCCGAGGGAGAGGGACGCCAGCACCAGCACCAGCAGGAGCCCCGACCCGATATAGATGGTTGGCGCGGCCAGCGCACGCCGAGATCCGACGAACGCGAGCGCTCCGCCGACCATGGTCACCATGGCGCCGAGCGCTCCCAAGACCGCGGGGAGACCGCTTCGCTCGGGCGGGTCGGCCCACGCGATGCCCGACGCCGGCGATCCCGGGATCCGCTTGCCGGCCTCGAACCGGAGACGAGCGCCGGCCGCGACCACGAGCCGATCGCCGGCGCGCAGCGCCAGCAACTCGCCGGCGTGGAGCTGCCCCTCGCGGAAGCGTCCGGGCTCGAGCACGCGGTAAGACGCCGGGCTCAGCGCCGTGACCCGGTGGGCTTCGGTGAAATCGAGCGCCGTCGATCGGACCAGGGTCCGGCCCTCGGTCACCCATGGACTCGCCTCGCTGAAGGTGAGCGCGGGCCGCGACGCGACCGCACGCCAGGCCCCCCACGGGGAGACCGCGAGCGCGACCGCGACGATCGCGACCAGCGCGACGAAGCCGAGCGCGCTCGTGTAGAGCACGGTGAGGCCGCCGCCACGAAGCGCCATCCGATAGACGCGCCACCCCGCACGCGCTTCCCTGCCTTCCCGGGACGACGCGCCCTTCTCGGGGGCGTCGGCGCTGTGCGCCAGCTCGACGGCGAGCAGCGCGATGCCCGTCGCCAGCAAGGTGGCGGCCCAGCGCGGAAACCCGAACAGGCCGGCGACGTCCCCGAACAGGAGCAGATTCGCCCAGATGACCAGGCCGGCGCCGACGCCGGCCGCCAGGACCGTGACGAGATTCGGCCGGCGCTCCGCGCTCGACGCCGACGCGAGCAGCGCGATCAACGGCGCCACGAGCGCGGAGAGCGCGAGCGACGGCGCGTCCGGCATGCCGGCGAATGCCCGTGAGGCGACCAGAGCCAGCAGCACCGGCGACGTCCATGCCGCGACGGCCAGGACCCTCGGTCGACGGGACGCGGGCCCGGGGCTGACACGCTGAACGAGGATCACCAGCAGCACGGCGGCGAGCGGCGCGATGACCGTGGCGTACCACCAGAGCAGACCGATGCCGGCGAGTCTCAGGGCCCCTGGATTCCCCGGCGCGAGCATCAGGACGAGCACGCCGGCGAGCAGACCGAGCAAGCCCGCGACCCCCATCCGGCGCGGGGCTGCGATCGGCATCGCGTGATTATAGCTGTTCACACACCGCACCCGGAATCGCTATCCTGTGAACAGGCATCGAAGAGTCAAACGGGCATCGTCAGCGGTATCGTTGAGGAAACTGTCGTAGACGGTTGAGCGGGCGTGCGGAGCCGGCCAGCACCTGTCTCAGGCCACCCTCGGTCCAAGCCGGCCTCACGGCCCCCGCTACAAGGAGATATCGTGACCGAGAAGATCCAGCGCGTTCTGGTCGTGACGGCCCACCCTGACGATTCCGAGTTCGGCGCCGGCGGCACCATCGCGAAGCTCGTGCGGGATAGCTGCGAGGTCACGTACGTCATCGTGACCAACGGCAACAAGGGCTCGGGCGACCGCACGATGACCTCGGAGCGGCTGGCGCGCATTCGCGAGGAAGAGCAGCGCAACGCCGCGCGCACGCTCGGCGTCGCGCGCGTCGAGTTCCTCGGCTATCCCGACTGCGAGGTCGAGGACACGCGCGACCTCCGGCGCGACGTCACCCGCGAGATTCGTCGATGGCGCCCCGATCTCGTGATCACGATGAACCCGCACCGCACGTACAACCTCGGCGGCTCGCACCGCGATCACCGGACCGTCGCCGGGGTCACCCTCGACTGCGTCTATCCGCTGGCCCGCGACCACCTGTCGTTCCCGGAGCTGATGCCCGAGTTCGAGCCCCACAAGACGCTCGAGATCCAGCTGATGCAGTGGGAAAATCCGCAGCTCGTCGTGGACATCAGCGACGTGATGGACCTCAAGATCAAGGCGCTGGCCTGTCACGCGAGTCAATTCGCCGACTTCGCGGGCGTCGAGAAGCGCATCCGCGAGCGCGCGGCCGAGCGCGGCAAGCCGAACGGCTATGCCTACGCCGAGACGTTCGACCGGGTCGTGCTGGAGCGATGATCCGGTACTGGCCGGCGCTCCTGAGCGTGCTCCTCTCGCTGGGCGCCATCGCCGGCTACTACGCGTTTCTGAGAATACCGGCGATCCGCAATCACCCCGCGCTCTACCTCGTGGCCTTCGCGATCGCGGCCCTGATCGCGGGCGCCGCGACGTGGCAGGTCGCGCGGTGGCCGAACTTCGTGGCGCTCGGGCTCTCGGTGGTCTTGCTGATCCTCGGCGGGTATTTCAACTTCGTCCTCGCGAAAGTGCCGCCCGCCCCACCGGTGCTCCGCGTCGGCGAGCCCGCGCCCGACTTCAGCCTGCCCGACGCCGCGGGCGTCCCGGTGCGCCTCGCGTCGTTCCGTGAGCGCACGCCGGTCGTCCTCGTCTTCTATCGCGGCTACTGGTGACCCTTCTGCGTCTCCGAGCTCCAAGGACTTGGAGCCGTCTTGACCGAGCTCGGTGACGAGGGCGTCCAGATTCTGGCGATCAGCCCCGACCCGAACGAGAAGAGCCAGGAGCTGGCCCATCGGCTGCGCGCGCGGTACCGCTTCCTCACCGATGCCGACCTCGCGGTGACCCGACGGTACGGCCTCCTCCACGCCCACGGCGGTCACAAGGGTCAGGACGTGGCGCGACCGACCACGGTCGTGATCGATCGGCGCGGTATCGTCCGCTGGCTCCAGCTCGCCGACAGCATCCAGATCAGACCCGACCCCACCGACGTCGCACGCGCCGTGCGGCAGCTCGGCTCATGACCGACTTCGGCCCGAGCGTTCGGCGTGTCCAGGATGCGCTCGCCGCGGCCGGCGGCGGCCATACCGTGATCGCCCTCGAACAGTCGGCGCGGACGTCGGCCCAGGCGGCGACCGCCGTCGGCTGCCAGGTCGACCAGATCGCGAAGTCGCTGGTCTTTCGCGGCGAGCAGAGCCAGCGCGCGGTGCTGGTCATCGCAAGCGGCGCCAACCGCGTCGACGAGCGCAAGGTGGCCGCGCTCATCGCCGAGCCGGTCGGCCGCGCCGATGCGGACTTCGTGAGACAGCGGACGGGATTCGCCATCGGCGGTGTCGCGCCGATCGCGCATGCCGAGCCGCTGACGATCCTCATCGACGAGGATCTGCTGCGGTGGCCGGAGATCTGGGCGGCGGCGGGCCATCCGAACACGGTGTTCAGGCTGACGCCCGCGGACCTCGTACGGATGACTGGCGGCCGGGTCGCGGAGGTCAAGTCCGTCGTGGCAACCTGACGGTCCAGGTAGAGTAAAATGGCGCGTGTGACCCGCCGTTTCGTCACAGTTCTCCTCCCTATATTCCTGATCGTCGCGGCGGCCGGCGCGTCCGCGCGGTCGGCGATCGTGCCGCCCCAGGCCGCGTCCCTCGCCGAGAGCGTGAATGCCTTGACCACGCCGGAGATGGAGGGCCGGCGGTCGGGCACGCCGGGTGGGGATCGTGCCGCCCGCCGGCTCGCCGACTGGCTGGCCGCCGCGGGCCTCCGGGCCGGCGGAGACGCGGGATCGTTCCTGCAGACGTTCGTCCTCGAGACGACGTCGCGGCCCGGTCCGGCGAGCAGCCTGGATCTGCTCGGGCCCACGCTACGGAAGCTCGACTCCGGACGTGACTGGATCCCCCACGGGGGCTCGCTCGCGGGCGAGGTCAGCGGTGAGATCGTGTTCGTCGGCTACGGAGTCGAGAGCGCGGACGCCGCCTACGACGACTACACGGGCGTCGACGTTCGCGGGAAGATCGCGCTCGCGCTCGACGGGGCTCCAGCGCGGCTGGCGAACGCGCGCGTGGGGCGCCTCGACAAGCTGATCACGGCCAAGCGCCGCGGCGCCGCCGCGATGCTGGTCGTGAGCGACGATCTGCCGACGCCGGACACGACGTCGGTCGAGGTCGGCCTGCTCTCGGGCGCCGTCACGCGCGAAGTCGCCGACGCGGTCCTGGCGCCCACCGGTCGAACGCTCGCCGACGCGACGCGTGCCCTGTCGGCGGCGCCCGCCCCGTTCGCGACCGGCACCCGCGCGCACATGCGTGTGGAGACGATCACCGACGAGACCCGCGCCGCGAACGTCATCGGCATTCTGCCCGGTGTCGACCCCGCGCTCGCCTCCGAGGCCGTCGTGGTCGGCGCGCACTACGATCACCTCGGCCGCGCCGATGGCGTCGTGTACCCGGGCGCCGACGACAATGGCTCCGGCACGGCGGTGGTCCTCGGGCTGGCGCGCGCCTTCGCGGCGGCCGGCGGCGCCGGCCGCACCCTGGTCTTCGCGTTCTTCGGCGCCGAGGAGCTCGGCCTGATCGGCTCTCGCCACTACGTGAACCGCCCCGCGGTCTCGCTCGATCGCACCACCGCGATGGTGAACTTCGACATGATCGGCCGACTGCAAGGACGGCCGCTCAATGTCAGCGGCGGCGACAGCGGCAGCCTCCTGCGTGCGCTCGTCAGTGATGTGGCGCGGGCCGACGGCGTCACGCTCGAGATCCACGGCTCGCCGTACGGTCCGTCCGACCACAGCCGGTTCTACGCGGCCGGCGTTCCCGTCCTCTTCTTCTCCACCGGCGGCCACGCCGACTACCATCAGCCGGGCGACACGGCCGACAAGATCGACGCGGCCGGCATGGCTCGCGTCGCTGCCGTCGGCGCGCGGATCGTCGAGCGGCTCGCAACCGGGTCGCGTCCGGCCTACGCGCAGGTCGCGCGGCCGACTCACCGCCAGGGCGCCGGAGCCGCGGGCGGCGCGCTCCTCGGCGTCATCGCGGTACCGCGTCCCGGGACCGACGGCCTCAAGATCTCGAGCGTGATGCCGGGCACCGCGGCCGAGCACGCCGGTCTGCGCGAGGGCGACGTGATCGTGCGCCTCGCGGGGAGCCCGGTCGACGGCCTCGAAGAGCTGCGCGCACTGATCCGCGATCGCCGGCCCGGCGACACCGTCTCGGTCCTCTATCTGCGAGCCGGGGAAGCCCGTGCAACATCCGCCACGCTCGGCCCCAGCATCGATTAGGCGAGTCGAGGAGACGCCCATGGTCGATGACGTGAAAGGAGCGCCGACGCTCACGGAGATGATGCGGCGGCGCGCGGCACTCTCGCCCGACCAGCAATATTTCCGGCTCTACGACGAGACCGTGACGTACGGACGTCTGTGGGAGCAGAGCGGACGATACGCCGCCGGGCTCGGGCGCGCCGGGGTGAAGGCGGGCGACCGGGTCTGTCTCATCTATCCGACGTGCGCCGAATTCTTCTACACCTTCTTCGGCGCGCTGCGCATCGGCGCCGTCCCGGTCCCGCTCTACCCGACGCTCGGCGTCGACACGACGGCCGCCATCTTTCGCGACTCGGAAGCGATCGCGGTCGCGAGCATCGGCTGGTTCCGCACCGGCGTCGACGAGAGCTGCGCGCTGGCGCCGAACGTTCGCACGGTGCTGGAGCCGCCCGATCTCGACCTCGACGCGCCCGCGCCGCCGCTGGCCTCGGCGAAGGCCGACGATCTGGCGTTCCTGCAATACACGTCCGGGAGCACGGGCCGCCCGCGCGGCGTCATGCTCACCCATGCCAACGTCGTGTCGACCATCCACTTCATGGCGGAGGCGGCGGGCATCACCGCCGACGATCGCGTTGTCTCGTGGCTGCCGCTGTACCACGACATGGGACTGATCGGCTGCGCGTTCACGCCGCCGCTCCTGGCCACGCCGATCTGGCTCCTGCCACCCGATCTGCGCAACCCGCGGCAGTGGCTCTCGCTGATCACGGAGATCCGCGCGACGTTCACGGTCTCGCCGGACTTCGGCTACCGCAACTGCGTGCGCAACGTCCGCGACACGGCGGGGCTCGACCTGGGGAGCCTCAAGGCGGCGCTCTCCGGCGCCGAGCCCGTGCGCCCGTCGACCATCGAGGCGTTCGAGTCGCACTTCGGCCTCAAGCGCGTCATCTCGCCGTGCTACGGGCTCGCCGAGGCCACCCTGGCGGTCGCCATCTGGCCACGGGGCGTGCCGCTCCGGCGCGACCCGAGCGGACGCTTTCTCTCCGTGGGCCAGCCCTGCCGCGGCGTTTCGGTCCGCATCGTGGCGCCGATCGACGAGGGCACCGGGGAGCGCGCGGTCGGTGTCGAAGGCGAGATCTGCGTGAAGAGCCCGGGCGTGATGAAGGGCTACTACAACAACCCGGAGGCCACCGCGAAGGTGCTCATGCCCGGCGGCTGGCTCCGGACCGGCGATCTCGGATTCCTCGACGCCGAGGGATATCTCTACGTGACCGGCCGGCTCAAGGACCTCATCATCCTCGGCGGCCAGAACGTCGTCCCGGCCGACATCGAGGAGGTCGTCGATCGCGTCAGCGGTGTCCGCTACTCCGCGGCCGTCGGCATCGACAGCGAGCGCACCGGCACGCAGCGACTCCACGTCGTGGCCGAGGTGCGCAGCGAGGACGCCGCGCCCGACGACTTCCACGACCTGATCCGCGAGATCACGAGCCGCGTCCACCGCGCGAGCGGCCACCGGCCGGCGCGCGTGATCCTCGTGCGGTCCAGCACGATTCCGAAGACCTCGAGCGGCAAGATCCAGCACTCGCGCCTCGTGCAGATGATCCAGGACGACTCGATCGCGGAACGCGTCGTCTACGGCGACGACTAGTCATCGTGCAGATCGGCTGCCATCTTCCGGTCTACGGCCCGGCCGCCACGCGCGAGGTGCTGCTCGGCTTCGCGCGGCGCATGGAGGCGCTCGGCTACGATTCGCTCTGGGCCAGCGACCACGTCGTCATTCCGTACGCGATCACGTCGCGCTATCCCTACAATCCGACCGGCGATTTCCCGCTCGCGCCGACCACGAGCTTTCTCGAGCCGCTGGTCGCGCTCGGGCTGGTCGCCGCCGTGACCGAGCGCATCCGCCTAGGCACGACCGTGCTCGTGCTCCCCCACCGTCATCCCGTCCTGGCCGCCAAGATGCTCGCGACGCTCGATCATCTGGCGCCGGGGCGCGTCATCCTCGGCGCGGGTGTCGGCTGGATGAAGGAGGAGATCGAGCTCTTCGGGGTGCCGTACAAGCGGCGCGGCGCCTGGAGCGACGAGGCGATCCGGGTCATGAAGGCCTGCTGGCGGGACGAGCGCGTGAGCTATCGCGGCGAGTTCGTGCGGTTCGAGGCGCTCGGCGTGGCGCCGAAGCCCGCGCAGGGAACGATTCCGGTCTGGATCGGCGGTCACACGCCGCGCGCGCTCCGCCGTGTCGCCGAGCTCGGCGACGGCTGGCACGCCGCGTTTCCGAGCGCCGCGAAGATGAAGGCCGGGCTCGCGGATCTCGCCGCCGCGTGCCGTCAGGTCGGCCGCGACATGAGCTCGCTGGCCATCAGCGCCCGCCTCGGTCTGCCGGCGCGTCAGGATACCGACGCTCTCGTGCGCGAGATCCGGGAGCTCGCCGCGCTCGGCGTCGGCCACGTGATCCTCGAGTCGCGCGTCCGCGACCTCGACGACATGACCGCGATCTACGAGAAGTTCGCCCACGAGGTCCGCCCGCGCGTCTGAGGCCGACCCCCGAGTCCACCCATCCGACTCATGACTCACCTGCCTGCGACCTTGGGCGGGGTTGTTGGAGCGCGGGCCGCCTGCGTACCATACAGGGCCGGGATGCAGGTCGGCGCGGATGGACGCGACGGCGATCCGGCGGGGGTGATGGCGTGAATCGGAGCAGTACCGTACTGGTGGCGTCGTGCCTGGTCCTGGCGGCGGCAGATTTCGTGCCCGAGCGCGCGCGAGCCCAGGTGACGCTCACGCCCCGCGTCATCCAGATCGACCAGGTGAAGTGCTCGGAGCTCCCGTCGGTGTCCGACCAGAAACAGGAACGGCTGCTCGTGTACTTCAACGGCTACGTGGACGGGATGCGCCACCATACGGTCTGGGACGAGCGCCAGGTCGGCGCGGTCATCGATCGAGTCATCGGATATTGCAAGGCGGATCCCAGCGAGACGCTGCTCTCGGCGTTCACGCGAGCGTCGCGATGAGCACGTCGTGGCCGAGCGCCGCCGACTCCGAATAGAAACGCAACCCCGGTGCCGCTTTTCCCCTGCTGGCGAAGCGCTCGACGACAGAGACGCGAACTCCGCGTCATCAAGGAGAACGGGATGAGCAAGACTGCGCGACGGACGATCATGCTCTTGATAGCACTCGGGCTCGCGGTTTCGGTAGCCGGCTGGGCGGCGGCGCAGCAACCGGCGGCACCGGCTCCGCCGGGCGCCAGCGCGCCTCAAGAAGCCGAGGAGGACCTCACGAGCGACATCGCGCTGACGCGCGCGTCGATCCAGCTTCGCCGACAGGCGATCGTGACCTCCGTGATGGACCTGACCCCCAAGGAATCGGAGGCGTTCTGGCCGATGTATCGCGAGTACCGGGTCGAGATGGCGAAGGTCGGCGATCGCGTGTCCAACCTGCTGGTGAAGTACACCCAGCAGTACGACACGCTGACCGACGACCAGGCGAACCAGATCATGAAGGACTGGCTGAGCATCGAGAAGGCCAAGAACAACGTCAAGGACAAGTACGTGTCGCGCTTCAAGAAGATCCTCCCGCCTCGAAAAGTGATGCGGTTCTTCCAGGCGGACAACAAGCTCGACGCGGTGGTCAATGCGCAGCTCGCGTCTATCGTGCCGCTTGCGCGGTGACCGTGGCCGTCGACTGAACCGATACGAGACATGCGTTCCACATCACGGAGGACGAACATGAAGAGCCGGACCATCGCGATCGTTGCCGGGCTCGCCGCCGGTATGCTCGTCAGCGCGGCGCACGCCGAGGTTTTCGTCTATCCCAAGCAGGGGCAGAGCCAAGAGGCGTTCGAGAGCGACCAGTACGCGTGCCACAACTGGGCCAAGCAGCAGACGGGCTTCGACCCGGGTGCGCCGCCCCAGGCGGCCGCGGCGCCCCCCCCACAGCAGGGCGGCGCGGTGAGGGGTGCGGCGCGCGGCGCCGCGGTCGGGGCCGTGGTCGGGGGCGCCTCCGGCGGCGATGCCGGCAAGGGTGCTGCGGTGGGCGCCGCCGTCGGCGGCACCGGGGGCGCGGTGAGACAGAACCGGAACAACCGCGAGGCGGCCGCAGCCTCCCAGCAGGCACAGAGCCAGCAGCAGGCCGCCTACGGCAACTATGAGAAGGCCTACGCGACGTGCCTCTCGGGACGTGGGTATTCGGTCAAGTAGAACTCGCGCGCTCGCCGCGCTGATCGGCGTCGCGGCCCTGGCGGGCGCCTGCGCGACGCCGATCGGCGTCTCGCTCACCGATCCGCAATACGTCCAGCGCCTGGTCGCACGGAGCGTGCTGACGGGCAGCGAGCCCAGCGGCGCAACCACGCAGACGCTTCATCGCCTCGGGCTCACCGACCTGTTCGACAAGGATCCCGTCGGTACGCTCGCTCAGCTCCGGGGCAACGGCACCGGGCTCGGCCCGGATCGCCTCTTCGCGCTGGCCGAGCTGTCGTTCATGTACGCCGAACAGGAGAACCGCCCGGACTATTACCTGGCCTCGGCCGTCTACGCCTACGCGTTCCTGTTCCGGAAGGATGGCGCGATCGACGAGCCCCTCGACTCGCGAACGCGACTGGCCGCCGACCTCTATAACTTCGGCCTCGCCCTCGCGCTGGCCGTGCGGCCGCCGCCTGCGAGCGACGGCAGTCCGGCGGCCCCGGCCAGCGCGTCGAGAGAAATCCAGGCGGTCGAGATCAACGTGGCCGATCGGATGCTCGCGCTGCCGTTCGGCCAGCTCGAGCTTCAGGGGGACCCAACCGAGTTCCTGTGGGGCGGCCAGCGCCTGAGTCGACTCATCTCGGTCGGCGAGTTCAAGATTCGCGGGCTCCGCAACCGCTACCGCCAGCCGGGTATCGGCATCGCGCTGGGCGCCGAGATCAGTCAGGACGGCAGCGGGCCGGCGGCCGAGATCGCGCGCCGGTACATCCCCAAGCGACTCAAGGTCCCGGTGACGGGGTTCGTGCGACTCGACAACGTGATGCAGGGTATCGCCGACGGCCGGATCACGGGCCACCTCGAGCTCTATCCGGCCGACGAAGCGGCCACCGTCGAGGTCGAAGGCCGCAAGCTGCCGCTGGAGCTCGAGCCCAGCGCGGTCCTCGCCTTCACGCTCGAAGGCGCGCCCGTCTGGGACACGGAGTACGGCTTCTTCCTGTCACCGGGAAGCCGCACGACCCCCATGAATCTGGCGATGATGCATCCCTACCGGCGCGGGCGCATCCCCGTCGTGCTCGTGCATGGCACGGCGTCGAGTCCCGCGCGCTGGGCGGACATGATCAACGAGCTGACGAACGACCCTCAGCTGCGCGGGCGGATCCAGTTCTGGTTGTTCACCTACTCCACCAGCAATCCGGTCTTGCTGTCGGCGAGCGAGCTCCGGCAGGCGCTGCTGGATGTCGTGCACCGGCTGGATCCCGAGGGCCGCGACCCGGCCTTGCGACGCATGGTGCTGATCGGCCACAGCCAGGGCGGCATGCTGACGCGGCTCATGGTCACCGACAGCGGCGACCGCTTCTGGAAGAACGTCACCTCCGTGCCGTTTTCCGAGCTCAAGGGGTCTCCGGAGGCGCTGGCGTACATCAAGAACGCGATGTTCTTCCAGCCGGTCCCCTACGTGCAGCGGGTGGTGTTCATCGCGACGCCGCATCGTGGGAGCTTCCGCGTCTCGTCGCTCGTCCTGGATCTGGTGCGCCGGCTCGTGACGTTCCCCAGCACCATGGTGAGGAATCTCGCCGTGCTCGCCAAGGACAATCCCCAGCTCGCCGAAGCTCAGGACGCGGTCAAGGACTTGCCGACCGCCGTCGAGAACATGCGCCCCGGCAATCGCTTCGTCCGGACGCTCTCGGAAAGCCCGATCGAGCCGGGCGTGCACACCCACTCGATCATCGCGGTGCTCGGCGAAGGCCCGGTGACCGGGAAAACCGACGGCGTCGTCGCCTACGAGAGCGCCCACCTCGACGGGGTCGAGTCCGAGAAGATCGTGCGATCGCCGCACTCGTGCCAGGCGGAGCCCGACACGATCCTCGAGGTCCGGCGCATCCTCCGCGAGCACGTGGCGGCCCAGTGAAGAGATTGGCCGCCGGGACCGTGCGGGTCATCCTCTATATCGCCGTCGCTGTCCTCGTCGCGTGGAGCGTGGCGGCCATCTGGATCGACGGGCCGAAAGGCCGCCTCCTGGCCGCGGCACTCTGCGCGATCGTGGCGGCCGGATCGCTGCTCCTGCTCGTCGTCGTACGTCCGTGGTGGCGGGCCGGCGCGGCGGCTGCGGTCCCGTTCGTGATCGTGCTCGGCTGGTGGCTCTCGATCGCGCCGAGCAACACGCGCGACTGGCAGCCCGACGTGGCCAGGCTCTCCAGCGCGACGATCGACGGCGAGCGCGTCGCGATCCACAACGTCCGAGACTTCGCGTATCCGTCCCCGACCGCGGTCGTGGAGCACTGGGAGACACGCACGTACGACCTCGGCAGCGTCGTGGGCTTCGACATGTTTCTCTCCTCGTGGGGCGCGCCCGCCATCGCCCACACGATCTCGAGCTGGGAGTTCGCCGACGGCCGGCACCTGGCGATCTCGATCGAGACACGCAAGGAAAAAGGCGAGGAGTATTCGGCGCTGCTCGGCTTCTTTCGCCAGTTCGAGCTGTACTACGTCGTCGCCGACGAGCGCGACGTGATCGGGGTACGGGCCGGTCCGCGCGGGGAGGACGTGCATCTCTATCGATTGCGCGGAAGCCCCGCGCTCGCCCGGGCCCTCCTGCTCGACTACCTGCGCGAGGTGAATCAGCTCGCACGCCGGCCCATGTGGTACAACGCGCTGACGCACAACTGCACGACGCAGATCCGTCACCACGTCCAGCAGATCACGCCCGGGAATCCCTTCGACTGGCGCATCCTCGCGAACGGCTATCTCGACGAGCTCGGTTACCGGCGGGGTCAGATCAACACGAGCATGCCGTTTGCGGAGCTCCGGAGCCGGAGCGACATCACGGCGCGCGCCACGGCCGCGGGCGATCGCGCGGATTTCTCCCGTCTGATTCGCGAGGGTCTTCCGGATCGGCCCGCCGCATCCCGCTGAGCGACCGGGCCCGGCCGGGTTATTTCACCAGCGGAATCTTGTCGGCCAGCTCGTATCGGAGGTTCGCGCGGATCTTGCGCTCGATCTGGAGATAGCGCGCGACCTTCTTGCCGGGAAGGACCGCGTCGAGCTTCGTGGCGTACGTCTTCGCGAGCGCGGCCTCGGCTTCGTCGATGTCGATCACTTCGGCCGTCAACGCGCGGGCCTGCTCGTCGGTCAGCGTATTGTCCAGGTAGGCCTTCACGTAGTCGGCGATCGCCCGGGCGATCCGGCTGTAAATGCGGTCGAGCTCCTGCTGATAGCCGTCGTAGATCGGCCAGAATGCCTTGGCCTCGGCCTCGGTGAACCACATGTTTTCGGCGACGAGGACCCTCTTGTCGCCGGTGTGCTGCGACGGCGGCGGCTGCTGCGCCAGCCGCATCGGATCCGCCGCCCGGTCCTGTGCAGCGACGGGGACCGCGACGAGCAACGCGAGCGCGAGGATACCGATTCGCAGAGACATCGACCCTCTCCTCTCGTTTCCTTCTGCCGCGCGAGCGCGGCATCGCCGAGATTCTGCATCCACTCGAGCCGGCTGTCCATCATCTCGAGGACCTGCATCACGTCTCCTCCGACCCTCTTGCGTGCGGACGAAACACCCGCTGCCCGCCGGCGACGACGGCCAGCACGACCGCTCCGGCCACGATGCCCGTGACGGCATCGAGCACGAGGTACGTCGCGCGCTGAAGCATGCCGGCGGCGCCCGATCGCGCGGCGATGGCTTCGGCCAGGTGCTCGATCCAATCGCGGAGCCCGGGAGTGCCGTGGACGAGAATGCCGCCGCCCACGAGGAACATCGCGGCCGTGCCGGCCAGCGACAGGGCCCTCATCAGCATCGGCGCCGCCCGGATGATGCTGACCCCGATGCGGCGGAGGCTCCGGGCAACCACCGCGTCGCCGTCACGACGACTGAGATACAGCCCGCCGTCATCGAGCTTGACGATGCTTGCCACCAGGCCGTAGACGGCCACCGTCATGAGGAGCGCGATGACGGCGAGCACCGCGACCCGCGTCGCGAAAGGCACGTCCGCCACGGTGCCCAGCGTGATCACGATGATCTCCGCCGAGAGGACGAAGTCGGTGCGCACGGCACCCTTGATCTTCGCTCGCTCGGCCGACACGAGGTCGATCGTCCGATCGAATCCGGCACGCGCCAGCTCGGCGTGGCGCGCGCCATCCTTCGCCAGACCGTGCAGGAACTTTTGAGCGATCTTCTCGAAGCCCTCGTAGCAGAGATAGACGCCGCCGGTCATGAGCAGCGGCATCACGGCCCACGGCGCGAAGACGCTCATGGCCAGCGCCGACGGCACCAGGATGGCCTTGTTCACCAGGGAGCCCTTGGCGACCGCCCACACGACCGATAGCTCACGATCGGCGCGGAGACCGGCCACTTGCTGGGCGTTGAGCGCGAGGTCGTCGCCCAGGACGCCCGCGGTCTTCTGCGCTGCGACCTTCGTGAGCACCGACACGTCGTCGAGCAGCGTCACGACGTCGTCGAGCAGGGTGAGCAGGCTCGATGCCACGGGCGCTAGCGCACGCGGATCAGCGTGCGGGGCGGTAGCGCCCTTCCAGGGCGCGGATCTTCTGCAACCGTCGGCGGTGGGCGTTCCTCGCCGCTGAACGCGGCGCCCGGGGTGCGCGGAGAGTGCCGGCCAACCGCGGTCCCATCTATCCGGCCGCTGGCGGCGCAGCATGCGATAGCCGTGCTCGACGAGCCCGGGATACTGGCGACGGTACTCGTCGAATTGGGCCCACCAGGCTCGTGGGCCTGGTTCATCGTGCCGCCACCCACCGCGCGTGATGCTCGCGAATCAGCGAGATCGCCTCGTCGCCCGTGGGCACGCACCGGGGAATCGCGATGTCCTGCGCGGCGGCGAGCGGCGGGTCGGTCGAGAGCATGGAGGCTCTCGCCCACTCGACAAGACCGGGCCACATCCGCCCGACCAGGATGAGGGGCGTGTCGCGGAGGTGGCGGACCTGGAGGAGCTGCCAGATCATCATCATCTCCAGCACGGTGCCGATACCGCCGGGCGCCACGAGAAACGCATCGGAGACCAACACGAACTGGTGGAGCCGCGTGAAGAAGGTCCGGTGCTCGAAGGCCATCCCGACGAACGTGTTGACCTCCTGCTCGAACGGCAGGTCAACGCGGATCCCGACGGACCGAACGCGTTCCGGTGAGCTGGCCGCCCCCTCGTTCGCCGCCTCCATCAGCCCCGGGCCGCCGC
>CAYVHH010000307.1:0-4779 GCA_964450175.1 uncultured bacterium | reverse complement strand
GTCAAGGTCAACGATTCGACCGTCGCCGTCGTCGCCGATACGTGGTGGCGGGCCAAGTCCGCGCTCGAGGCGCTTCCGATCGTCTGGGACGAAGGCTCCGGAAGCTCCCAGTCGAGCGCGACGATCGAGGGGCACCTCGAGGAGGGGCTGGCCGCGCCGGAGGTCTACGCCTTCCGCAAGGAAGGTGAGGCCGTCACTGCGATCCAGGGCGCCGCGAAACGGGTCGAAGCGATCTACAGCACGCCGTTTCTCGCCCACGCGACGATGGAGCCGATGAACTGCACCGTGAGAATCTCGGCGGACCGGGCCGAGTGCTGGGTGGCCACTCAGAACTCGGAGGCCTCGCTGGCCGCCCTGTCCGAGCAGTCGGGAGTGCCGCTGGCCAAGTGCGAGGTCTACCGGCACGATCTCGGAGGGGGCTTCGGCCGCCGCGGCGGCAACCAGGACTACGTTCGCCAGGCCGTCAACATCGCGAAGCAATTCCCCGGCGTGCCCGTCAAGCTGATCTGGTCGCGCGAAGAAGACATGGCGCACGACTTCTACCGGCCGATCTCGCAGTGCAAGCTGGCCGCGGGGCTCGACGAGAAGGGCGCGCTGGTCGGCCTGCACGTCCGCATCTCCGGCCAGTCGATCAATGCGTTCGTGAACCCGGCGCTGGTGGCGAACGGCCAGGATGCCCGTCAGCTCCAGGGATACTCGGACAAACCCGGCGACGCCCAGCTCGGCTACACCGTGCCGAATCTGTTGATCGAATACGTGATGCGCAACACGCACGTGCCGGTCGGCCCGTGGCGTGGCGTCAACACCAACCAGAATGCTGTCTACATGGAATGCTTCGTGGAAGAAGTAGCCCGGGCGGCCGGCGCCGACTCGCTCGAGTTCCGCCGCGCCCTCATGGCCAAGCATCCGAAGCATCTCGCCGTCCTCAACGCGGCGGCTGCCGAGGGCGGCTGGGGCACGCCCCTGCCGAGCGGCGTGCACCGGGGCATCGCGCAGTTCATGGGATACGGCAGCTACTCCGCGGCCGTCGCCGAGGTCTCCCTGACCGGCGACGGGAAGGTCAAGGTGCATCGCATGGTGCTGGCGCTCGATTGCGGCCACGCGGTCAATCCCGACCAGATCGCGGCCCAGGTCGAGGGCTCGGTGGCCTACGGCTTGAGTGCCGCATTCTACGGCGAGTGCGCGGTGCTCGATGGGCGTATGACCGAGCTGAACTTCGACCGATACCAGATTCTGCGATTGGCCGAGATGCCGAAGGTCGAGACGGTGATCGTCCCGTCCTATGACTTCTGGGGCGGCGTCGGCGAGCCGACGATTTCCGTGGTGACGCCGGCGGTCCTCAACGCCATATTCGCCGCAACCGGCAAGCCGGTGCGCAGCCTGCCGCTGAAGAACGTCAGGCTCGTCTAGCGCGTCCTCTCGCGATGAAGATCGGCGTGCAGGTAGGGCAGGTCGTCGCCGCCGGCAGCGATCTGCAGCGGCAATGGCTCGAGCAGCTCGAGCACTTCCGGGCGTGCCGCGACGCAGGCTTCGATTTCGTGTCATGGGGCCATCACTGGCTGATCCACCCCTTCCAGCACTTCCAGCCGATCCCGGTGCTCGCCCGCTTCGCCGCCGAGGCCGGCGACATGGACCTGGTGACCGGTGTGCTTCTGACGCCTCTGCTCAATCCGGTCCAGGTCGCCGAGGACGTCGCCACCCTCGATCACATCTGCCGCGGGCGGCTGATCTTCGGCATCGGCCTGGGCTATCGGCACGAAGAGTTCGAAGCCGCGGGGTCGACGATGTCCGAGCGCGTGCCGCGGTTCGAGGAAGGCCTGGCCTTGATGAAGCGCCTGTGGACGGCGGACGAGGTCACGCATCACGGCCGCTTCTACCGGATCACGGGCGCACGGCCGACGGCGCGGCCGTACCAGCGGCCGTATCCGCGCATCTGGGTGGCCGGCATGACCGAACCTGCCATCCGTCGCGCGGGCCGCCTGGGCCATTCGTTCTACGCGATCGGCACGCTCACGTTCGACCTGCTACGGCAGGTGTTCGGCGTGTGGCGCGCGGCACTCGCGGAGGGCGGGCACCCGGTGCCGCCGGAGATTCCCGTGCACCGCGAGTTCTACGTCGCGCCCACGCGCGAAGAGGCGCGTGCCCGGGCGCGGCCCGCCGTGGAGACCAAGTACGGCGCCTACGCGCAGCACGGGCTGCCCGGTGTCGGCGCCGGCTTCACCGACGGCGTCGAACGGCTCATGGACGATCCGTTCGTGATCGGCGCGCCCGACGAATGTCTCGAGAAGCTCGCGCGGCTCCACACCTTGGGCGCGACGCACGTGGCGCTCCGCCTCTTCTGGCCGGGCATGACACCGAAGGAGGCGCTCGCCATGATCGAGCTCGTCGCCGCCAGGCTGCTGCCGACGCTCCAGAAGCTCTAGCCGGGCGCGTCCCGGACGCGCAGGCGCGCCAACGAACGTGCGCCGGGTAATCACTCGATGATGCGATCTTTCGCTACGTGAACCGTTCGTACTCCGCGCCGGATCCATCGCCCTTCGCCACATAACATACCGCACATACCGCCACCGGAACTCCGAGCAGCCGGCACGCCTCTCCATCGGTGATCACGGGCCTCCCGGCAGGCCGAGGCTCACGGGTGTGGGAAGCGACGGTCCCGTGCGGCCGGCTTCGGCGAGGCATCGCAGGATCTCTTCGCGGCTTCCCGGACTGGTGAATCTGAATGTGATCCGGCCATCGAGATCGACGCGCTCGAGATGCGCGGACGAGTTGCACTTTGCCCATCGCGTATAGGCCAGGTCTTGCTGTGGCGTGTTCGCGGTCGCGCACGCGGCCAGGAAGAGCGTGACGCCACACCTCACGGCATCGCGGTGGGTCATGACGGCTACCGCTTTCCGGGGGTCGCGACGAGAGCATTTGGCACCGCCGAGCCGCGCAGCGACAATGTCAGCGCGGGGAGCCGAACCACGAGCTGCGTCGAGGGCCCGCCGTCGAGGTTCAGGGCATCCGAGCATCCGAGCCCGGCCTTTTCGGGCGGCTCGGCGAGAAAGCGGGCGAAGGCCGTGGTCTCCGCTTGCGTCGCCACGACGATGACGACTCGACCGGCGGCGGCGCAGACCGCGGTCCGTTCTGCGAGCTGCGGTTTGAGTCCCGGGACCCTTCCCCCGATGACCAGACGGGGGATGCCCTGGACGATGAGCTCGTTGGTGAGGCGATCGGGGATGCCCGAGCCGAGTACGATCCGCGCGTCCGTTCCGCTGACCACGAACGCACCCCAGCTTCTCAGCTTGCCCGTGGCCAACACGCCGCCCTCGCTGACCGAGAGGCCCATCGCACGCCCCTCTTTGTCGAAGAAGCTGGCATTGACCGCAACGACGGCTGGAAAGGGCGCCGTGATCTGCTCCACGGTTTGCCTCGGCGCGGGGCCGCCGGCCGGGACGAGGCGAAGGTCCGCTTCACCGAGATCGATCTTGAAGGCGTGACCTGAGAAGGGCTCGCCGTCCGGCGGGCGCACCTCGAAGGTCGCGTGGCTGATGCCCGGCGCGACCTTCACAAAGCGCGGCGCCTCTTCTCCTGCCCAAGTCGGCACCGCGCCACATATGGTCGAGAGCACTAGCGACGCGTAGGAGCCGACAACGAGGCGACGCGTCGCGAGCCCGATCCAGCGCATGACACCTCGCTCGAGGATGCTCTGGCGGGAGTCTAACAGACGCAACCCGGATTCCCGGAGGATGATCAGTGACTGATCGCAGAATCCGGATGCTGGCTCGAGACTTGTCGCCGACCGTGGGGGCCGTGAGCGAGCCACGCAGGCAACAGCGCGATTCTTCGGCCTTCCGCCCAACTCCCGTGGCATGGCACGCGCCCTGCTGGCGCTCTCCCGGAGGCATCTGACATGATGAAGCGGGTTTTGCGGTTCGCGGCGTCGTTGACTCTGGCGCTGCCGATTCTCTCAACCACCTCCCACGCGGCCGATCGCGACGAGGCCACGGGCGCCACTGGAGTCACGCTCTACGAGGTTAGTGAACGCGTGACGTTCGACGAAGTCCAGGGGGTGGTCCTCCGGAACGCGGTCTCTCCTCTCCAGGGATTTGCGGCGCTCGGGACACCCCTGTGCCCGTCGAAGCTCTTGATCTCGGCGCCGCAGATGAGGAGCTGTACGGTGATCGCGACCGGAATCGACAGCGTGTCGACGCAGACCGGGTCGGGCCCGGTGGGCGGCACCTTCGATGTGGTGATCAACGCGCCGGGCAACAGCTCGGTCCACGTGCCAGACCTGCCGGTCATCAGCGGAACGTTCAGCGGCACGGTCGACCTATCCCTTGCCGTTCTTCACCGGGTGCCCCTCGGCTCGATCGCGGGCAGCTTCACGATCACGCAGACCGCGGACCCGGCGACCGGAATGCTCGTTTCGCTTCCCCAGCCCGTCGTGCTTCCCTTCAACGGCACGTTTCGCATGCCCTTCAAGCTCGATCCGCAAGGCCGGTTCCAGCGGAGCGAGCGTGACCGCGGCGCGTTTTACCTGAACGACGACCTCCGCACGGTGGTACCCGTGATGCCATTCGAGCGCTCCACTGGCTTCCCCGATGTCCGCCTCGAAGTGAGCTTTGGGTCCTGAGGACCGTCGCCCCGAGGGGCGCGGCGGAAAGCTGTTTACGGCGGGCGCGCCCGCTGGTAATGTCCCGCAGGTTTCGGCACGAGCGCGAACCGTGATGGCATCCCGAGGGGGCGAGTGAAGACGACGTCGCGATGGGGCATCGGCGCCGTGATCGCGGCCGC
>CAYVHH010000306.1:0-3227 GCA_964450175.1 uncultured bacterium | reverse complement strand
CGGCACCATCTTCCGTCAGCTCCTGTGGCAGCGCGCGTCCGACCTCGATCTCACGTACGCGCAGTCGCAGGTCCTGTTCCGGCTCGCCGAGCATCCGGGCTCGCACATGGGCGACGTCGCCAAGGCCTTCGGGGTGACCCTGCCCGCGGTCACGCACATCGTGGATCGTCTGGAAGAGAAAGGCCTGGTGGTCCGCGGCGATCACCCGGCCGACCGACGCGTCTACGTGCTCGATCTCACGCGCGCGGGCAAGGCGCTCGTCGAGGAGCTCGAGGCGATCCGCCTGCGGGGCATGGAGCGGGTGCTCGCGCGGATGTCCGCCGCCGATCGACAGCGCGTCCTCACGGGACTGGAGGCGCTGGTCGACGCCGCCCACACCGCGACGGATGACGACGCGCGATCGGCCCGCGGACGGAAGGCGAGCGCATGATGACCCGCCATCTCTCCGCTATCGCCTGGGCGGCCGCCGCCGCGCTCCTCCTCGCCGCCTGCTCCGACAACGCCTCCGGCAAGGCGCGGGTGCAGCTGCCTCCCGTCCCCGTCACGGTCGGCGAGGTCGTCGAGAAAACCATCCCGGTCCAGCTCACGGCCGTCGGCAACGCGATGGCGTACACGTCGGTCGGGATCAAGTCGCAGATCAGCGGTCAGCTCGTCGAGGTGCGCTTCAAGGAAGGTCAGGACGTCCGGAAGGGCGATCTGCTCTTCGTGATCGATCCGCGGCCGTTCGAGGCGGCGCTGCGCCAGGCGGAGGCGGCGTTCGGTCAGCGTCAGGCCGAGGTTCGTCAGGCCCAGGCCGCCGTGGAGCGCGACAGCGCCCAGCTCGAGAACGCGCGGGTCCAGGAGCGGCGCTATCGCGAGCTGGTGGCCAAGGAGCTGATCGCGCGCGAGCAGTACGACACGCTCAACACGAACATGACGGCGATGCAGGCGACGGTCGAGGCCGATCGCGCGCAGGTCGAGAACGCGAAGGCCGCGCTGCAGGCCGCGCAGGCCAACGTCGACAACGCGCGGCTCCAGCTGGCCTACACCACGATCCATGCGCCGATCGACGGCCGCACCGGCAACCTGCTCGTCCAGAACGGCAACATCCTGAAGGCCAACGACGACAACCCGATCGTCGTGATCAACCAGGTCCATCCGATCTACGTCTCGTTCTCGGTGCCCGAGCAGCATCTGGGCGACATCAAGAAGTATCGCGCGGCCGGCTCGCTCCAGGTGATCGCGCGCCCGCCGCGCCAGCAGGAGACGCTCGCCACCGGCGAGCTGACGTTCGTGAACAACGCCGTGGACACAACGACCGCGACGATCCAGCTCAAGGCCACGTTCGCGAACGAGAACAACGTGCTCTGGCCCGGCCAGTTCGTCGACGTGGCGATGGTCATCACGAGCCGCACCGCGATCGTCGTGCCCTCGCAGGCGATCCAGCCCGGCCAACAGGGTCCGTACGTCTTCGTCGTGAAGCCGGACCAGACTGTCGAGTCGCGCCTGGTCACGCCCGGCGTACGGCTCGGCGCCGAGACGATCGTCGAGAAGGGGCTCAAGCCGGCGGAGCGCGTCGTGACCGACGGCCAGCTCCGGCTCGTGCCGGGCGCCCGGATCGAGGCCCGCCCGCTCAAGGCGTCATGAACACCGAGCTCTTCATCCGGCGCCCGGTCCTCACGACGCTCCTGATGGGCGCGATCTTGCTGTTCGGCATCATGGGCTTCCGGCTTCTGCCGGTGAGCGATCTGCCCAATATCGACTTCCCGACGATCCAGGTGGCCGCCGCGCTGCCGGGGGCCAGCCCCGAGACGATGGCCTCCGCGGTGGCCACACCGCTCGAGAAGCAGTTCACGACGATCGCGGGCATCGACTCGATGACGTCGGCGAGCGCGCTCGGGCTCACGCAGATCACGATCCAGTTCAGCCTCGATCGCAATATCGACGCCGCCGCGCAGGACGTGCAGGCGATGATCGCGAAGTCCGCGCCGCTCCTGCCGCCCGGGATGCCGACGCCGCCGACCTATCAGAAGGTGAATCCCGCCGACCAGCCGGTGCTCTACCTGGCGCTGAGCTCCCCGACCCTGCCGCTCTACATGGTCGACGAGTACGCGCAGACGAATCTCGCCCAGCGCATCTCGACGATCTCCGGCGTCGCGCAAGTCCAGGTATTCGGCTCGCAGAAGTACGCGGTCCGCGTCCAGCTCGATCCACGCGCGCTCACGACCCGGGGCATCGGGATCGACGAGGTGCAGGCGGCGCTCGGCCGCAGCAACGTGAACCTGCCAACCGGCACGCTCTACGGCACCCACCAGATGTTCAACGTCATGGCGACGGGCCAGCTCCAGAACGCCGAGGCCTTCCGCCCGCTGATCGTGGCGTACCGCAACGGCTCGCCGGTGCGGCTCGAGGAACTCGGGCGCGTGGTGGACGGCGTGCAGACCGACAAGGTCGCCAGCTGGTACAACGACGAGCGCGCGGTGATCCTGGCGATCCAGCGCCAGCCCGGAACGAACACCGTCGAGGTCGTCGACGCGATCCGCACGCTCCTGCCGCGCTTCCGTCAAGAGCTGCCGGCCGCGGTGAACCTGAACGTCCTCTACGACCGCTCGGTCGCGATCCGCGAGTCGGTCCACGACGTCGAGTTCACGCTTGCGCTCGCGATCGCTCTGGTGGTGCTGGTCATCTTCCTGTTCCTGAGGAACGTGTCGGCGACGATCATCCCGAGCCTCGCGGTGCCGCTGTCGATCATCGGCACCTTCGCCGTCATGTACCTCCTCGGCTACACGATCGACATCATCTCGCTGATGGCGCTCACCCTCTGCGTCGGATTCGTCGTCGACGACGCGGTGGTCATGCTCGAGAACATCGTCCGCCACATGGAAGAAGGCAAGAGCCGCCGCGAGGCGGCGCTGATCGGCGCCAAGGAGATCGGATTCACCATCATGTCGATGACCCTCTCGCTGGCGGCCGTCTTCATCCCCGTGCTGTTCATGGGCGGGGTCATGGGGCGGCTGCTTCACGAGTTCGCGGTGGTCATCACCGCGGCGGTGCTCGTGTCCGGGTTCGTGTCCTTGACCCTGACGCCGATGGCCTGCAGCCGCTTCCTGAGACCGCCGGGCGAGTCGCACGGTCGGCTCTACCTGGCCTCCGAGCGCTTCTTCGACGGCATGCTGCACGTCTACGACCGGTCGCTCCAGTGGACCCTGAGCCACCGCCGGTTCACGATGGCCGTGATGCTGGCAACG
>CAYVHH010000305.1:0-24580 GCA_964450175.1 uncultured bacterium | reverse complement strand
CGCGCCGTGCTCGCGCGCGATCCCGGCGACCGCGCGAAGGAATCCCTCGGGCGGGATGATGTTGCCGGCCGTGCCCTGCATCGGCTCGACGATGATCGCGCCGATCTCGCCGGCGGTCTGATACCGGATGACGTCGCGCACGAACTCGGCGCAGGCGATGCCACAGTCCGGATACCGGAGCTTGAGCGGACAGCGATAGCAGTCGGCGTACGGCGACGAATAGCGCCCCGGCATGAACGGCCCGAGGTGATGCTTGAACTCGCTGCCGAGCAGCGGCAGTACGCCACCGGTCTTGCCGTGGAAGCCGCCCCAGAACGAGAGCACCTCGCTCTTGCCCGTCGCCGCGTGGGCGAGCCGCAGCGCGGCCTCGACCGCCTCCGCGCCACCGGAGAACATCTGGATGCGCGTGAGCCCATCGGGCGTGACCGAGGAGAGCAGGTCGAGGAACTTGGCCCGTGTCTCCGTGGTGAAGCTGCCGAAGGTGATCCGCTCGACTTGACGCTTGAGCGCCTCGACGTAGTGCGGATGGCAGTGGCCGATGCTCCCGACCGCGATGCCGGCGATGAAGTCGATGTACTCGTTGCCGTCCTCGTCGATCAGGGTGCAGTCGACACCGCGCGCCATCGCGAGGCCCGCGTAGAGCGAAAAGCCCTGGGAGCCCGACGCGAGGTGCTTGCGCTCCTGCGCGACGATCTTCTGCGAGCGCGGCCCCACTTCACGCCGTTCGCTCAACGCCTGCCTCCCGAGAATCGAAGCGCCAGGTACGATGCGATCGCGGCCGAGGCCTCGTCGCGATAGAGCGCGAAGCTCGGCCACGCGTTCACGTCCAGGAGCACGAGGTCGCCGGTCGACGTCGCGATCGCGTCGCCGCCGTACACCTCGAGGCCGAGCGCGGCGGCCGCCCGGCGGACGAGCCGCGCGAGCTGACGCTGATCGAGCGGGTTGCCGGAGAGCTTCTGGTCCTTGTGATAGAACCAGCGGAACCAGGGCGGCTCGCGATGCGGCCCACCGCCGGCGCCGATCCCGTAGAACTTGATCAGGTCGCCCTCGACGTGCGGCTGGAGCACGGCACGCTTGATCCCGCGCTGGGCGAGCCCTTGGAGCGCGGTCTCGACGTCGGCGGCCGTCGTCGCGCGGATGACGTCGCCTTCCTGCGTGTTGTGGACGTCGCCGCGCTTCACCCAGAGGGGAAACGCGCCGGGCTCGGGGGTCTCGCTCGTGCCGACGATCCGGCTCGGGATGAACGGTACGTTCGCCTCGTCGAGCACGGCGATCATCCGGTCACGATAGGTGTTGTGCACGGCGCGCGGGGTGTTCACGTGGGGCACGCCGCTCACCTCGAGTGTCCGCAGACGCTCGAGCACCTCGAGCCGCTCGCACATGAGGAAGACGAACCGCGGCCAGGTCTCCGCGGCCTCGGTCACCTCGTCCGCCGTCTTGAGCTCGACGTGAAAGCCCTTCGCTTCCAGGTGCTTGCCGGTCAGCCTCAGTATCTCGGTATCGTCGGACTCGCGGCCCGGCGAGTGGGTCGATTCGCGAAAAATTCCCCAGCAGACTCTGCTCACTCTCGAGTCCTCCTCGATCGGTCTATGATACCCGGCCCGCCAAGGCGAGCGTTTCGGCAAGTGCCACGTCGTCGGCCCGATCCACGTCGACGACCTGCTCGATGACCGCGCCGTAGATCGGCGCGCCCGAGCGCGCCAGCCACTTCAGAAAATCGCGCAGCCGCCCGAGTCCGGCCGGCGGCGTCTGGGCGCGCACCGCTTCGGGCACCAGGTATATGCCGGCGGTGACGAGATCGCCCGCCTCGCCGCCGATGTCCTTGATCCGGCCGTCGGCCGCCATGACGACGCGCAGCGGCTTCTCGTCCGCGACCAGCGGCGTGACGGCCAGGACCGTCGCGTCGATCGGCCGCCGGACCGCGGCCTCGACGAAACGCACGAAGTCCGACTCGACGCACCACGCATCGACTGTCGAGACAAGCATTCGCCCACCGGGATGACGCCGGATCACCTCGCCGAAGCTCTCGAGCGAGGATTGCGTCGTCTTCACGATGAACTCGATGTCGAGATCGGGGAAGCGCGCGCGGATCCAGTCGACGCACTCGCGCTCCTGCTCGTTCATGATGATCGCGAGCGGCCCGACGCGCGCGGCACGGAGATTGCGGATAGTCGACTCGATCAGCGGCACTCCGGCGATCGGCACCATGGGCTTGGGCATCGCGAAGCCGCCCGCGCGGAGCCGGCTGCCTTCACCCGCGGCGATGATGCCGCCCGGGAACGACGCGCTCACAGCAGAATCGCCTCCAGCTCGCGGAGCGAGCGAATCTGTCGATCGTCCCGGCAGCACGGCGCCGCCGCGGGCGCCCCGGCGCCGACGAGCCAGATGTGGCGCATGCCGACGCCGCGCGCGCCCGCCATGTCCCGCGGCAGAGAATCGCCGACGAACGTCGCCGTCGCCGCGGAGACGCCGAGGGCGTCCAGCGCGTGCTGGAAGATTCGCGGGGCCGGCTTCGTGCATCCGACCTCCGCCGAATCGACGAGCACACCAAAGAGTGATCGAATACCGGCATCCTCGCACACCTGCGCCAGGTTTCCGTAGAAGTTGGAGACGATGCCGAGGCGGTAGCGCCGGCTAAGCTCGCGCAGCAGCGGCGTGTTCCCGTCGAGCATCCGCAGCGAGTCGCTCAGGAATCGGCGGGCGACCCGAGCGCTGACATCGGGATCGGCGAGCTCGAGGGCCGCCGCGACCCCCGCGGCGAGGCGCTCGACGGTCGTCCGGAACGAGGTCGTCGCCGACAGGGCGCCGACCAGGGCGTCATCGGCCGCATAGAAGGCGGGATCGAAGCGGTCCGGGGCCACGACGGCTCCCTCGTCGCGGAACAGCCGATACACCCGCTCTTTCCAGGGAAGCCCGTCGGCGTCCAGGGTTCCGCCGAAGTCGAACAGCACGGCAGCCCGGTCGTTCGCGATCAAAGACGAGTCAGCGCCGTCGAAGTTTGGTGGAGGCGGTGGGAATCGAACCCACGTCCGGAAACCCTCAGCCGCAGGCGTCTACGTCGATAGCCGATCTACTCTACTGCTTCTCGCTACGCGGCACTCCAATCGGCCGGATCACCGCGCGGCCAGCCTCAAAGTCTCGCCCCTCCCCTGAGGCTAGGTTCGGAGCCAGCCACCAGAATATGACGTCCGTTCCCGGTCCCTGATGGCTCGAGCCGGCGGACGCTGACGGGTGTTAGGCCGCCAGAGCTAGCTGTGTGTTGGCAGCTATACCGTTCTCTCTTATTAACGAGGGGAGAGAAACCTCGAGACGCAGCCTGGACCTCACAAATCCCCGTCGAAACCTGTCGCCCCCCCTTGAAGTACCCGATTTATCGAAAGTATACCACTACCACGCGCCGCGTCGAGCAGCACGGGCGGTCTTGTCCATCTCGCGACGAGCCTCCCGCTCGCGCAAGGTGGCCCGCTTGTCGTGGAGCTTCTTGCCACGCGCCAGGCCGAGCTCGACCTTGGCCCGGCCGTCTTTGAAGTAGAGACGGAGCGGGACCAGGGTCAGCCCCTTCTCGCTGATCTTGCCGCTCAGCCGGGCAATCTCTCTCTTATGAAGGAGGAGCTTGCGGTCCCGTTCGGGGTCGTGATTGGCGTCCGTGCCGTGACTATAAGGATTGATGTGGCATCCGAGGAGCCAGCCCTCGCCGTTCCGGACGGACGCGTAGCTATCCTTGAAGTTGACCAGACCGTCCCGGAGCGACTTGACCTCGGTGCCCCGGAGCACAAGGCCCGCCTCGACCGTCTCGAGGATCTCGTACTCGTGCCGAGCGCGACGATTGGTCGCGATGGGCCGATTTCCCGACGCCTCTCTAGCTTGACTTGCCATGCCCGAAAGGTATTATGACTCACGCTTTTCTGGCCGAAGTGGCGGAATTGGCAGACGCGCTAGATTCAGGGTCTAGTGCCCGCAAGGGTGTCGGGGTTCGAGTCCCCGCTTCGGCACCAGAACATCACCGATCGGACCCAGCCGGAAATCAGCTGAAACGAGATGGTGCGGCTCACATGAGCGTAACGCGCTGGTCCCGGCTGGGTCTGATCTGTGTCGTGCTGGCGGCCTGGAGTCTGTCCGCGTGCGCGCCCCTGCCGAAGGGGGAATACTGGAAGGGCGCGTACGTCCACCTCGACCCACCGAAGTACACGTTCGATCTCCCCAACGGCTGGCGGGAAGTCACCGCTGCGGATTATCCGTCGCTCGCATTCAATCGACGCGTGTTCGTGCGGCTCGACGAGGCCGGCCGGCGTGCCCTGCTCGAGCGCGCGGAGCTCGAGCTGCAAGGCATCGACACCGGACTCATCTCAG
The DNA here is from genome assembly GCA_964450175.1 of uncultured bacterium. Classification (GTDB taxonomy): domain Bacteria; phylum Methylomirabilota; class Methylomirabilia; order Rokubacteriales; family CSP1-6; genus AR31. The sequence continues at coordinate 20,230 of CAYVHH010000305.1, read as the reverse complement.
CGAGTGGCGCGTTCATTCAAGTCGGCTCCGAAGCGCGCTCGATCGGCTGGTACAACTCGAGCAATCCCCTCCAATTCGGCGTCACCGAGCAAGAGAAGAAGGGGCTCTGGGAGCGCTTCTCGCGGACCCGCATCGACAACGCGCCGGCCGCCGACAAGCCGACGCTCACCCTGGAATCGATCGATGTCGTCGACTATGGGTTGAACCGGGTCTTGCGCGTGCGCTTCCAATCCGACGAAGCGCGCGGCTCGCTCCACTGGACCGTGATCGGCTTCTTCAGCTCGTCCGACACGATCTCCCTCGCGCATGTCGGAACACCCGAGGACCGAGATGACGGGCTCGCCGCGCTCGAAGCGATCGTGACCTCGCTACGCTTCAACTGAGCGCCGCGCGGCACGTCTGGGCGAGGGCCGGCGCCTAGGCTTTCAGCCGCGGGATGAGCCGCACCGCGTTGTCGCGATCGATCGCCTGCAAATCGCTCGCGCCAAAGCCGTAGCTGGTCAGTCCCTTCACGTGATCGATCGCCGTGCGATACGGGAAATCGGTCCCGAACACGATCTGCGAGGTCGGGACGAGCTTCGTCAGGGATGCGAGCGCGTACGGATGCGCGGCCTGCGCCGTGTCGTAGTAGAAGCGCTTGAGCTCGGCTTCGACGCCGTTCGGCACCCGCGCCGCGAGGCTCTTGTTGATCAGCGGTAGGCGCAGGAAGCGCTCGGTCAAGAACGGCAGGGTTCCGCCGCCGTGGGAGAAGATCATCTGGAGGTCGCGGAACCGCGCGGCCGCGCCGCTGAAGACCAGGCTCGCGATGGTGCGCGTGGTGTCGGTTCCCCACTCGATGATCGACTCCGGCACGTCGGGAATCAGGTTGCCGCAGCAGTTCGCGGTCGTCGGATGCGTGTACACGACGGCCCGCCGGCGATTCAGCTCCTCCAGCACCGGCGTGAAGGTCGGGTCACCGAGCCACTTGTCGCCATAGCTCGTCAGCAGCGCGATCCCGTCGGCTCTGAGCGAATCGAGCGCGTATCCGATCTCCTGCAAGGTGCCCTCGACGTACGGCATGGGCATCACTGCAAACATGCCGAAGCGGCCCCGGGAGTCGGCGGCCAGCTTTGCCGAGTAGTCGTTGCACTCCCGCGCCAGCTTCCGCGCGCCCGCGTCGTCGAGGAAGCGCAGCGCCGGAGTGGTGATCGACGTGATCGACGTCGCCACGCCGGCCTGGTCCATGTCGGCGATCGACTTCTCGGGCGTCCAGTCGCGTACCGGGCCGGCGATGTTCTTGGCTGTGATCGCCGCGACGTACGGTGGCGGCGTGTGATGGTGGTGGACATCGATCCGATGGGGTTTGACGGTCGCCATCTGAGCCTCCGCGCCGTGCCGGGCATCGAGCGCGCTCACCCCGAGCGCCGCGATCCCGGCCAGGAACTCGCGTCGTGCGACATCGCCGACTCGGTTCGGCATGACGGTCCTCGTGGTGCGCCGAGCCTGCGCCCGGCGAAGTCTGCTAGCGCGTCCTCCGGTACTCATAGTCTTCCCGCTCGCCGTTGCCGACGCGGAGCTCGGGCAGCAACGGCGGGCGCGTGCTGTTGAGCTTCGCGTGGGCGGCCAGCGCCGCCTGATCGGCCCAGCGCTCGAGCAGGGTCAAGCGATCCGGGTTCACCACGCTCTGAAAGATCTCGAACTGCTCGCAGCCCGGCTCCTTCATCACCTGCGCGCAGCGGGTTTTGTAGCCCTCCGCGAGCTGCGTTCCCTTGCCCGGCACGGCCGTGATCGTGACCACGAGTCGGATCGCCATCGCGCTGTCTCCTCGGAGCCGCCGGGGCTGGTGCCCGCGGCCACGTCTGGATTCGATTCGAGGCGACTGTGCAGCGTGGCCGCCGGGGCTGTCAAGACTTCAGCGGAAGCGGGACATCTGCGCCGAGTCGAGCCGACCGCGCGGCCGCTTCGACGATCTCGAGGGCCCGCACGCCCGCCGAAGCCGGGACCGGATTGGACGCGCGCCCGGCGCACGCCTCGAGAAACGCCCGGAGCTCGAGGCGTAGCGGCTCCTCACGCCCCGTCGCAAGCTCTTCCTTCCCGGTCTCCACGGCCTCCCACGCCTTGCCGTGCCGCCGGTGCTCGCCCAGGTAGAGCGTGACGCTCGAGGCCCCGAAGTCGGCCACGAGCGTGCCGCGCTCGCCCGCGATCATGCACTCGCGCCAGGTCCCGGGCACGAAGTAGCTCGCCTCGATGACCGCCGGGACGTCCCCGTAGTGAACGACGGTCACGGACAGATCGTCGAGCCCGCGGCCCAGGAAGTCCCGCTGCAGCGCGCTGACTCGGGTCGCCTCCCGATCGAAGAGGTGCGCGAACAGGTCGAAGTAGTGGATCGCGTCCGTCTGGGTGACCCCGACGTCCAGGCGGGGTCGCTTGAATCCCGAGAAGCGACCGCTGGCGTAGCGCACGGCGCCGATGCGCCCGGCACCGAGCGCCTCGCGCAAGGCGGCGGTCACGGGGTGGAAGCGAAAGACATGGCCGACCTGAACCACGCGGCCGGTCGACTCGGCGGCCGCCTCGAGCAGCCGCGCCTCCGCGAGCGTTCGCGCCAGAGGCTTCTCGACGAAGCAGTGTCGGCCGGCGGCCAGACTCGCCCGCGCGATGTCCCAGTGGCTCTCCGCCGAGGTGACGATGTCGACCGCGTCGACCGTATCCAGCGCGGCGCGATAGTCGGCGACGACACGGTGCGGGGCGACGCCATGGCGCACCGCCCACGCGAGCCGCTCCGCCGACACGTCGGCGACCCAGAGCGTGACGCCAAGCTCGCCGAGCACCCGCAGATGCTTTTCGCCCCAGCGGCCGAGGCCGACCAGCAAGACGTTCACACGCCGACCTCAGTCGCGGATGAGGTCACCGCCCACGTCCTCGACGATTTCGTAGCGGAGGAGGCGGGCGTTCATCCACCGGATCACCAGGAGGTCGGCGAAGGCGACGACCGCGCGATTCAAGACGCCGTACTTCGACCGGCCGAAGCGACGCGGGCGGTGGCCGACCGGGACCTCGATCACGCGGTACCCGCGCATCTTGAGGAGCGTGGGGATGAACCGGTGAAACCCGCGGTAGAGCACGAGGCCGCGCAGACACTCGCGCCGGAACGCCCGGAAGGTGCAGCCGCTATCCTGGATCGTCTCGTCGGACACCCAGTTGCGGATGCGGTTCGCGATCCGCGACGACGCGCGCCGCACGATGTTGTCGCCGGCGGCGCGATTGACGCGCCAGCCGGTCACCGCGTCCCAGTGGTCGAGATGCGAGAGCAGCCTCGGGATGTCGCCCGGATCGTTCTGGAGGTCGGCATCCATCACGACGACGCGCCGCCCGCGCGCCGCCTTGAATCCGGCATCGGTCGCCGCCGTCTCGCCGCCGTTCGTCTTGAGCCGCACCAGGCGCACGCGGTGGTCGATCTCACGAAATGAGCGGATGATCTCGGCGCTGCGGTCGCGACTGCCGTCGTCGACGAACACGACTTCGAAGGTGAGGTCGAGCTCCTCGAGGACGCGACGCAACTCGGACCAGAGCGGGGTGAGGCTGGCTTCTTCGTCGTAGACGGGGATGACGACCGAGAGGTCAGTCACCCGGCTCCCCCGCCGAGACGCGCCGGGCCGTGCCCTGCCACTCAGCGACGAGCGTCTGCGGAAGATTGAGCCGGTCGAGCACGCGCGCGACCGTATGATTCACGATGTCGTCGAGGTCCTTGGGGCGGTTGTAGAACGCGGGCATCGGCGGCAGCAGCACCGCGCCCATCTCGGCGAGCGCCACCATGCACTTGAGATGTCCGATGTGCAGCGGCGTCTCACGCAACAGCAGGATGAGCGGCCGGCCTTCCTTCAAGGTCACGTCGGCCGCCCGCGCGATCAGTGAATCCGTGTGACACGAGGCAATCGCACCCGCTGTCTTGATCGAGCACGGCGCGATCACCATCCCGGCCGTCCGGAAGGAGCCCGAGGCGATCGAGGCGCCGATGTCGCGGATGTCGTAGTGGTGCGCCGCGAGCGCTTCCACGTCTCTCACCGTGAACGCCGTCTCCTCGACGATCGTGCGCTTGCCCGGTGCCGAGATCACCAGGTGCGTCTGCACGTCGGCCTGCCCCCGCAGGATCTCGAGCAGACGGATCCCGTAGATCGATCCGGTCGCACCCGTGATCCCGACCACCAGTCGCTTCAGAGGCGGAACCTCTTGCGGAACACTTCCTCGCGGGTCTTCTCGTAGAGCACCTCCCACTCGTGGCTGCCCTCGGGCATCGGGCGTGAGTAGGAGCCGAGGATCTTGCGGACCTCGCCGTCGATCGATTCGGCGAGCTTGGCTTCCTCGGTGAGCGCGCGGAGGACCTCGGTCCGCACTTCGTCGGGCGCCTTGAAACTCACGCCCTGCGTCGTGCCGAGTTGTTTCAGGATCAGATCGGTCAGGTGGAACAGGCGCTCGCGGCTCATGCGCATCATCAGAGGACGAATCCCCGCTCGCGCGCGAGCTTCTCTTTCACCTTACCCAGCAGCTGCCGGTAGTCGGCGGCCGAGTCTTTGATCTGTTTGGCGTGGTCCAGCAGCAGCTTTCGGGCCTCGGCGTCGAGTTGCTCCTCAGCGGTCAGGTTGTCGAGCACCACCTGACGGATGGCAGCGCGCGCGGTGTTCTCGTCCTTGATCTCGGCGACCTTCCGCACCGTCAGACGCTTGACCACCGCGCTCGCCATGCGATCGGCAACCGCTGCGTGGCGAGGCATAACCCGCTCAGCCTACACGCCTGCGACTCGGAGTGTCAAGGAACGGACCACCCGCGCCCGGCGTCAGGATCGAGGCGCCGACGGAAGAACGACCGTCACGCGCGTGCCGATCGCGGGCGCGCTCTCGACCCGCACCGTTCCGCCGTGCGCTTCGACGAGCGCCTTGACGACGGCGAGGCCGATGCCGGTGCCGTGCGCCGCGCCCGCCGCGTCGGGCACGCGATAGTAGGGCTCGAAGATGCGACCCAGGGCTTCGGCGGGAATCCCGCGGCCGGCGTCGGCGACCTCGATCGCCACGCCGTCCGCCAGCGCCCGAGCGCCGACGCGAACCGCGCTGCCGCTCGGCGAATATTTGATCGCGTTCGAGACCAAATTGGTCAAGACGCGCTCCAGCGCGTCGGGGTCGGCGTCGACAACCGGCAGTGACGACTCGCATTCCGTCGTGATCGGATGGCTCGCCGCCCCCTGGCGAAAGAGATCGACCGTCGCCTCGATGGTCGACTCGATCTTCAGCGGAATTCGGCAGAGCGCCGGCTCGAGCCCTCGCTCGATCCGAGAGAGGTCGAGCAGGTCGCTGACGATCCGACCGAGCCGTCTCGCCTCGCGGCGCATGACCTCCGCGAGCCGCGTGACCTCCTCGGGCGGCAACCGCCGGAGCGCCAAGATCTCACTGAAGCCCTGCAGCGCCGTCAACGGCGTGCGCAGCTCGTGTGAGGCGATCGCGACGAACGCCGACTTCGCGCGATCGAGCGCCTCGAGCTCTCGCCGCGCCGCCCCCACCCGCTCCTCCAGCTCTGCGGCGAAGCGCCGTTGCCTGGACACCAGCCGGGCGTTCTCGAGCGCCACGCCCACGTGGGCCCCGATGGTTTCGAACGCGGCGCGTTCGCCGGTCGAGATGTCACCCTTCCGCTCGACCGCCAGGACGCCGACGGCTCGCCCGCTCGACCGCAACGGCGTCGCAAAGGCACGGCGCGGTCGGCCGCGCTCGCCGACATCGCGCACGAACACGGGCTCCCCGGAATCGAGGACGCGCGCGGCGAGCGAGCCTTCCGCGACTCCGTCACCGCCGGCGATGACGAGCCGGTCGTCGTCACGAACGATCAGCGCGATCTCGTCGACGCGCAAGCGGCCCGCGAGCGCACCGCGCAGCCGGGCGAGCCACACCGCGAGCTCCGCCTCGTCGGCCAGCGTTCGCTGGATGATCGCCAGGATCTCGTATCGCCCGCGGTGGCGTCCAGCGCGAGTCCGCAGGAGTCCGCTCAGGACCCCCACCAGACCCAGCACCACGAGTGTCACCACCGCTTCGATCACCTCGGTCGTGACACCCGACCGCTCGATCTCCGGGAGCACGAGCGGCGCGCTCAGCAGGATCGCCGCCCCGGCCGCAAGCCCGCCGCCCGCCGCGCCGAACCGCAGAGCGGCCGCGAGCACCGGCGCCAGATAGGCGTGTCGGAGGAGCGAGGCGGCTCCCTCCCCTTCGAGCGCGATCAGCGCGGTGATCAGCGCGAGCGCCGCCGCGACGAGACTCATCGCGGGCCAAGGGCGCGGTACGCCGCGAAGAAGAGCGTCGCGCTCACGAGCCCCGGCACCAGACTCTGCGACCACGTCAGGAGCCAGCAGTTGATCGCGCCGAGCAGGGCGAGGTAGAAGACCGAGCCGGCAACCAGCTCGGGACTCTTCGGCAAGAGCGGATCGACAAGATAGCGCAGCACGTACGCCGCCGTCGCCATGGCCGCCGCCGTCGCGAACGACCAGCGCCGCGCGGCCCGGTTGAAGAGCGCGCCGCGAAAGAAACACTCGGCCGCGAGCACGTTGGCGCCGACGTCGTAGGCGATCGCCGACAGAATCTCGGGCACGTGGTCGACGCGCACCTGAACGGCAAGGGTCCGCGACGCGGAGACGAGCAGGTGGCTCGACAGACCGGCGCCCACGAGGACGCCCGCCGCCACGGAGCGCAGCGAGACCGATGTGCCGAGGCCCAGGCGATCGAGCTGTCCGCGGGCGGCGAGCCGGGCGATCCACAAGGCCGGCGCCAGATACGCGATGGAGCCGGCGGCGGCGACCACGGCCGTGGTGGCGGCCAGCGCGAGCAGCGCGATCGTGACCACACGGGACGCCGGGCTCACGTGCGCCCAGGCCAGCGCCGTCGCGAACAGGGCGCCGTGTCCCGCCGTCACCCCGATGACGCGCGCCGCGTGGGGCGGCAGCATCGAGACCTCGACCAGGAGCATCGAGACCGCGGCGCCGACCCCCAGCAGGGCCAGCAGCGCCCGTGGAGTATCGGCGAGCAGGCGCTCAGCCCGAGGAGCGTACGGCCGATCGAGCGCCCACATCGGGCTTCGCGGTGGCCAGCGTTTGGATGAGGCCGATGAAGACGGACACCGCATCCTCGTCGAGTGTGCGTCCGGCCGCTGACGTGAGGTGCTCGATCGCCATGGCGTGCGAAAGGGCCGCGCGATACGGGCGGTTCGACGTCAGCGCGTCGTACACGTCCGCAACCGCGATGATCCGCGCCCCGAGCGGAATCTCGTCCCCGGTCAGGCCGTCCGGGTAGCCCGAGCCGTCGCAGCGCTCGTGATGGTGGCGGATCATCAGGGCTCCGCCGGTGAAGAAATCGAACGGCGCGACGATCTGCGCACCGATCAGCGGATGATTGCGCATCACGGTCCATTCGTCGGGATCGAGCGTGCCCGGCTTGCGCAGCACCCTCTCGGGAATACCGATCTTGCCGATGTCGTGGAGCAGGCCGGCCTGACCGATCATGTCGACTTCGCCGGGTGGGAGCCCGAGCGCGGCCGCGACGCCGCGGCTCCACGCGCCGACGCGGTCGGAGTGGCCCCGCGTGTACGCGTCCTTCGCTTCCAGCGCGTTGGCCAGGCCGAGCAGCGACTGATAGATCGCGCGCTGCACCTGCTGGTAGAGACGCCTCACGTCCTCGGCATACCGCAGCGTTTGCTGGTACGCGGCGTTGAGGCGGCGGTAGGCGACGGTGAGATCGTCGCCCGGCGATGCGCCTACTCGCGTTGCCATACGGCCGCGTGCGGCACCACGCTCTCGACGAGCGAGAGGAGGCGCACCGGTGAGAACGGCTTGGTCAGGTAGTGATTGGCCCCGGCCGCGAGCCCCCGAGCGACATCGGACTCCTGGGCGGCGGCGGTCAGCATCACGATCTTGGTCTCGGCGAACCGGGGATCGTTTCGAAGGCGCGCGCACACCTCGAGCCCGCTGATGTCGGGCAGCTGGACGTCGAGGAAAATCAGCTCCGGCCGTAACGCCTCGGCGTGAGCGAGCGCCGTCTCGCCGTCGAAGGCGCAGATGACCGCGATGCGCTCGTCTTCGAGCGTCAGGCGAATGAGGTCGACCACGTAGGGCTCGTCGTCAGCGATCAGGACCGTTAGCATGACGGTCTCTGAGCGCAAGCGCGATGCCAATGACGAGCGCGCGCTCTTACGAGGATTTCTGGGTCGAACCGTTGCGCGGCCGCCCTGTGCGGTGGGCGCCGCGCCCCCGCCGGAGGGCAATCCATGAGTTACTTCAGGAGGCGGTGCTGTCTAGCGGGCGCGGCCGGCGGTCAGGAGTCGCGCCAGCGCGCGGGCCAGCGCGGCGAGCGCCCGCGCGTAGTCGACCTCGTCCTCGACGCGGCCGGCCAGACGGCGCTCCGCGCGCTCGCGGGCGCGCTCGGCCCGGAGACGATCGATCTCCTCGGGGCGCTCGGCGGTATCGGCGAGCACGATCACCTTGTCGTTCCTCACCTCGGCGAATCCGTTCGCGACCGCCAGGTAGTGCTCGTCGCGCCCCATCCGGTACATGAGCTCACCGATTCCGAGGGTCGTCAGGAAGGCCGCGTGGCCCGGCAGCGCGCCGAAATAGCCGCAGCTGCCGGGGATGACGATCTCGTCGACCGTGTCGGCCACGGCCAGGCGCGTGGGCGTGGCGATCTCGAGCGTGAGCCGATCGGCCACCGCTAGCCGCTCGCCGCGAGCTTCTTCGCCTTCTCCACCGCCTCGCCAATGTCACCGACCATGTAGAAGGCCTGCTCGGGCAGCTCGTCGTGCTTGCCGTCGACGACTTCGCGGAAGCTCTTGACGGTGTCTGCGAGCTTGACGTACCGACCCGGCTGGCCGGTGAACTGCTCGGCGACGGAGAACGGCTGGGACAGGAATCGCTGGATCTTCCGGGCGCGGGCGACGGCGAGCTTGTCCTCGTCCGAGAGCTCTTCCATGCCGAGGATCGCGATGATGTCTTGTAGATCTTTGTAGCGCTGGAGAATGAGCTGCACGTCCCGGGCCGTGCGGTAGTGCTCGGCCCCGAGGATGTTGGGATCGAGGATCCGCGACGTGGACGAAAGCGGATCGACCGCCGGGTAGATTCCGAGCTCGGTGAGCGGGCGCGAGAGCACGGTGGTGGCGTCCAGATGCGCGAAGGCAGTCGCGGGCGCCGGGTCGGTGATGTCGTCCGCCGGCACGTAGATCGCCTGCACCGACGTGACCGAGCCCTTCTTCGTCGAGGTGATTCGCTCCTGTAGCTGGCCCATCTCGGTGCCCAGGGTCGGCTGATAACCGACCGCCGACGGCATCCGGCCGAGCAACGCGGAAACCTCGGACCCGGCCTGGGTGAACCGGAAGATGTTGTCGATGAACAGCAGCACGTCCTTGCCTTCCTCGTCGCGGAAGTACTCGGCGGCGGTGAGGCCGGTCAGTCCCACGCGAAGCCGCGACCCGGGCGGCTCGGTCATCTGGCCGAAGATGAGCGCAGTCTTCTCGATGACGCCCGATTCCTTCATCTCGTGATAGAGGTCGTTGCCCTCACGCGTGCGCTCGCCCACACCGGCGAACACCGAGATACCACCGTGCTGCTTGGCGATGTTGTTGATGAGCTCCTGGATGAGCACGGTCTTGCCGACGCCGGCGCCGCCGAAGAGCCCCGTCTTGCCGCCCTTCGTGTACGGCTCGAGCAAGTCGATGACCTTGATCCCCGTCTCGAACATCTCGACCTTCGTCGACTGGTCCTCGTACGGCGGGGCCGCGCGGTGGATCGGGTACATCTTCTTCGCGTTGATCGCCGGGCCCTTGTCCACGGGCTCGCCGACGACATTCATGATCCGGCCGAGCGTCTCCGGCCCGACGGGGATCGTGATCGGCGCGCCGGTATCGCTCACGGTCATCCCGCGGCGAAGCCCGTCGGTCGCCGCCATGGCGATTGTCCGTACCTGGCTCTCGCCCAGGTGCTGCGCCACCTCGAGGGTGAGCTTCTGCGAATACGCGAAGACGTCCTTGTTCTCGACGCCCTCGACCAGGAGCGCGTTGTAGATGGACGGCAGCCGACCTGGCTCGAACTCTACGTCGACGACCGGCCCGATGACCTGAACGATTTTCCCGGTGCTCATGCCTCCGCTCCTTCGTTCATTGGCTCGCCTCGGCCGCGGACGGCCTCAGCTCTCACTGCCTTGCTTGAGGGCTTCGGCGCCGCCGACGATGTCGAGCAGCTCCTTGGTGATCTTCTCCTGGCGCGCCTTGTTGTACTGGATCGTCAGGACGTCGATCATCTCTTTCGCGTTCTTGGTCGCGGCCTCCATCGCCGTCATGCGCGCGCCGTACTCCCCGGCCAGCGATTCCATGAGAGCGCGGAACACCTGGGTGCGCACGTGCCGCGGCAGCAGCTCGTCGAGGATTGCCTTGGGGTCCGGCTCGTAGAGGTAATCGACCGCCTCGCCGTCCGAGGCGCCGTCGGCCTTGCGCGGAATCGGCAAGAGCTGCTCGCGGACCGGACGCTGCACGGCGACGGAACGGAACTCGTTATAGACGAGGTACACCTCGTCGATCTCGCCGTCGAGGTACTGCTGCATGAAATAGTCGGCGAGCTCGCTCGCGTGGGAGTAGGCCAGCCGGTCCCAGAAGGCGATCAGGTCGCGCTTGATGGTCCATGGCCGGCGGCGATAGAAATCACGCGCCTTGCGGCCGACCACCACCAGGGTAACCTCGGTCGTGTTCGATTGTCTGATGAGGTCGAGCGCGCGGCGGATGACGTTGGAGTTGAACGCGCCGGCGAGCCCCTTGTCGGCCGTGATGATCACGATCTGGCGCCGCGGCCCCTCACGTTGCTCGAGGAGCGGATGCTGCGCGCCGTCGCTCCCCGACGCGGCGGTTACTAGATTTCCGAGGAGCTCGCCCATCTTGGCCGCGTAGGGCCGCGCCGCGAGGATACGCTCCTGCGCCCGGCGCAGCTTCGCCGCCGCGACGAGCTTCATCGCGCGCGTGATCTTCTGGGTGGACTGGACGGATCGGATCCGCCGCTGGATGTCGCGAAGGGTCGCCATCGGGCCGAGACTCTAGGCCGCCTTGATGCCCTTGGCGGCGACGAACTCCGTCCTGGCGTCGTTGATCGTCTTCGCCACGGTCTCCCGCAACGTGTCCGAGAGCTCCTTCCGGTCGCGGATCTCCGTGAGGATCTGCGGCGCGCGCCGCTCGAGATATGAATAGAGGAACGGCTCGAACTCGCGAATCGCGTCGACCGGCAGCTCGTCGAGCATGCCCTGCGTGCCGGCGAAGATGATCACGACCTGCTTTTCGACCGGCAGTGGCTGGTACTGGCCCTGCTTGAGGAGCTCGACCATCCGCTGACCGCGGGCCAGCTGCGCCTGCGTCGCGCGGTCGAGGTCGGAGCCGAACTGGGCGAACGCGGCGAGCTCGCGATACTGCGCGAGGTCGAGCCGCAGCTTGCCGGCGACCTGGCGCATGGCCCGCACCTGCGCGGAGCCGCCCACTCGCGAGACCGACAGGCCGACGTTCACGGCCGGCCGGATACCGCCATAGAAGAGGTCGGACTCCAGGTAAATCTGCCCGTCCGTGATCGAGATGACGTTGGTCGGGATATACGCTGACACGTCGCCGAGCTGCGTCTCGATGATCGGCAGCGCGGTGAGCGATCCGCCGCCGAGGTCGTCGTTGAGCTTCGCCGCGCGCTCGAGCAACCGGGAGTGCAGATAGAAGACGTCGCCTGGATATGCCTCGCGACCCGGCGGCCGCCGGAGCAGGAGCGAGAGCTGACGATACGCCGCTGCGTGCTTCGAGAGGTCGTCGTAAATGCAGAGCGCGTGGCGCTTGGAGTCTCGGAAGTACTCCCCCATGGTGACGCCCGTGTATGGCGCGATGTACTGGAGCGGCGCCGGCTCGGACGCCGAGGCCACGACGACCGTCGTGAACTTCATCGCGCCGGCGTCTTCCAGCACCTTCACGACCTGCGCGATCGTGGAGAGCTTCTGGCCGATCGCCACGTAGAAGCAGAAGACATCCTGGCCCTTCTGATTGATGATCGTGTCGACGCCGATCGCGGTCTTGCCGGTGCCCCGGTCTCCGATGATCAGCTCGCGCTGGCCGCGCCCTATCGGGATCATGGCGTCGATGGCCTTGAGGCCGGTCTGCAGCGGCTCTTTCACCGAGCGGCGATCGACGACGCCGGGCGCGTAGCGCTCGATCGGCCGGAACTCCTTGGTGGCGATCGCGCCCTTGCCGTCCACCGGTTGGCCGAGCGCGTTCACGACACGCCCGACCAGCGCCTCGCCGACCGGCACCTCCGCGATGCGGTTGGTGCGCTTGACGATGTCGCCTTCCTTGATGAGCTTGTCGTCGCCCAGGAGCACCGCACCGACCTGATCCTGCTCGAGGTTCAGCACCATGCCGACGACGTCACCCGGGAACGTGAGCAGCTCGCCCGCCATCGCCTTCTCGAGCCCGTGCACGCGCGCGATGCCGTCGCCGACCTCGATGACGCGGCCGACCTCCTGCAGGTCGACCTCCGCCTCGTAGCCCGCCAGCTGGCGCTTGATGATTTCGCTGATCTCTCCGGCCTTGATCATCGCTCTCTCCTGTCCCTACTCCTGCGCGAGGCGTCGATGCATTCGCGCCAGCTGTCCGTCCAGGCTTCCGTCGACGAGCAGGCTGCCCACTTCGGCCACGAAGCCGCCCAGCAGCTCTCGATCGGTGACTTCCTCGAGCACCACGTGCTTGCCGCCCAGCGCGCGGCTCAGCTTTCCCGTCAGCGCCGAGCGTTCGGCGTCGTTGAGCGGTATCGCGGTCCGCACGCGTGCGCGGACACGATGCTCGGCTTCGTCGTGGAGCTCACGGAAGGCCGCGACGATCGCCTCCAGGTGGTCGGCGCGTCCCTGCACGGCCACCAGCGCGAGAAAATCCTGGGTGAGCTTCGAGACCTGGAGCCGGCTCGCGACCTCGGCCGCGACCCCCCGCTTGGCCGCCGACGTGACCCACGGGCGCGCGAAGAACGCGTGCAGCCCGGGCTCGCTGGCGAACTGGGCCGCGATCGCGTCGAGCTCGCGCGCGATGACGTCCGCCTGGTTGCGCTCGCGGGCGAGCTCGAAGAGCGCCTTCCCGTAGGAGCGGGCGACGCCGGGCGAGGCCTTCACCTAGTTGCCGACCTTGGAAATCGCGTCCGCGACGATGCGCCGATGGTCTTCGTCGCGCAGGCTGCGGCGTACGAGCTTCTCGGCGACCGCCGTCGCCAGGTCGGCGACCTCGCGCCGCAGCTCGTCACGCGCGCGGCGCACGTCCGCATCCATCTGCGCTTTCGCCGTCTCGACGAGCCGCTGCGATTCGGCGCGCGCGGCATCGACCAGTCGTCTCTGCTCCTCGGCCGCGTCCTTCAGCGCCTGCGAGCGGATGGCCGCGGCCTCGGCGTGCGCCGCGCGGAGCCGCGTCTCATTCTCCTCTTGCTGGCGCGCCGCCTCGGCCCGCGCCGCCTGTGCTTCGTCGAGCGATTTCTGGATCGCTTGCGTGCGCTCAGCCATCTTCGCGAGGAACGGCTTGTAGAGCAAGCGCTGCAGGATCAATAACAAGATGATGAAGTTCAGGAACTGGATGATCAGCGACTTGTCGAGGCTGATCAGGCCGCCGCTCTCGTGCTCGGCCTCGCTCGCCGCCAGCGCGATGCTCGGCGCCAGCAGCAGCAGCAGGACGACGATGCGCGCGACGGTGCCGACCCATTCCCGTTCACGCTGATACATTCGGAGGTCTCCTCGATCTCGAGATGCCGACGAAGGTTTGTGAAAACTATCACGCAATTCCGCTCGGTGTCAATCGCCGCGCTCGCCCTCACGAGCGCGAAATGACCCCTCCCCCGACCACGATGTCACCGTCGTAAAACACGACCGATTGGCCGGGGCTCACCGCCCGTTGCGGGCTGTCGAAGACGACCTCCGCGGCGTCGCCGTCCAGCGCACGCACGGTGGCCGGCGCCGGCTGGTGACTGTGGCGGATCTTCGCCGCCACGCGCAGCGGAGCGGTCGGCGGCGCGCACGCGATGAAATTCACCGAGGTCGCCACGAGCCGGTCATGCTCGAGCTCGGCTGCGCCGCCGACCGTGACCGTGTCACGCGCGGGATCGAGGTCGATGACGTAGAGCGGCCGCCCGGCCGCCAGCCCGAGCCCGCGCTTCTGACCGACGGTGAACCCCGCGATACCCCCGTGGGTGCCGAGGGTGTTGCCGAGGCGATCGACCACCACGCCCGGCCGAAATACTTCGGGCGCCCGGCGGCGTAGGAAGCCTCGATAGTCATCGTCGGGGACGAAGCAGATGTCCTGGCTCTCCGGCTTATCGGCGGTGATGAGCGCCAGACGGCGCGCGCGCGCCCGCACCTCGTCCTTCGTGAGCTCACCGATCGGAAAGCGCGCGGCGCCGAGCTGCGCCTGCGTGAGGGGCCAGAGAAAGTCGGTCTGGTCCTTCCGCAGATCCTTGGGTCGCATGAGCAGATGGCGGCCCGTCGCGCGATCGCGCTCGACCCGCGCGTAGTGCCCGGTGGCGACGGCCACGGCGTCCCACGCGCGTGCGCGGCCGAGCAGCGAGCCGAACTTTAGGTTGCTATTACACGACAGACACGGGATCGGCGTCTGGCCTCTGCCGTATGAGTCGACGAACTGGTCTATCACCTTTTGGTTAAATTCTTCGTCCATGCTGAGGAGATAGTGCGGAATGCCGAGGGTGCGCGCGACCTGGCGCGCGTCCTCGACCGCCTCGGTGCCGCAGCAGCTGCCGAATCGCTTCGCCGGCTCTTCCGTTTCCTGGCGCGGCCAGATGCGCATGGTGATCCCGACGACGTCGCACCCCTGCTCCACCAGCAGGGCCGCGGCGACCGACGAGTCGACTCCCCCACTCATGCCGACGACGATACGATCTGCCATTCGCCTGGTAGCGACCTCGTGTCGATGTTCCGCGATTGCGGCCGCGATCTAGTGGCGGGCGCCGAAGATCTCGGCGAGCCGCTCGAGCTCGTCGGGCGTCGCGTAGCTGACCTCGATCTTACCCTTTCGCTCGTTGCCGATGATCCGCACACGCGTCATCAGGCCGCGCTGGAGCGCCTCCTCGAGCGCCGCCAGCTCGACAGAGCGCCGGCGGCCCTTGCGTGGCGGCAGCCCGCGAGCCTCGGCGAGCGACTCCTTCGCGCGGATCGAATCCTCAGTCGCCCGGACGGACCAGTCGTGGGTCAGGATTTCGTCTCGCAGCCGGATCTGCTCGGAGACCGTGGGCAATGCCAGGAGGGCGCGCGCGTGGCCCATCGTCAGGCGGCCACTTCGTAGATCGGCCTGGATTTCCTCCGGCAGTCTCAGCAGCCGCAGGCAGTTCGCGATCGACGTGCGATCCTTCCCGATCCGCTGCGCTAGCTCTTCCTGAGTCCACGAGAACTCCGCCAGAAGCTTCTGATACGCCTGTGCCGCCTCGATCGGGTTCAAATCCTCGCGCAGCAGGTTCTCGACGAGTGCGAGCTCGATGCTCTGCGCGTCGGTGGCCTCGCGCACGATCGCGGGAATTCGATCGAGCCCGGCCTGACGAGCTGCGCGCCACCGGCGTTCCCCGGCGATGAGCTGGTAGCCTCCGCCGATTCTTCGAACGATGATCGGCTGAATCACGCCGGACGACTTGATCGACGCGGCCAGCTCGTCCAGCGCCGTGAAGTCGAATACCTTCCTGGGCTGGTACGGGTTCACTTCGATCTGATCGATCGGTACGTCGACGAGAGCCTCCGCTTCGGCCGGCTCTGAGGCCAACAGCGCGCCCAGCCCACGACCGAGGCCTCGCTTAGAAATCATGGTGCAGCACCTCCCGAGTGAGTTCGAGGTATGCGACGGAGCCACTGGACTTGAGGTCGTGCAGCATGACCGGCTTGCCGTGGCTCGGCGCTTCCGTGAGGCGGACGTTGCGCGGAATGACGGTATCGAACACCTGGCCTGGAAAGTATCGATTGACCTCTTCACGGATCTGGAGCGTGAGGCTCGTGCGACCATCGAACATCGTCAGCAAGATGCCCAGGAGATCCAGCCCGGGGTTGAGCTTCTCCCGGACAAGCTTCACGGTCCTCTTGAGCAAGTGCGCCAAGCCCTCCAGCGCGTAGAACTCGCACTGCAGCGGAACAAGAACCCGGTCGGCCGCGACGAGCGCGTTGATGGTGAGCAGGCCCAGCGACGGCGGGCAATCGATAATAATGTAGTCATAGGCGGCCGAGACGGCCTCGAGCACGTCCCTGAGCCGGTGCTCCCGCCTCTCGATCCCGACGAGCTCGATCTCGGCCCCGACCAGATCGATGTCGGCCGGGAGCAGCTTCAGGCCTGGTACGACTGTGTCGCGGATCGCCTTTTCGGCCTCTTCACCGCCGAGGAGGACGTGGTAGACCGTGGGGCGCAGACCGGTCTTCTGGACTCCGAGTCCGGTTGTAGCGTTTCCCTGGGGGTCAAGATCGACAATCAGTGTGGGCCGCTCGGCCAGAGCAAGGCCCGCGGCAAGGTTGACGGCTGTTGTCGTCTTCCCGACTCCGCCCTTCTGGTTGACGATCGCGAGAATCCGAGCCACTTCAGGCCTTGCCTTCGACGCTAGAGTGTTCCACGACGCACATTATCTAGCCAACATATGTTTGCTAATCCGGCCGTGTTCCACGCGCAACACTTTCCACAGTCTGCGGTGTCCAGTCAAACTTTCCGTGAATGGTGCCTCCAACGGGGATCAGTCAACTAGCGCTAGTCCAACAGACAGGGCACTGTCTGGCCCGGCGGCGGCTACAAAGGCGGCCGCCGGTACACCGCAAACCGGCGGGTTGTGCCGGGCGTGATTCCGGGTACGGTAGCCCATTCGCCGACGGATAAGGGCTTGGGCTTCGGTGGCCCTGACGCGATAACGATTCCGGGCGCAGAGACCAGCGCTGCCGCGGTCGGAATCATCGCTTCGAGGTCACCGGCGCAGCGCATGACCACGGCATCGAGCCGGCCGCGAAACTCGTCCCCAAGGCTCTCGACTCGGCCCTCGACAACGCGGGCACCTCCCAATTTCATTGCGCGAATGGCGCTGGTGAGAAACATCGCCCGGCGGCGACGCGACTCGATCAAGATCATTTCGATCTCGCGCCTCACGATCTTGATTGGGAGCCCCGGCAAACCGGCGCCCGAGCCCAGGTCGGCGACAGTTCGGACTGCAGAGGGGAGGATCCGAAGGAAGAGCAGACTATCGAGAAAGAGATGTTCCACGATCCACATTGGGTCAGACGAACCGACCAGACGGTGAGCCCTCTGCCATTTAATCAATAGACTCAGATACTTACTAAAGTCGCCGCACTCCAGGGGGGAGAGCGGCCGCTTCAGGATGGCCTGGGCCCCCTTGGACAGGGCCTCCAGCGGCGTCACTTGCCGAGGCAGAAGGCCGAGAAAATGCGGTCGAGTACCGCGTCGCCCACGTCGACACCCAGTATTTCGCCGGTCAGACGGAGGGCAAGCTTTACGTCCACCAACGCAGCCTCGAGCGGCATCTCGGCGAGCCCACCCTCGCTCGAAGCAAGGGCAACGGCGAGGGCTTCGATGAGCTCGAGCTGGCGGAGCGACGTCACGATACCGCCTTCGTCTCCGGCTGCGGCAACTCGCTGCTCGACCTCCTGCGCGAGGCGCTCGAGCAGCGAGTCGATCCCGCCGTCGCGGATCGTGGAAGCATCGACCGCCTCAGATAGTGCTGCGGCGTCCGGATGACAGGGGAGATCGCTCTTCGCGCGCACGAGGATACGCGCGCGTCCCGCCGTCTCTTCCAGCACGCGTCGATCCGGCGGGATGCTCGCGTCGATCACGACCACAACGAGATCGCTCTCGTCGATCGCCAGGCGGCTGCGCCGCATCCCCTCGGCCTCGACGGGATCGCGCGGAGCGGCGAGCCCCGCCGTGTCGAGAAGCCGCACGGGGACGCCGGCGATCACCAGGGTTGCTTCCACGACGTCGCGCGTCGTGCCCGGTGCCGCTGACACGATCGCGCGATCGCGGCCAAGCAGCGCATTCAACAAACTCGACTTGCCGGCGTTCGGCGGCCCGATGAGAGCGACCGTGATCCCGTCATGCACGACACGGCCGTGCCGAGCCGCGACAACCGAGCGATCAACCGCGGCGCGGAGCGCCGCAATCGTAGCGCGGGCTGCTTCGGGATCGTGGTCGAGGCGCTCGTCGGGGAAATCGAGCACGACCTCGAGCTCGGCGATGATTTCGACAAGGGTGTCTCGCCAGATCCGTGCCTGATCCGCGAGTCCACCCGCGAGCGCGCGCGCCGCCAGTGCGACCGCACGCTCGGTCCGCGCGCCGATCATCAGCGCGACCGCCTCGGCCTGCGCGAGATCGAGGCGACCGTTCAGAAATGCTCGCCGTGTGAATTCGCCGGGCGCGGCCAACCGAGCGCCGCCGGTGACGATCAACTGCGTTACCAGTCGCAGCAACGCCGGTGAGCCGTGACACGACAGCTCCACGACGTCCTCGCCGGTATACGAGCGCGGCGCGAGCATCACCGCGCACAGCGCGCCGTCCACGCGCTCCGAGCTCTTCGCGTCGACGATGCCGACGCGGCGAAGCACGTGGGAGGGAAATGCGGCCAACGGAACGGCGCTCCGGAGCAGGGGACCGACGATCGCGATCGCGTCAGGGCCGCTCACGCGAATCACCCCGATGGCGCTCTCGCCGATCGCCGTCGCGACGGCGACGATCGTGTCGCCAGCGCGTGCGGGTTCAGGCCCGGCCGGCGTCTTTCGCCTCGCGCGTTGCGCGGGTGCGCGCGGGTCGATCCATGAGCTTCTGCTGCACGATCTGGAGCACGTTGGACACGGTCCAATAGAGGACCAAACCCGAGGGCAGGTTGAGGAACATGAAGGTGAAGACGACGGGCATGAACAACATCATCTTCGCCTGGCGGGGATCGCCCATCGTCGGCGTCAGCTTCTGCTGGACGAACATCGTAATGCCCATGAGCACGGGTAGCACATACGTGGGATCGTGCGCCGCCAGATCACAGATCCAGAGGTCGACGCCGAACAAGTGGCCGAAGCACAAGAAGGGCGAGCCCTGCAGCTCGACCGACACCGACAGCGCGAGGTAGAGAGCATAGAAGATTGGGACCTGCGCGATCATCGGCAAGCAGCCGCCCATGGGATTCACTCGGTGCTTCTTGTAGAGCGCCAGCGTCTCGCGCTGGAGTGTCTGCGGATCCTTTTGATATTTGCTGCGGAGCGCGTTCACCTGAGGCTGCAGCGCCTGCATCGACTTCATCGACCGCATGCTCTTGACGGTGAGCGGATAAAACAAAACCTTCGACACGACCGTGAGCAGGATGATCGCGACGCCGTAGTTGCCGACGTGCTTGAAGGTCCAGTTCAGCAATAACAGGATCGGCACGCCGAGCCACTCCATCGGCAGGCCGCCGTACTTTCGGGGCAGGGGAAAGCCGCCGAAGTTGATCGTGTCCTGCAGCCCGAACGCCTTCAGGCGGTCGTATTCCTTCGGACCGGCGTAGAGAACGACATTGCCTTCCCACGCCTGACCCGGAGCGATCGTGGGCGTCGCCTTCACGGCGATGGTCGCGCGGCCCGCCGGCGCCTTGTCGCCGTTCTTCGCGTCGGGGACCTTGCCCTCGGTCGCCGCGACGACCTTGAACCCCGGACTCTTTGGGACGAGAGCCGCGAGATACCACACGCTGTCAAGTGCCACCCACTCGCCGTCAGGAGCGGCGCCGGGAGCCAAACTTAAGAGATCGCTTCTATTGACGGATCCGTGCGTCGACCACACGATTTCGGTGGGGTGCTGCCCCTGGAACTTCTCTGGAGTGCCACGCCAGGCCTGTCGGGTGAGCCAGGGTAGGCTAAGCGTGACCGTGCGGGGCGCGCCGCCGGGATTCTCGACTCGCACCAACGAGTCGATGGCATATCCATCGGGGT
The DNA here is from genome assembly GCA_964450175.1 of uncultured bacterium. GTDB lineage: Bacteria > Methylomirabilota > Methylomirabilia > Rokubacteriales > CSP1-6 > AR31. The sequence continues at coordinate 254 of CAYVHH010000305.1, read as the reverse complement.
GGAACCTGAGCGTCTGGCGAATTCTGAGGCCGTTGGCGGCGCCTGTCAGCACGAGCTCGGCGGGCTTGTCCGTCATGACCAGCGCGTCTTTGTCGAAGCTCATCGGCACGACTTCGCCGGGACTGTTCTCGTCAGGCGCCAGCTGTAGCCCGGCGGGACCGAGGTCGCCGACGATGATCATCGGCTTCTCGCCACGATACCGGAGCACCAGCTCTTGCAGTTTGCCGCCCTCACTGCTGACCACGCTGCGGTAC
>CAYVHH010000304.1:0-8587 GCA_964450175.1 uncultured bacterium | reverse complement strand
TCTCGGGCAGGGCTTCGACCTCGTCGTCGACTTGCCCGACGGTCCCTACGACGGCCGCGACGCCGATGCCATGCGCCGCGCGCTCACCCTGGCCTTCGAGGCGGCGTACCGCGAGAAGTTCTCGCTCACGCCGCCCGACGTCCCGGTCGAGTTCATCAACATCCGGGTCGCGGTCCGCGCGCCCGTCTCGGGAAGCGAGGTCGTCCTCCAGGGACGCTCGCGCCGCAGCGAGTCGCCCGTCAAGGGGCGGCGCCCGGTCTGGTTTCCCGAGGCGAACGGATTCGTCGACACGACCGTGTACGACCGGGCGCGCCTCGCCGTCGGTGATCAGTTCCCCGGACCCGCGGTGATCGAGGAAGAGGGCTCGACGCTCGTCGTCCCGCCACGGGCGGGCTTCACCGTGGCCGCGACCGGCAACGTCGTCGTGGCGCTCGACTCATGAAGCCGCCGGCGACGATCGAGCCCGCCCGGCTGCGGCGCTGGTCCTTCCATCCCAACGTGAGCGCAGCGCCGCGCGATTGCTGGCGCTGCGCGCGCGTGACGGCGGCGGCGTGAGCTCGCGATTCGACGCGATCACGCTCGAGGTGCTGTGGACCCGCCTGATCTCGGTGGTCGACGAGGCCGCGAAGGCGATCGTGCGCACGTCCTTCTCGACGCTCTCGAACGAGGCGAACGACTTCGCGTGCATGCTGACCGACGCCCGCGGCCACGCGCTGGCGCAGAACAGCGGCAGCATCCCGTCGTTCATCGGCACCCTGCCCGCGACCGTCCGCCATTTCCTGCGCGCGATGGGCGCCGCGGCGATGCGGCCCGGCGACGTCCTCATCACCAACGACGCGTGGATGGGCACGGGCCACATGAGCGACGTGTGCGTCCTCAAGCCGATCTTCCGCGCCGGCCGTCTCGTCGCCTTCTCGGCAACCACCTCGCACATGCCGGACATCGGCGGCCGCCTGCGCGCCATCGAGGCCCGGGAGGTGTTCGAGGAGGGCATCCACATCCCGTTGATGAAGCTCAGACGGGAAGGGCGCACCGACGAGACCCTGATCGAGATGATCCGCGCCAACGTGCGCACGCCCGATCAGACCGTCGGCGACATCTGGGCGCAGGTGGGCGCCAACGAGCTGATGGAGAAGCGCCTGCTCGCGCTGATGGACGCCGCCGGCCTCGACACCCTGGACGAGCTCGGCGACGAGCTCTTCTCGCGCGCCGAGCGCGCCATGCGCGCGGCGATCCGCGCGGTGCCGGACGGCACCTATCGCTACGCGATGCGCACCGACGGCGTCGACGAGCCGCTCGACTACCGCGTCGCGCTGACGATCGCCGGCGACGAGCTCACCGCCGACTACGCCGGCACCTCGGCCCAGCAGCCGCGCGCGATCAACTGCGTGCTCGCCTACACCTATGCCATGACGGCGTACGCGATCAAGTGCGCGCTGCTCCCGGGTCTCGCCAACAACGAGGGCATGTACCGCCCGATGCGCGTCACCGCGCCCGAGGGCTCGCTGCTGAACCCGCGATTCCCGGCGGCCGTCGTGAGTCGCGCCGTCACCGGCCACTATGTCCCCGTGCTGCTTTTCGGCGCGCTCCACCAAGTGATCCCGGATCGCGTGATGGCGGGCGCGGGCTCGCCGCTCTGGGCGGTGCAGCAGACGGGGCTCCGCGCGGACGGCCGCCCCTACACGAACATCTTCTTCTTCAACGGCGGCATGGGTGCCACGCCGACCAAGGACGGCGAGCACGTGCTCTCCTGGCCGAGCAACATCTCGTCGACCCCGGTCGAGGTGGCCGAGCGCAACAGTCCACTCTTCTTCCGTGAGAAGCGCCTGACACCGGGCTCGGGCGGCGCCGGGCGCTTCCGCGGCGGGCTCGGTCAGGACATCGTCTTCGTGTGCGAGTCGGACGTGCCGATCGTCGCCTCGTTCATGGCCGAGCGCACGAAGTTCCCGGCGCCGGGCTTCGCGGGCGGCGCCGACGGCGGGCTGGGCGACGTGCAGATCAACGGCGCCTCGATCGACAACCGTCGCCAGCACGTGCTCAAGCGCGGCGACGTCGTGCTGGTGCGGACGCCGGGTGGTGGTGGGTACGGCGTACCCGCACAGCGTGATCCGTTACGCGCCGCCCGCGACCGCGGGCTCGGGTATGTGTGACGCGTCGACGCGCCGCGGCGCGCGCGGTCAGGCCTTGCGGAAGCGCTGATCGCCGTCGCCGGCGGCTACGCGGGTGGCGCCAGCCAGGGCGAAGCAGAAGGTGGCACCATGGTCCGCGTTGTTGATGGCCCACAGGCGGCCACCGTGCGCCGCCACGATCGAACGGCAGATCGCCAGGCCCAGCCCCAGCCCGTGCTCCTTGGTGGTGAAGAACGGCTCGAATACCCGCTCGACGGCATCCGCCGGAATGCCGCCACCACAGTCCGCGATCGCCACCTCGACGGCGCCCTCTCCATCGAGCGCGGTGGTGACGGTCAGATGGCGTCGGGCCGGCTCGTTGAGCTTCATGGCGTCGCACGCGTTGACGATCAGGTTCAGGAGCACTTGCTGCAGTCCGACGCGGTCGCCACGCACCGCCGGCAAGTCGGGCGTCAGGTGGGCGGTGACCGTCACGCTGTGAGCCGTGAGCTGATTGTTCGCCAGACGGAGCACTTCGTTCGTCACTTCGTTCACGTCGAGCGGCTGGAGCTGAGTCTCGCCCTTTCTCATGAGCGTGCGCCACCGCTGGATGATCGCGCCAGCGCGTCGGTCCTCGGCGACGATGTCCTTCAGGATGGCCCGAATCTCCTCCAGATCGACGCGTTCACGGCTCATGAACCGCTGCGCCGCCTGCGCGTTGCTCAAGATCGACGTCAACGGCTGGCTCAGCTCGTGGGCCAGTGCACCGGACAGCTCGCCCAGGGTTGCCACACGGGTCACGTGTGTGAGTAGTTGTCGCTGCTGTTCGGCCTCCAGCTCCGCCTGCTTGCGCTCGGTGATGTCGTTGAAACAGCCGATGGCGCCCGTCACCTTTCCCTGCTCGTCCCGAAGCGGGATGATGTCGAATATCGCCGTGCGGCGCGAGCCATCGGATCGCTCGATCACGAGCTCATGGTTCGACACCGGCGTCCCGGTGCGGAGCACCTGGGCCATCGGGCCGGCCGAGCGGGGCAGGTCGCTGCCTTCGACCGTGTGGATCTTGTACGCGCCGCCGAACCGGTCGATGGCGTCACGCGTGGGTTCTCGCCCCCACAGCTCCGCGGCGCGCCGGTTGTAGCGCTCTACGACGCCGGAGGCATCGCAGACGTAGACGGCGATCGGGAGGTTGTCGACCAGCTGGCGGAGCGTCCGCTCGCCGGCGCGCAGCGCGTCCTCGGCCCGCTTGCGCTCGGTGATGTCGCTGGATGAGCCGAGCACCTGATTCGCCGTGCCGTCCTTGCCGATGATCGGGCGCTTGACCGTCTGCATCCAGTGGACCCTCCCCTGCGCGTCGGTGATGCGCCCTTCGGGGATCGAGCGTTCCTCCAGGGTGTCCATCACCTCCAGGTCCACGCGCCGGAATGAAGCGACCTCCTCGACGTTGGGATTGAAATCAGCGTCGGTCTTGCCGACGAGATTCTCGACCGTGGTGCCGTACATATCAGCCAGGGCCTTGTTGACCAGGGTGAATCGCCCGTCTCGATCCTTGGCAAAGATGCAGTTCGCGTCCACGTCGATGACCTGCCTGAGGAATTGGCGCTGCTGTCGAAGCGCATCCTCAGCCTCTTCGTAGAGCCGAGCGTTCTTGATGGCAATGGCCGCTTGCTCCGCGAGGCTCAGAGCGTGGGCGAGGTCCTTCTGGCCGAAGCGGTAGCCACGCTCGCGGTAGATGGCGAGCGTCGCGAGGACGGTGGAGCCGAGCCGGATCGGGATACACATCGTCGCCATCCCGTCAGGCAGAACGGCGGCGCGGTGTTCCGGGATCAGCCGCGCATCCGATACCGAATCGGCGACGATGAGCGGCTGGCCGGTCGCTGCCACGTGCCCGCTGAGGGATTCTCCGATTCGGAGTCGCTCCCTGAAAATCCTCTCGCGGGCCCCCGTCGTGGCTCCCATGAGCACGAGGTCGTCGCCGTCCACGAGCCGAAACACCACCTCGCCTCTGAAGACCACGGCGGCCGCTTCCGCAATGGCGCTGAGCACGGTCTTGAGAGCGAGGCCTGCCGTCAGGCGCTGGGTCACTTCGAGGAGGAGCCGCAACCGCTCCTCTCGATCGCGCGACCCGGCCTGGTGGCGCATCCACACGAATGCCAGGGCCGAAGCCACGACGGCCAGCACGACCCCGCCGATGCGCAGCGTCCAGACCCGCGGCGACAGCGACGCCCAACCCCCGATCGGAAGTGCCGCCAGTTGCCACCCACCGTTGGGCAAGGAGACGTCCAACAATACGGGGTCGGCCGCGAAGATAGCTGGGTCGCCCCAAAACACGGCCCCCTGAGCGGCGAGCCCATCTGCGCCACGGAGGCTGTAGCGAAGACCCGCAGCGTGATCGAATAACCCAGCCTCCTCCAGCACGGTCTTCGTATCGATCAGGATCGTCGCCATTCCCCAGTACCGACCGCCTTCGGGCTCTTCCCTCGACGGGGACAGATAGATGGGAGTGCGGCTGACGAACGCCACGCCGCCCTGGACGAGGTCGACGGGCCCGGCGACCACGGTTTTCCCGGTCTCGAGGGCCCGCTGGACGGCGGCGCGCTGCTCGGGGACGTCGAGAAGTCGGAGCCCTAGAGCCTCTGAATTCCCCTCGAGCGGGTAGATATGGCTCACCACGGTGTCCTTCGCCAGCTGGACAGCGCGGATACCGGTGCGCCCGGCCACGAGGACCGGTGCCACCTCTGCGAACTCCGTCTCGCCGAGCTCGGGACGTGTGGACACGTGAGCCGCAAGACCTTGCGTCAAGAAGAGGCGTGCGTTCAGCGCGCCTTCCAGCTTGGCGCGCGTGGCACTGAGGTGATCGAGGACCTGGGCTCGGCGTGCCTGCCGAGAACGCTCCCGTTCAGAATGATCGAGAACCCCGACGATCGCCAATACGGTGACCGCCACCAAAAGCATAGTCAGGTATGGCAATGATGTGAACTTCATGGGAACCCTCCGACTCGCGGCGCCGGCATAATGCATTGCGTCATCGACGCCTGTCAAGCGCGTCGAGTGTTCCTGTTGGGTCCGTGGTGTGTCGCGTCGAAGCGAACTGGCGCGGGTGGTCAGGCCTTGGAGAACCGGTGAACGCCCTCGCCGTCGACGACGCGGACCGCGCGGCCCTCGTCCTCGAGAAAGCGCAGGTGGGCAAGCGCCTCGCCAACGGCGAAGCTCAGCTGGTGGCCGTCGAGCTCACGCCGGAAGAGCACCGGGACCAGCTCCGCCGCGGTGCGCGGCTCGACGAGCGCGTCGAGCGACTCGTTGAGCCGCGCGGCGTGATGGTCGCGCAGATAGCCGAGCCGAGCATGGAGGCCGCGGAACGGCAGGCCGTGCGAGGGCAGCACGAGCGTATCCGCCGCCATCGGCTCGAAGCGATCGAGCGAGTCGAGATACAGACGGAGCGGATTGAGCCAGGGCTGCTCGGACCAGACGCTGACGTTGGTCGTGATCTTCGGCAGCACCTGATCGCCGGCGATCAGCAGGCGGCCCGCTTCGTCCCACAGACACGCGTGCTCGGGCGCATGGCCGAGCACGGTCAGCACGCGGAACGTCCGACGGCCGATCGTGATCGAGTCACCTTCGCGGATTCGCCGGAACTCGCTCGACACCTCGGGCACCAGGCTCGGATAGTGGTTGCCGCGACGCCCGAGCTGCACGAGCGCCTCGGGACCGCAGCCGTGGCGTCGGAAATGCGCGAGGCGCGGCTCGAAGTCCGCCGCGCCGCGGCTGCGCCACGCGAACTGCGCGTAGAGCCACTCGGCCTGCGTGCACCAGAGCTCGGTCTTCCAGCGCGCGGTCAGCCAGCCGGCGTTGCCCATGTGATCGGGATGAAAGTGCGTGACGAGCACGCGCCGCACCGGCCGGCCGCCGAGATGCGTGGCGAAGATGCGCTCCCAGAGGGCGCGCGTGTCGTCGAGGCCGACGCCGGTGTCGACGATGGTCCAGCCGTCGCCGTCCTCGAGGAGCCACAGGTTGATGTGGTTGAGCTGAAACGGCAGCGGCATGCGCAGCCAGTGAATGCCGGGAGCGACCGCGCGAATGTCGGCGGGCGCGGGCGGCTCCGTCCACGGATGATCGAGCGTCATGCGCTGCAGTGTACCTTGCGTTCGTGGGCCAAACCTGATCTTCTGTGCGCCGCCGTCACGATCCCGAGGAGGCGCTATGCATCCGCTGCGGCTCGCCACCGTCCTCGCCCTGCTCGCGGTTCTGGCTCACGTGCCCGTCGCGCACGCGCAGCTGCTCCTGTCGATCAATGACAACAAGGTTCAGCTCGTCAACGGCGTCGCCACCGTCGTGACGAATCCGCCGCCCGACACGTTGACCGTGATCGACACCAAGAGCTGGCCGCCGAAGGTCCTCGCCGAGCTCGCGGTGCCGGGCAGCGTCGTCGGCCCGCCGTTCAGCGTGGCCGTCGCGCCCGACGAGGCGATCGCGCTCGTGACCGCCAACGAGAAGCTCGATCCGAGCGACGCGACCAAGCGGATCCCCAACAACACGATGTCGGTGGTGGACCTCACGGCGACGCCGCCGCGGATCATCGCCACGCTCGAGACCGGCAAGGCACCGGCCGGCGTCTCGATCAATCGTGCGGGCACCCTGGCGCTGGTGGCCAACCGCGCCGAGGGCACGGTGTCGGTCTATGCCATCCAGGGCAAGACCGTGACACCCGCCGGGAAAGTGGCAATCGCCGACGACAAGTCGGGCACGAGCCACGTGGCCATCGCGCCCGACGGCAAGCTGGCGCTGGTGACTCGCGACGGCGACGACCGGATCTCGGTTCTCTCGATCGACGGCACCAAGGTCGAATACACGAAGCGCGACATCTCCGCCGGGCTGCGGCCCTACGGCGTCGACATCGCGTCGAACGGCGCGTTCGCGGCCGTCGCCAACATTGGCCGCGGCGGCGGCGATGCCGACACCGTCAGCCTCATCGATCTGACGGCGAAGCCGCCGCGCGTGGTCAGCACGCTGACCGTCGGCCAGACCCCCGAGGGCATCAAGATCTCGCCCGACGGCTCGATGGTCGCGGCGGTCGTCATGAACGGCAGCAACAAGCCGAAGGCTTCGCCCTTCTTCAACGACGCCGGCAAGCTCGTGCTGCTGCGCGTGACCGGCAAGGACCTCTCGCGCCTGGGCGAGGCCCCGATCGGACACTGGTCGCAGGGCGCGGCGTTCTCGCCCGACGGCAAGCACGTCTTCGTCGGGAACATGGTCGAGAAGGAGATTCAGGTCCTGAGCCTGGACGGATCCACCGTGCGGGACACCGGCGTGCGCATCGGGGTCAAGGGAGGCCCGGCGGCGATCCGCTTCGCCGACAAGTAGACGGCTAGGAGCGCTCCTGGCACGAGGCCGTCGGGAAGAGGAACCACCGCTTGCCATCGAGCAGGTGGCCGCAGTGTTCGCGCCACCACGCGGCGGCCACAGGGTCCTTGGCCTGCAGGAGATTGACCGCCTCGAGCGCGTTCACCGAATAGCCGGTTTGCACGCCGTAACGGCCGAGGAACAGCGCGGCGATGCGTTGCCACAGGCCGCGCGGCGCGGAGACCACGCCGGAGGTCATCGCGAGCTGGCGGCTGGCGCGGCCGGGCGCCAGCGGAAGCTCGAGACCGACCCACGCAAGCCGCACATTCAGCGGAGCCTCGCCCGGCGGGCACGCAATGATGCGGATTCGAGTCGCGGGTGGCATACATCCACGATAGCGTGGGGTGGCCCGCGGCGCCGAGCGCTTTTTGCTTGTTGTCGCTCACCCCGTCGCACGCGGTTGTAAGACGTCGATCGCGTAGCCGACGTTGAGACGCTCCCCTAACCATTCCGGCAGGGCGGTGCACGCGTGCAGATGAAAGCCGTGCGCCTCATGGTGCGCTCGGAGCTGGTTCACGACATCCTCTCCCACCTTGGGACACGGCGGGGCTGCCCGTAGAAGCGTCCCGTCCGGCCGGAGGAATTGCAGCTCGCCATCCAGTTGCCTCCTTGTGCCCAGTGACGAACGTGATGGCCCTGCCCACACCGAACGCCGCAGCCCAGGGAAGCGGCATCCACATCTCGAGCGTGTTGCATCACGACGCGGCTCGCGTCGCACGCGAGGCGCCGAGACGTTTCCGCGGAAACGTCCTGTGGGATGAACCCGGCTTCGCGAGTCGAGTCAACTTCCTGCTGTCGACGCTGCTGATACAACGTTTCCCGGGCGCCTCCAGAGCCTGAACGACCACCGCGCTGACTTCTGGCGCCAGACGCCCGCGGAGAATTCACATGCCGTCTTCATCCAGATACACGTAAAGCGCCCGGCTCTTGTGCCGGTCGGCGGTTTCGCGCGCCTCGACGTATCGGTCTACTCGCGTTCCGAGCGCGCGCTGTGCGTACGCGCTCGCGCGCCGCACCCAGGTCGAGTCCCACGCGCCAGCTCAAGCACGCAGCACAGGAGCGAACGCCGGTGTTCCAGCCTT